>CAMJKD010000001.1 GCA_946406315.1 uncultured Candidatus Saccharibacteria bacterium
TCTACAACACTGCTTTTGCTGCCGAACGAGGACTAACTGCTACTTCCAATACTGTCCATGCCTTTATTGGTAATTCTAGCGCTACGCTGTATGGCGTTACTTACGCATATGAAGGAAGCATTCCAGCCGGTGCACCAACTACTCCAAGTGATGAATCTTACGCCCAAGATTCCACAGTACCAGTTAGCGCCAACCCAGTACTTGAAGGTTATACTTTCTCTGGTTGGACTACAACTGATGCTACCGTAACGGACGGAACTTTCCCAATGCCGAATCGTAATGTTCGTCTAGTAGGTCTTTGGACGAAAAACCCAGAAAGTACTAAATATAACGTTACATATGTCATTAATGGCGAAAAACCAGCAGACTTTATGCCACCTGCTCAGAAGCAATATGAAGCAGGCATTAGTGTGTCGCTAGATTCCACCGAAGCCAATACTAATATTGATGGCTATAGATTCTCTGGTTGGAGCACTACTGATGCTACATTATCTGAAACTGGCTTCATTATGCCAAGCCATGACGTAACAATTGTTGGTAGCTTTGAAAGAATCTCCTATAAAGTCTGCTATGCCTTTGAAGGCGCTATTATCCCGGCAGGCGCAAGTGTTCCGCCATGCGAAGATCATTACCCAGGTGACACAGTTACAACAGCCGCCGATCCAGTAGCAGCAGGTTACGACTTCTTAGGCTGGTATAAGAATGCAACCTTCACTATGCCAGAAGAAAACGTTACTATCTATGGCGAATGGGCAGAAACTCTTGGCCACTTTGCTCCCGAAATTAGTAAGAGCATAATCGATGCAAGAAACGAATACATCTATGGCGAAACCGTAAAGTTCAAGATTACTGTCCATAACCCAGAATCCTTTGCTATTAAAGATGTCTATTTACAAGAAGAATTAGATGGCGCAGTCTTTACGGCGTCAAATGACAATTCCTATACGGTCAAGACTAATACAATTGCAGTAATTCCAAGCATCCCAGCTAATTCTAGCGTAGATGTCTATGCCGAATACAAAGTAACAGAAAATAGAGCTCAAACACTCACTAACATTGTAGAGCTAACTGGTGCTCTAGCAGATAACCATACCTTAGATACTAGCCAAGAATACAAAGCAACCATAGATTTCAATACTGTTCCGGAACCAGTACCACTTACGGGTATTATCTTTAATGCTTTACCATATATTGGTTTAATTGTATTAGGTGTCAGTATTATCTTTATCGTAGCCATTTCATCACGTAAGTTTGATCTATTAGGAAAGCTAAGCCTAGTCTCAAGTAGTATTAATCCGCATAAGATATTCAAATACTCGCTCCCATGCTTCGCCATTATTGGCATTCTAATTGGCGCCATGGCGGCCAAGAATGTCTTAGCGAGTCATTATACCGAAGTTATTAAGTCTGTAGAATTAACATCGCAACACACTAACTATCCCAACAATGAGCCAGGTTCCTGGCACATTACCAAAAGTGCCAAATGGATCGAGTCAGGCAAAGCTAGGATAACATTTGATGTAGATACGGTAGCCAAGGTAGCCGAAGGTGCATATACAGACATTGTAATGGTACTAGATAACTCTGGTTCTATGAGTGGAGATAAAATAGCACAAGTTAAGCATGATGCAACTGAACTCATTGAAAGTGTCTTATCTGATGCTAATAACCGTATTGGTTTAGTGAGCTTTAACTCTGATGCTACTAAACTCAGTAATCTCACTTCAGATAAGACTACACTCATAGATTTAGTAAACGGATTAGACACTCCAGGCTGTACTAACTATTATGATGGCTTCCTAAAAGCCGAAGAAATACTTGAAGGCTATCAAAAACAAGCCAACCGTGAGCTCATCATGTTATTCTTAACTGACGGTTATCCAAACGAACAAACCCCAAATGAAATCCCTGAATACCAAGCCTTAAAAGCTAAGTATCCATATATGACCATTAATGGTATCCAATATGAAATGGGCGATGAAGTGCTAGACCCAATTAAGAGAATATCGGACAACCAGTTCATCGCTAATATGGACTCATTAAATAACGTATTATTTGAAGCCTCAATTGCGCCATATACCTATGAGAACTTTACCCTAACCGATTACATTAATGATGAATACTGGGATGTAGATAGTGTAGATGAAATTAAAGCCTCCATCGGTGAAGCAAACCTCACTCATGATGGTGCTACGCCAGTTGTAACCTGGACTATGAATGAAGTATTAAAATCTGGTCGTTCAGCTAGGTTAACGATAGATGTTACATTAAAGAATGCAGGCGCAATTGAAGAGGTAACCTTCCTACCAACCAATAATCATGAAACTGTACAAAGTAACTTGCCTGATACCCTGGACGAGAACATCACAAGCGAACTTACCCCAGTTCTAGAATCTAGCTACAAAGTTAGCTATGAGGAGAATTTACCGAGTGATTGTAGCTCATATGGAGGCACACTGCCAACGGCGCAGAATTATCTACCGCTCTCGATAGTAGGGGAGTCTAGTAGTACACTTACTTGTGACGGTTACAACTTTGTTGGCTGGGATATTGCCGAAGGCGATCCTAAACCAATTAACGACGATTACTTCAAGATAATTGACGAAGATGTAGTTTTACGTGCCATCTGGTCTAAAGTTTCCATCTCTAAGAGCATGGATGGGGAGGTAAAGGAAGAAGTAGTGGCGACCCTAAATACTGGACAGAACATAAACGTGGCACTTAAAAAGCTTTCTGGTCAAACCAGTGCAAACTATGATACTGATAACACTACTATTACAGCCGTGAAGTCTGCGCCTATCATGACTCCTGCGCAACAAGCAAGTGCTTCCATAATCTCTTCATTTAATTCTCCCGTACCAATTTATGCCTGGTTTGATAATACCGATGGCACTATTTATATCTACTCCGAGGCAGATAAGATTAAGGCGGGCACTAACCTGGGCAGATTATTCTATAGGTTTAAGAGCTTGGACGATATCTCTGCGCTTTCTGGTTGGGATACTTCTGGTGTTACTAGTATGGACTGGATGTTCAATAGCGCCTCTAGCTTGACGAACATTGATGCACTTAGTGACTGGGACACTTCGAGTGTTACTACTATGCAGCTAATGTTCTACAGCACCTCCAGCCTCACAGACATTGATGGCGCTTCTGGTTGGGATACCTCGAGTGTTACTAATATGCAGCTAATGTTCTACAGCGCAAAAGCTCTCATGAATATAGACGGCGCGTCTAGTTGGGATACTTCGAATGTTACTACCATGGCGTCTATGTTCAGTAGCGCAAAAGCACTAACCAATATAGATGGTGCAACGAGTTGGAATACTTCGAGTGTTACTAATATGAGCTCTATGTTCTATGGCGCCTCTAGCCTTACAGACATAGATGGCGCGGCCGATTGGGATATTTCGAGTGTTACTAATATGAGCTCTATGTTCGTTGGCGCCTCCAGCCTCACAAATATAGATGGCGCCTCTAACTGGGATACTTCTAATGTTACTAATATGAGCTCTATGTTCTGGGGCGCCTCTAGTCTTGCCGATATAGATGGCGCATACGGCTGGGATACTTCAAAAGTAACTGATATGAACTCTATGTTCGTTAGCGCCTCCAGCCTCACGAACATAGACGGCGCATCCGATTGGGATACTTCAAGTGTTACTAATATGAGCAATATGTTCAATGGCGCCTCTAGTCTTACAAATATAGATGGTGCATCTGACTGGGATACTTCAAGTGTTACTACTATGCGGTCTATGCTCTATGGCGCCTCTAGTCTCACTGATATAGACGCTCTTACCGATTGGAATACTTCGAATGTTACCAATACGAGCTATATGTTCTACGGCGCCTCCAGCCTCACAAACATTGATGGCGTAGCTGGTTGGGATACTTCAAAAGTAACTGATATGAACTCTATGTTCGTTAGCGCCTCCAGCCTCACAGATATAGACGCGCTTAGTGATTGGGATACTTCTAGTGTTACTACTTTGCTGCAAATGTTCTACGACGCCTCTAGCCTCACAAACATTGATGGTGCATCTAACTGGGATACTTCGAGTGTGACTAATATGTATAATATGTTCGGTAGCGCAAAAGCACTAACCAATATAGATGGCGCCTCTAACTGGGATACTTCAAGTGTTATTAATATGAGTCGAATGTTCTACGGCGCCTCCAGCCTTACGAACATCGATGGAGCATCCGACTGGGATACTTCGAAAGTTACTGATACATCTAATATGTTCAATGGCTGCAGTAGTATTACCTCATTAAATCCGATCTTTAATTGGGATACGTCAAGCCTTACGAATAAAAGCGGTATGTTTAGCGGTATTCCAGCATCCGTAACGCGCCCAGGATGGTATTAGGAGATCGATTCCTTATCTCAAACGCCCCCTCCTTGCATTGACCTTAAGGACGTGTGCAATATGTTGGGGGGGGTAAACTATACTACGAATCACTGTCTCCTATCTTTTATTACTCCAATCGTGATATGCTATTGATGTGCTTAGCGACTGGAATACTTCGCAAGTTGCCGATATGTCCCACATGTTCTTCAATTGCTCGCATATAACGTCTCTCCAACCGATTTTTGATTGGGGGTGTCTCAAGCTTGAAGAATAAGGATAATATCTTTATATGGTATTCCGACGTTTGTTGAGCGTCCGGGGTGGTTATGAAAATAGTTAAATTTTCAAGGTGACATTTTAATAAAACGATCTACTATGACATTATTACGAAACAACAACAGCGTTTTCTCTGGTTAATGATATTTATTATGTGGAATTTGCGTTAGAAGAAAACCTGGGCTCTTTTTTGCAATTATGTTATAATACTAGATACGGACGCCGTTGTAGCTCAGCTGGCAGAGCAGCTCATTCGTAACGAGCAGGTCGCTGGTTCGATCCCAGTCAACGGCTCCATTTTTTGTTATTTTTGTATTACGTGATAGATTCGGCAGAGAATAAGAGCGATAAGATTAGCTATTACGATAGTGGCGCCCGTAGGCGTATTGAGTATATAGGAGAATGTTAGCCCCACGATAAAGCAAAAAACGGAAATGATGGTGGCAATAATAGTGTTTTGGCGGAAGTTTTTACTAAGATAGAGCGCAGATAGACACGGAAAGATGATGAGACTTGAAATTAGGAGAGCACCAAGCATACGCATACCTATAACGACAACGAGAGAACAAAGTATGGCGAGTATGGCATTATAGAGGTCGACTTTGACGCCAATGGCGCGAGCGAAGCTTTCATCGAAAGTAATAGCGAAGATTTGGCGGCGAAAGATAAGAAAAACAAAAATGATAATGATTCCCAAAACTAAACATAGAATCAAATCATGTTCATTGATAGCCAATATACTACCGAATAGATAAGAGTTGACATCGATATTTACGCCTTGATTGATAGAAATTAGAAAAGTCCCAATGGCGAGAGCGGAAGCGGATAAAACTGCAATAGCGGCGTCGCCGTTTATTTTGGAGTTTTGGCTGAGGTTGAGGATGATGATAGCAGCAATTATAACAATAGGGATGGAAAATTCGAGCGGCGCAAACCCGAGAACTGTAGCGATAGCAACTGAGCCAAAGGCAACATGGGAGAGACCGTCTCCAATCATCGATTGGCGACGTAGGACTAGACTGGAGCCAATAAGAGCAGCGCAGAGTGTGATGATAATGCCGGCAATAAAAGCACGTAGAATGAATCCATAATTGAGCATTTCAATAAGACTAGTGAGCATGAACCCTCCGGACATATTCTGCAGTATTGCCAAAAAATGGAAAATTTGGGTCAAGAGAAAGAATCTTATTACCAATAAGATTACGGTGGTCAAGATCGTGGGTAACCATGACGATAGTGATGTTTTGATTAAGTTCTTTGAGAGTGTGATAGAAGTATTCTTTGGAACTGTAATCTAAGTTATTTGATGGTTCGTCGAGAATGAGAAGATCTTCGCTAGCGACAAGTGCGCGCGCCAGAAGTGCGCGCTGACGTTGTCCGCCCGAAAGTGTACTAAAGCGCTTTTGGGAAAGATTCTCAATATGCAGTTTTTTAAGTGATTGCGTAATCTTTTTCTTAGGAAGTGGCATAAAAAGTCGGGTTTGATTAAGTGCGCCAGATGAGACAACTTCATAAACTGAGGCTGGAAAATTGGGATTATAATTAGTATTTTGTGGAAGATAACCGATTCTTTCGTTTTGGGAATTAATCCCAATTTTTATGCTTCCAGAGGTGGGCTTAACTTCTCCGAGGATGCATTTTAGCAGTGTGGTTTTACCGGATCCGTTAGGACCAACGATACAGAGAAAATCCCCTTCGTCTAAAGCGAAAGAAAGGTTCTTAAAGACATAATGGCGACCGTATTTGAGAGTGAGATTATTTATTTGCAGGCTGATCATGAAGAGCCTCGCCTAGATTAGCTAAATTATCGCGCATAAAGTCTAAATATGTTTTACCGGAATCAAAATCTTGCTGCGAGACGTTATGTACGGAATGCCACGTTAGGACCTTAGCGCCAGTGGATTTTGCGATAGTTTGAGTAATTTTAGTGTTCGATAATTCCAGATTAAATATGATTTTTTGTGGATTTTGTTCAACTTTTTTAATCAGTTCCGCTATTGTTTTTGTGGACGCTTCGGTTTGCTCTGAGCAGCCCGGAAAGGCAGAAACGTAGTCGAAGCCATATTCATCAATGAAGTATTTGAATGGAAAGCGGTCGGCTACTATTATGGTGCCAGTTTTGTCTTTAGCAAGTTGGCGGAAGTTGCTATCTAGGGTATCTAAATTTGCTTTGTAGTTTTCTAGATTATGTTGAATGATAGAGGTGTTACTCGGCGTGTGGTTGATGAGGGCTTGCGCGATATTGTTTGCAATTAACTTGACGTTTTTAGGGCTGGTCCAGATATGTTCGTCGTAGTCTGGTTTCGCTTCGTCTTTTTTAGGTTCTTTTTCGATGATATTAGAATCGTCTTCTTCTTTTAAATCTACGGAGTCCATCATGCGTACGATGACGGTGTCGTCTTTATTGAGTTCATTCAGGATTTTATTGACCCATTCTTCTGATTTTCCGCCGTTATAGACGAAAATGTCTGCTTCTTTGATGCTGGCGATATCTTGAGGGGTTGGATCGTAACTATGAATGTCGGTGCCGGGTTTGATTAGTATTTTAATATCTGCGTTGGTGTCTGCACTGAGTTCGCGCGTAAAATCGTAGGCGGGGAAAATAGTCGTTACTATTTTAGTTTTTTCAATAGCATCTGATTCTTGGGTACCAATAGGTATGAAGAATAGGGTAGAAAATAGACCGATGAGCGCCAAAATGAAAAAGATTTTAAGAGCGTTTTTCATCTATTGTTTCTCCTGACAGTCGGAGCAGATTCCGGGAATAATTAAATTACTATTTGTGATGCTAAAGAAATGCTTTTTTGCGATATGTTTTGCGAAACTATGAAGGTGACGACAGTCGATATGGAACATGCGATGACATTGCTCGCATTCCAGATAGAGATGATTTTCATTCGAACATTGTTTTGGGCAGAAGTATTTGGCAGTGTTGTCTGGGCCGAGAGTTTTATGGAAGATGCCGTCGGAAGTGAATTCGTCGAGAAGACGGTAAATTGTACTAGTTCCCATGGGGTTTTCGTTTTCTTTAAGGCGATCCGCAATCTCTTTAGCGGTAAACGGTTTATGAAAAGATTGCGCAGTTTGCAGGAAATAGTTGCGATTGAGGGTGTTATATTTAATTTGATTAGCCATAAACTCCTTGAATTTGGGAATGATTTTCAAATTAGTATACGACTCGAGTAGTACTTTGTAAAGGGCGAAAAAATGATTGTTTTTTAATAAGGCTTGTGTTTAAATAAAAAAAGGCAAAAGTGGAGAAAAAACTGCGTGATAAAAAACCATAAAATTGCTTATTTTGTTTTGATGTTTGCTTTTACTTCGTTGGGCGCCAATGCCGTTTATGCGGATGACGCTGACGAGTACAATATAAGAGCGAGCGAAAATGGTGGTAGTTTTCTGATGGTGGAAAATAACTTTGTAATAAGTGGCGGTGAAGTAATTATGTCTGGTAATTCGGGGGTGCCGATTATTATAAGTGGTGATTCTAAATTAATATTAGACAGTGCGAACATTGAGTCGAAAAACGGTGCAGCAATTACGGTCGAGAGCGGCGTAAATGCTGAAATAGTATTAAAAGGTCATAATATCGTAAGCGCAACTGGTAATGCGGCAGGCATTAACGTTAGTTATACGAGTAATACGAATATGGCGAGTTTGACTGTTTCTGGTGATGGAAGTTTGACGGTTAAGGGTGGTTCTTCGGGTGGGGCAGGCATTGGTGGAAATGGCACAAAAGACGCGAAAGCCTTTAATGGTAATATTACCGTTAAGAGTGGCACTATAAAAGCGATAGCTCTGGCTAGAAGTGCTGGTATTGGTGGTGGAACTGGTGCTAGTGAGATTAATCAGGACTATAAGTCGGGCAAAATTTTAATAGAGGGCGGAAATATTACAGCAACTGGCAATGAAGGTGGGGCTGGTATAGGCGGCGGTAAAAATACAGATGCAACAATTGAAATAACTGGTGGTACTTTTCTTGATGTTAGAGGTGGTCGCTATGCGGCTGGTATTGGTGGTGGCAATAATAATGACGTTGTAGATATAAAGATAAGCGGCGGCTCTTTTAAAGATATTCGTGGATACGATAGTAGCGAAGTGGAAAAGTTAGGCGGTGCGGCGATTGGAGCGGGGATTAATACTGAAGATATGTCGGATTTGGTTATGAAGATAGATATTACTGGAGGCGAGATAGAGAACGCAGTGGCGGGTTGGGGTGCGGCCGGTATTGGTAGGGGAGCGAATGGTGGTGCTAATGATAGTGTTCATATCGGTAGCGGTGCGCAGATTGAGCGTGTTTATACTGATGGTACGAAGATGCCGTTTGAGAATGGGGCAGTAGTGGACGGTAATGTGTTGCAGGTGGCTTTTTCGGATTTAATAAATACGAATGAAGAGAAGCAGTTTGAGGTGATGAATTATGATAATCCAGACGAAAAGTATTCGATCGAGATGCCGGATGGCTATCATGCATTTGCGACGGTAAGCGATAAGGCGGCGACTTACTCGGTGCGTGGTTCGCGATACTATGCGCAAAAAAGTACGCCCGGTACGGATATTCCGAGTGATGCTAGTAAAAATATCGAGCTAAAAGCACGTACGGGGGTGATTGTGGAGCACGATTATCTTTATCCAGTTGACACGAAGCCAGCTTTTAGTAACGTAAGCGCAATAACTCCAGAGACTTTGGACAAGACGGGAGTTTGGGGTTGTTTAGTTATTGTGGTAGTTTCCTTAATTTGTTACGGTGTGTCTTTAGGCGTACTTGCGAGAGCGGAGCTAAAGAACTAAAAACAGATAGAAAGGGGTGCGATATTTTGCCGTTTATGGTAGAATAAGTGAAAGCTATGAAAGATTTAGCCGAAGATTATAAGGCGATTTGGAAGAAGGATCGCGGTTTGCTAGGGTGGATGGCAGTGAACTTTCTGCTCAATTTGTGGTTGTTTTTAATGCCAATTGTTAATTTAAATTCATCGCATCCAAAGGTATGGGCGCGTTATTCGGATGTAAGTACTGGTTATCAGCAAAGTGATTGGTGGTATTTGATTTCATTTTCGATAATTGCAGTAGTGCTCGGTGTTGGGCACATATTGATGAGTGCGAGACTGTTTACGAAACGCGGTAAAGACATAGCAAGGTTGTTTTTGGGCGTAAGTATGGCAATTACGATAATTGCCTTACGTTTCCTGATGAGTATTCTCGGAGAAGGATAAATGTCGAAAGTTATTGAGATACCGGTGGGTAAAAGAACTCCCCTGTATCGTTTTTTTGAGATATTGCCGGGATTAATGAGCTACGGGATGATTATATTATTATTTGTTCTTTCGGCAGTGAATCCGGTTTTGGGTTCGTGTTATATTTTATTGATTGTAATCGTAAATCTTGTGAAAGCGATTGGGATTGCCTTTCGAATGGTACAGGGTTACAAAAAAATTAAAAAATGTACTAGAGTTAATTGGCGTAAACGTTTAGATGAATTGGAAAATGCGCAGGAAAGCTACGATAGGCTGGCTGGAACAAAAAGAGATTCGTATGAGTATGATCAGCATTTAAGGAATCTTTGCATGGTGGCGGCGGCAGAGGATGGCTATTTTCCGAAGCCAAGTGAGATTTATCATGCTGTAATTGTAACGATATATAACGAATCGTTGGATGTATTGGTGCCGACGATGGAATGTATATTAAGAACAACTTACCCAAAGAAGCAGATGATAGTAGTGATTGCCTATGAGGAGCGAGGTGGGCCAGAAGCAGAAAAAGTCGCCAAAACTCTGGAAAAGAATTATAAAAAGAAATTCGGTGCGTTTATTTTGGCAAAACATCCAGATGGCGTAAAAAACGAAGTAGTCGGTAAAGGCGCCAATATTACTAATGGCGGTCGCGTGCTGAAGGGGTATGTTGAGTCGAAAAAGATTCGTTTTAGTAATGTAATAGTTACAACTTTGGATTGCGATAATAAGCCAGAGAAATGCTACTTTGACAACGTTGCATATGAATATATCGTACATGAAGATCGCAAGAGGATGAGTTTTCAGCCAGTTTCGTTGTTCACGAATAATATTTGGGATGCGCCAGCCGTATCGCGCGTTGTGGCGTCGACGAATTCATTCTGGAACGTTATTTGTACGATGCGTCCGCATGTTTTGCGTAACTTTGCGTCACATTCGCAGTCTTTAGATGCTTTAGTAGAGATGGATTTTTGGAGCGTGCGTACGATTGTGGAAGATGGTCATCAATATTGGCGCAGCTTATTGTATTTTGACGGCGATTATGAAGTATTGCCAATTCGCACGCCGATATATCAGGATGCAGTGCTGTCGGATACGCTATTTAAGACTCTGAAGGCGCAATGGGTTCAATTAAGGCGTTGGGACTATGGAGCTAGTGATGTAGCCTATGTTGGAACATATTTATTCTCGAAAAAACGTACGATTAAATGGAGTGTTATTTTTCCGAAGTTTATACGATTGCTGGACGGTCATGTAACTTTGGCGGCAATGGCGCCAATTATTGCTTTTGGTGGTTGGATACCGTTAATTTTTCATTATAATACGCGCGATTTATTGTCGCATAATTTGCCGATGGTAGTTAGTTACATTCAAACAGTGGCAGCGATTGGTTTGTTTGTTTCGTTGATTCTGTCATTAAAAATGCTGCCAGAACGTCCGGCGCGATATAAGAAGAGTAAAAAAATATGGATGGCAGTGCAGTGGGTGATAGCTCCAGTAATAGCGATTGTGTATTCGTCATTTTGCGCGTTTTACTCGCAGACAAGGTTGTTATTTGCGAGGTATATGGAAAAGTTTGACGTTACAGAAAAAGTAGTAAAAAAATAAATACGCTCATGCTTTTGGTGGGTGTATTTTTGTTTTAAATTTAAGTAGTAATTAATTTGGAGGTAAAAGGATGAAATCTGGGCCGTGATTTTTTGTTGAAAATAAACAGTAATTAATTGGAGGCAAAGATGAAAAGAATAATTAGATGTGGGATGTTATTGGGGTTTTTGGCGACAAGTTTTTTAGCAACTTCGGTTAGTGCGACGAGCGCAAAGATTGCGGATAATTCAGATAGTGCACAATGAATAAGAATTACGAGGTCAGTACAAGGTTTGGCAAATAATATAGTTAATAATGACTATACCTACACGATTACGCCAGATCCGAATAATCCGGCCATAGTTAAGGAGATGCCGGAAGAAATTGATTTGACATTAGCAGGCGTGCCGGATGACGGTGTTATTAGTGCTTTGGCGGATATTAATATTAGCAATGTAGAATTTCCGGCACTGGGTGATTATAAATTTATTATTCGAGAATCAGCTTCTTCGGATCAGATTAATTTTCCCGTTAATAACGAGCATGAATACTATATGTATGTAAGTGTGCGGAATAAGTTAGGCACAAACGGTAGACCAACAGGCGAATATATAGCGACTTTGTCGTCACAGGTGCGTGATCATGATACTGGCGATAAGGTTGAGGCGACGTTTAATAATCATGCCCGACGTGGTCATATAACGATAAAAAATGAGGTGTCTGGTAATTTGGCGAATACCGAGGATTATTTTAAGTATAAGGTAGATATTATCGGTGCCATAAGTGGGGATGTATTTACGGTAGAGGGTCAAGATAGTTCGGTCAGTTATGGTGGCGAGACGATAACGCCAAATTCGAAGATATTTGTCGGACAAGATAATTATATTTATTTGAAGCATGGACAGGAAGTCACGATTGGCAAGAACGGAAATGAGAATGAGTTACCATTTGGAATAAAGTACGTCTTGACGGAGGTCGATGCGAACGGTTATGTGCAATATGTGGATGGAGTTGAAGGGAATGTCTCGCGAGAGAAAATAGTAATAGATGGCTCTACTGGTGAGGAAAATCGAGTTGAATTCTTGAATCATAAAGAGGGCAATATTTTAACTGGTGTTTTATTGACGATTTGGCCATACGCTTTGGCGCTAGGCATCGTAGTTAGCCTAATAATCGCAAAGCTAATTAGCAAAAAGAAACAGAAAAACTAAAATGCTTAAAATCAAACAAAGAAGAGGGCGCGCTTGAGCGCGCCTATCCTTGAGGGTGTGTTTTGTGATGGCATATTTCTATCTTATGTTCGGTGTGTTGTTTGGGGTTAAAATAGGAAAAGGGAATAGTGATGGAAGTATAGTGATGTTTTGTAGAATATGCAGTAACTATGCTGCTGGTGACTTGTTAGTGATGCGAGACGGTGAATTAATGGAGTACGGTGATAATGATAATAACAAGATGGTGGCGGGGAAAGTAATTGCGAGCTTAAGAATACGTGGTTTTTACTATGAGGATAATTAATAAAATATTGGACATTTCATTAATGATGGGAATAATACCGTTTTTGTGAATTGGAACTTATGCGTTAGTAGATGCGGTATTGGTGTCGCGGAGTGCGATGGTTGATGAAAAGATAGTGCAGCTTGCTGAGACGCAGAGCGATGATTTGTTTGCCGAAATGGATAGTGAGTATGTTATAGCATGGATAACAATAAATGATACGAATATTAATTATCCCGTCGTGCAGGGTGGCGATAATGGTTGGTTTTTAAATCGAAACTATAAAGGTATTTTTGCGACGGCAGGAAGTATATTTTTAGATTTCCGAAATGTAAAAGATTTTAGCGACAAATTTTCAGTGATTTATGGTCATAGGATGGGGAATGGTGAAATGTTTTCAGATATTCAGAAGTTCAAAAATGAGGAGTTTTTTAATTTGCACCAAAACGGTATTTTGAGATTAAGGGAGCGATTATTGAATTTGGAAGTTGCAGCTTATGCGGAGATAAACGATGACGAATGAACGGTATATAACGTTGAAAAGAGCGCAAACGAGAATGCTAGTCAAGCTATTGGAAGAGTTTTAAATGCGGCTATTTGGAAAAGAAGAGAGCTAAAAGAAAATGGGCGTTTTTTGTTATTATCGACCTGCGATGGGGATGTGAAGAATAAAAGGGATGTCTTGCTAGTAGCCATTTTAGACGGCTAGCGCCGTTAAAAAATAAGGCTTAATAGCCATCTTTTTATACTTGGTGGACCTATCGCAACTATATTCAAACGCATTTCTTAAAATAATCAAGTATAAGCACAGTCTTCCGATAGATTCATATGCCCCTGTAAAAACCAATATACCATCCGATAGCGAGATAAAGCAAATCATTCAGGGCGCCGCATCCTCTGCCAGAACAACGTCTATATCCGCAAGAGTTGGGAATATCCGAAATGATAGAATGATATAATCTCATTATGAGCACTTACGGCAAAAACTTATCACTCAAAGCATATATAGATGGGAAGAAAGCTTCCATAGAGATACCATACGAGTCGCTATTTGAATTGTTTGAATTCAGGAAACAATACGAAGAATACGTTAAAGACACTTCTTCCGAAAATGCCGGCCATAAAACTGACGACATGGTCCGAGAATCCGCCGAATTGTTTATAAAACACGGCGTCTGTTCAACCGAATTGCTCCAACGACACTTTCACATTGGATATGGTCGAGCGGCCTCTATTATCGACGAATTGTCAGGCATGGGCATTGTTGGCAATTCGGCCGGTGGCAACAAGGGTCGCGAGCTACTAATCAACTCAATAGATGAGCTCGATGATTATACGAAAGCTTCTTCCAAATTTATCGATCCTGAAACCGACGACATAGTCCGAGAATCCGCAAAATTATTTATTAAGCACGGCGTCTGTTCGACTGGGTTACTTCAGCGCCACTTTCATATCGGATATGGTCGAGCGGCCTCTATTATTGATGAGCTTGAAAATCTCGGCGTTATAACTCCACCCATAGGAAATAAACGTTTCGTAAAGATTAAAACCGAAGAAGATCTTGACGATATATTTAAATAATTAAGCGAGGCACAAATGGCGAAAAACGAGACTATCAAATTAAACGATCTGCTCCAATTAACGAGGGAAGAAATCGACAAAACAAAAGTCCGTTTCATGGTGCCCAGTAGTGGTATTGATTTCAACCCGAACACCGACGCCGAAGATCCAGCCAAGCAAGACAAAATTAACCTTACCGATCTTGTATATAACCGCGAAAAATTCATGTCGTTCACGGATGGCGTTATCGCAATAGGTTTCATCCGAATCCGCGACGATTATTGGCTCATGACCGGAATTGTTAAAGTTAAAAAGGATAATGGCTTGGCCAAGCCAGCGACGGCCGAATACTTAACTAAGAAATTTAACTTTAGATTAGTCATAAAATTCCATAAGAACTTCCAAAACGGTATCGTTCTAGCCCAAAATGTCATCGACGAACTTGAGGTCATTGAAATCTGGAATCCGGATAAGACTCTAAACGATAAAACTTTCCCAGGCTACAAGAATGTATCTGTAAGTTACTCCGAATTAGAGAAAAAACTTGAATCCTCAGAATGGCGCACGGCCTTAAGCTGTCGCAAAGGCGTTTACCTAATTACAGACCAAACGACTGGAAAGCTCTACGTTGGCTCTGCCTATGGAACAAATGGTATTCTGGGCCGCTGGGAAACCTACATAAAGAGCGGCTACGATAAGAACGAAGTTGAAAACGGCAAATACCCAAACAAAAAGCTACAAGAGCTAGTAAATGAAAAGGGGCTCTCGTATATTCAAGAGAATTTCCAATATTCTATCCTCGAAACTTTCACTGATGATGTTTCCGACGAGTATATAATAGGCAGAGAATCGTGGTGGAAAGAAGCACTACGGAGCAGACAATTCGGATATAATGCCAACTAAAGCACTGTTTACGCTCATGCTTACAATATCTCCATTTTCTAGCTAAAAACTAGGCAAAAGGAGTTTTTTGTTATGAAACATAAATCTGAAACTCAAAAGATTCTCGCCGTTAGGGATTACCCTACTACCACTTTTAAGAAAATATTACTTATGAGCGTTTAAGTGAGCAGCGTTTCCAAACCATCCACCATCGCATTTTGCGCCACAAAAAGATTATGCTAAAATAGTATTAGTACCATTTGGGAGGTATTAATATGAGATATAGGAGTTAATTAGTGTCTGGTGGAATATTCTCCAGAAAACGCTTGACGCAGGTAGATAGGATTCGGAAAAATATTCGTATTTTTGCAGTGCTCATTTTGGGCGCTATTTTAAGTTGTATTGTTTTTAAGTCCTTTGCTGAAATTATCGATGATGTCCGTGTTGATGTCGATGCAGATCTTACCTATTACTTAAACGTCAAAGAAGACGGTATTGATGCTACTGGCATAGAATCTAGTGATGCCCAAATTGCCAATGTACTTGGTGGTAGGGTAAATGTGACAGACAAAATCCCAGAAGGTCTAGTATTCCAAGGTTTCGTTACTACTTCTGATGGTACAATCGGTGCCGTATCCCGTGCAGATAACTCTATCCAATGTCCAGGTAAAGTCATTGACGATACTAATGAAGAAACTGTAGATACTGGTACTTGGAATAATGACCATACAGAATACTACTACCATGGTCTTCACTACAATGCTAATACTCGTACCGTTAGCTTTTCCGCTGAGAAGATTAAAGCTGGCTGCCAATTAACAGTAGGCATTATTACTAAAACCCCAGCCACCATAGATGATCCAAATACTACTCCCATTGAAACTCGTCGAGACTTCTACAACACTGCTTTTGCTGCCGAACGAGGACTAACTGCTACTTCCAATACTGTTCATGCCTTTATTGGTGATTCTAGCGCTACGCTATATGACGTTACTTATGCATATGAAGGAGATATCCCAGCTGGTGCACCAACTACTCCTAGTGAAGAATCTTACGCCCAAGATTCCACAGTACCAGTTAATGCTAACCCAATACTTGAAGGCTATACTTTCTCTGGCTGGACTACGACTGATGCTACCGTAACGGACGGAACTTTCCCAATGCCAAATCGCAATGTCCGTCTAGTAGGTCTTTGGACGAAAAACCCAGAAGGTACTAAATATAACGTTACCTATGTCATTAATGGCGAAAAACCAGCAGACTTTATGCCACCAGTTGGGAAGCAATATGAAGCTGGCGTTAGTGTGCCATTAGATTCTACCGAAGCTAATGCTAATATAGATGGCTATAGATTCTCTGGTTGGAGCACTACTGATGCTACATTATCTGAAACTGGCTTTACGATGCCAAGTCAAGACGTAACAATTGTTGGTAGCTTTGAAAGAATCTCATATAAAGTCTGCTATGCCTTTGAGGGCGCTATTATCCCAGCAGGTGCAAGCGTTCCACCATGCGAAGATCATTATCCAGGTGATACGGTTACAACAGCCGCTAATCCAGTAGCAGCAGGTTATGACTTCCTAGGCTGGTATAAGAATGCAACCTTCACCATGCCAGAAGAAAACGTTACTATCTATGGTGAATGGGCAGAAACCCTTGGTACTTTCACGCCACAGATAAGCAAAAGTCTAGTTGATGCTCAGACAGAATACATCTACGGCGAAACCGTAAAGTTCAAGATTACCGTCCGCAACCCAGAATCCTTTGCTATTAAAGATGTCTATCTACAAGAAGAATTAGACGGCGCGGTCTTTACGGCGCCAAATGACAATTCCTACACAGTCAAGACTAATACAATCGCAGTAATTCCAAGCATCCCAGCAGATAGCAGCGTCGATGTCTATGCCGAATACAAAGTAACAGAGAATAGAACTCAAACGCTTACCAATATCGTAGAGCTAACTGGCGCTCTAGCAGATAACCATACCTTAGATACTAGCCAAGAATACAAAGCAACCATAGATTTCAATACTGTTCCGGAACCAGTACCACTTACGGGCATTATCTTTAATGCTTTACCATATATTGGTTTAATTGTATTAGGTGTCAGTATTATCTTTATCGTAGCCATTTCATCACGCAAGTTTGACCTATTAGGAAAGCTAACGGCAGTTTCGCGAAGAATTAATCCGCATAAAATCTTCAAATACTCGCTCCCATGCTTCGCCGTTATTGGCATTCTAATTGGTGTTACATTGGTTAAGAATGTTGCAGCAGGGCATTATACCGAAGTTATTAAGTCTGTAGAATTAACATCGCAACACACTAACTATTCCAACAATGAACCAGGTTCTTGGAATGTAACGAAGAGTGCAAAATGGATTGAACAGGGCAAGGCAAGAATTACCTTTGATGTAGATACAATAGCCAAAGTAGCAGAAGGCACGCATACGGACATTGTTATGGTACTAGATAACTCCGGCTCTATGAGTGGAGATAAAATAGCTCAAGTCAAGCATGATGCAACCGAACTCATTGAAAGTGTCTTATCTGATTCTAATAACCGTATTGGTTTAGTGAGCTTTAACTCTGATGCAGCTAAACTCAGTAAT
Source organism: uncultured Candidatus Saccharibacteria bacterium (assembly GCA_946406315.1). Classification (GTDB taxonomy): domain Bacteria; phylum Patescibacteriota; class Saccharimonadia; order Saccharimonadales; family Saccharimonadaceae; genus UBA2834. The sequence goes on from CAMJKD010000001.1 coordinate 17,995, forward strand.
CTCACTTCAGATAAAACTACGCTCATAGATTTAGTAAATGGATTAGACACCCCAGGCTGCACTAACTATTATGATGGCTTTCTGAAAGCCGAAGAAATACTTGAAGGATACACTAAACAGGAAGATCGTGAGTTGATTCTATTATTCCTCACTGACGGTTATCCAAATGAACAAACCCCAAATGAAATCCCTGAATACCAAGCCTTAAAAGCTAAGTATCCATATATGACCATTAATGGTATTCAGTATGAAATGGGCGATGAAGTTCTAGACCCTATTAAACAAATCTCAGATAACCAGTTTATTGCTAACATAAATTCCCTAGGCAATGTACTCTTTGAAGCCTCAATTTCACCATATACCTATGAGAACTTTACTCTGACCGATTACATTAATAACGAATATTGGGATGTAGATAGTGTAGATGAGATTGAGGCCTCCATTGGCGAAGCAAACCTCACCCATGAAGGCACAGTACCAGTTGTGACTTGGGTAATGAATGAAGTATTAAGATCTGGTCGTTCAGCTAGGTTAACGATAGACGTTACATTAAAGAACGCAGGAGAAATAGAAGATGAAACATTACTGCCAACTAACGACCATGAAATTATACAGAGTCAGTTGCCAGAGACTACGAACGAAAACATAAGTAGTGACCTTACGCCAGTATTGAAGTCTAGCTACAAGGTTAGCTATGAAGCGAATTTACCGAATGATTGTGGCTTGTATGGAGGCACACTGCCGGTAGAGCAGACCTATTCGCCGCTTTCAATAGTACAAAAGTCTAGCAATGTACTGACTTGCGACGGCTATAACTTTGCTGGTTGGGTAGTAGCCGAAGGTGATCCAAAAAATATTAATGATGACTACTTTAAGATTCTAGAGGATGACGTAGTACTTCGCGCCATTTGGTCTAAAGTTTCCATTTCCAAGAGCATGGATGGAGAAGTAAAGGAAGAAGTAACGGCGGTCCTAAATACTGGACGGAACATAAATGTGGCGCTGAAAAAACTTTCTGGTCAAACCAGTGCGAACTATTCGACTAATAACACCACCATTACAGCCGTAAAGCCTGCTTCTACTATGTCTTCCGTACAACAAGCGAATGCTTCTACTATCTCTGCATCTAATTCTCCCGTACCAATCTATGCCTGGTTTGATGATACCGATGGCACTATCTATATTTATTTCGAGGCAGATAAGATTAAGGCGGGCGCTGACCTGCGTAGATTATTCTATGGCTTCAAGAGCCTGAACGATATCTCCGCGCTTTCTGCTTGGGATACTTCGAGTGTTACTAATATGAGCGAAATGTTCTACAACGCCTCCAGCCTTACAAATATAGACGCTCTTACCGATTGGGATACTTCAAAAGTAACTGATATGGGCGGTATGTTCAGTGGCACTAAAATTACGAATATAGACGCGCTTTCTGGTTGGGATACTTCAAAAGTTACTACTATGCAGTCTATGTTCTCTAGTGCCTACAGCCTTGCAAATATAGATGGCGCAACCGATTGGGATACTTCAAAAGTTACTACTATGCAGTCTATGTTCTCTAGTGCCTACAGCCTTGCAAATATAGATGGCGCAACCGGTTGGGATACTTCAAAGGTTACTACTATGAGCTCTATGTTCAGTGGCACCTCTAGTCTCACAGATATAGACGCTCTTACCGATTGGAATACTTCGAGTGTGACTAATATGAGCTCTATGTTCTATAACGCAAAAGCCCTGACTAATATAGACGCTCTTACCGATTGGAATACTTCGAGAGTGACTAATATGAGCTCTATGTTCAGTGGCACCTCTAGTCTCACGAGTATTGACGGCGCCTCTAACTGGGATACTTCGAAAGTTACTACTATGAGCTATATGTTCGATGGCGCCTCTAGCCTTGCCAATATAGACGGCGCTTCTAACTGGGATACTTCGAGTGTTACTAATATGGGCTCTATGTTCGGTGGCACTAAAATTAGCAATATAGATGCGCTTTCCGACTGGAATACTTCGAAAGTTACTACTATGGAGTCTATGTTCTCTGGCGCCTCTAGTTTGACTAATATAGACGGCGCATCCGACTGGAATACTTCAAAAGTTACTACTATGTATCAGATGTTCCAAAACGCATCTAGTCTTACGAACATCGATGGCGCGTCTAACTGGGATACTTCGAAAGTTACTACTATGAGCTATATGTTCCGCAGCGCCTCCAGCCTTACAGACATTGATGGTGCATCCGGTTGGGATACTTCAAAGGTTACTAGTATGTACTATATGTTCAATAGCGCAAAAACACTAACCAATATAGACGGCGCATCTGACTGGGATACTTCGAGTGTTACTACTATGAACGCTATGTTCCGCAGCGCCTCCAGCCTTACAAATATAGATGGTGCATCCGGTTGGGATACTTCTGGCGTTACTAATATGAGCTATATGTTCTATGAAACTAAAATTGCCAATATAGATGGCGCATCCGACTGGGATACTTCAAGTGTTACTAATATGAGCTATATGTTCTATGGTGCCTCTAGCCTTACAGATATTGATGGCGCATCTAACTGGAATACTTCGAAAGTTACTGATATGAGCTTTATGTTCTGGGTTGCCTCCAGCCTTACAAACATAGATGGCGCATCCGACTGGGATACTTCAAGTGTTACTAATATGAGCTACATGTTCCGTAACAACTCTAGCCTTACGAATATCGACGGCGCATCGGGTTGGGATACTTCTAAAGTTGCTAATACATCCAATATGTTCAATGGCTGCAGTAGTATTACCTCATTAAATCCGATCTTTAATTGGGATACGTCAAGCCTTACGAATAAAAGCGGTATGTTTAGCGGTATTCCAGCATCCGTAACGCGCCCAGGATGGTATTAGACAAAAACCACCGGCTGAGCCAGTGGTTTCATACTACAACTAAGAGTCAATTCTTCAACGGACTCTTTTGCTTCATTCTTTTAAGCTTTCTATTTAGCTTAGTTCGCCCCCATTGAGGATGTATCCACCAACCTATTCTCTCGAACATATCGATCCTCCTGTTTAAGTATACGGATTTAAGATAACTCGAACCAAAAGACTAAGAAAGCATTCGTCAAAACTCGAAAAAATCATTGACATAGCAAAAAGCCACATCCAAGAATTTCTTGAATGTGGCTTTTCTGGCATTGAAAATCCATCAAATATATCGACTTGCTCGAACGATTCAAAATTTTTTAAACAAAATAGTTCGAGTAAGGTACTTTTGGTGGAGTGTAGGAGATTCGAACTCCTGACCTACTGATTGCGAACCAGTCGCTCTACCAACTGAGCTAACACCCCAAGTGGATAGGGTTATTATAGCACTAATAAGTATAATAATGCTATTATGTTAGGTAGTCGTAATAGGTACGAAGTTCTTCATATGGTAAAAATGCGGAAAAGGGGGTGATAAAATGACCGCATGGCTGACAGGTTTGAGTACGAGAGATTCGATTCTTCTTTTTTCTCATGTGATGGGTTTTATTACGAATAATGGTGATGATATTGAATATTTTCAACTCGGAGTTGCATTAGACTATTATGGCAAGACGAGTTGCTTTCGTGAGCTAAGACAAACTGATATAGGATTGTCAACAATTGGTTATGAGATTGGTGATTATTATCGAATAATCTTTGAAACCTCATATGTGAAAAATGGTTCTGGTCTGTATCCGGAAGTTGATTTGAAGATATTAGTGGTCGACAAACGTGGATGCAAGAATTCGGATATGTCATTAGAGAATGCGTCTTCAGGGGCGGACGTAAAGTTTAAAGCGGGATGTAGGTATCGTTGCGATGCTTTAGGCGGTGTGACGCTATCTTCGGATCAGGTGTCGCATATCATTAGGACATTAAGCAAGCTGAAGGAGGAGTGCGATAGACGGGATTATTTCTTAGAGTAGTCGTATTAATTATGTCTTGAGTGTTTGGATTTGCAGTAAAAATGAGATGCCGCGACGGTGGGTTGCGGCATTTTTCTTGGTATAATTTTGATGTATGAAAGAGAAAATATCGGCTGTAATAAAGGATATAGAATTGTATACCGGTAATAAATTGGAACAGACGGAGAAGTTGTTTTTTACGGATGGGGCGACTGATGCGGTAGTGTTTTGTTTGGATAATCGTTATTTAGTCAAGATCACGGATTTAAACACGGTAAAAACGCAGGTTGAGTTTTTGAATAGTAACGTAGATGGGGCATTTCAGAAATTAGTATGTTTTAGCGATGAATTGTGCTATTTATGTTTTGAATTTATTAATGGTGTGCGTTTTAATGAAGTCGTACTAGACTCGCGCGATGTGGTTGAACAGATAGCGCGAATCGTGGGGCGGTATCGTAAATATCCGCATGATGGTTATGGTTTTTTAAATGAAGAGCACATTTCGTGGCGAGCGTTTTTGCTAGATGAGATTGAATATGCGAGACGGAATATTAAAGAAATATCGACGGAAAAAGTTATGACTGCGTTAGAAATAGCGGGGCGCGATAATCCTGAGCAATACTTATTGCACGGTGATTTTGGAACACATAATTTTCTAATTGAGGACGGAAAGATTCGCGTAATTGATCCAATGCCGGCAGTAGGCGACTATCTATACGATTTTTATTTCGCTTTACTCTCGAATGTGGATATTTTTTTGGAATTGGGCACAGATTATGTCTATAGTTTCTTTGCGAACCGAAATTTGGAGTATAAAAAGGCGCTCGCAATTGTAGTGCTATATGTGCGCATGAGTAGAGCGACCTTGTACGACAAGGATAAACTGCAATCTTATGTACAGCTATATGAGCAAATTTAGCTGTTTTGCAAACTTGTACTAGCGGCAGCTTCAACGCTTAATTGTTGATGCTGGATAAGAATTGCGACCGCAACGAGCAGAACGATTGCGGCAATAATTCCGATCATGCCCACTAGCCAAAGTTTTGATTCTTTTTCGTGTTTGTTTTGAACTTGGCTCATGGTTTGATTGTACTACAAATATATTATTAGGGTAGTAGTTTTTTGCGGAAAATATTGTAATAATCTTGCGTGGGTGGGGCATTCTTGCTATACTAACCGTAAGTGGAATGTGCGAGTTGATTAATTGTTAACTTTTGATGCCTTGGGAGGGGCATAAAATTGATGAGAACAATTCGCAGAAACATGTTGAAACGTCAGAGGCGCGTGTTTTTGGCAGTCTTTTCGTTAATCTTAGTTGCCACACTTAGTTATATTGTGGTCATTAATCCGCTTTTTTCCTATGCGGAGTCGCAATACATGACTGCTGCTATAGTTGACGATGATGGGACTGTAGACTTCTCCCCAGGGATTGATGGTGCCGTGGCGGATATGAGTTTTTCTAATGATGGCGATTGGTCTGTAAAGACAAATGTTTACGATTTGAAAATTACATTAAATAATTTACCAATAGGTGAGAAGAAACTTGAGACTATCGTTTCGGCGGGTATGGTGTGGATTGATGATGGGGCTAGCGATGAGAATCTTCGCGCTCAGCTTGATTCTGAAAAATACGAAAATGGTATTCAAAAAACCGAGCTTGCGCATGAGCCCATACTAAACTATACTTTTCCAAATTCTGGCTCTAGAACGTACTATCTAGCTGAGGGTGTTACGGCCGTTACTTTTAATCTAAAAATTGGTGTTGATACGCTAATTGACCTAGACAGTGTGACTGATGCATTTTTGGCGAATTTATACATTAATGACGTTAAGGGCGAATCGGCGCATCTATCCGTTAGTGCTCCTCAGGGCAGAAATCCTGGCGGTCGCTTTAATAAGACATCGCAGCATATTTATGTTAAGAGCGGGGAAACTCATCAATCATATGAGAACTATTATCGACTCATTTATTATACGTTAATAAAAGGAAGGAGGGGTGTTAAACGCTTAGTTAAAGAAAGCAAAATCACCATGACGGTGGATGATCCTGCGATGAAAATTGTTCTTACTACAAATAGCAGCAATACTGTATATAGTATAGATAACAGTAGGGCGGATGAGGGGGTTTACGTTATCACGAGAACGCCGTCGGTTGCTACCGAGGATGGTGCAGCTTTGCCATATGCGGTAGTGATTCCGGAAGATGCGGAGCCTGGTAAGATTTATACCGTTACTAGTACTGGGGACACGGTATCGTATCAGGTTGAAGGTGTTTCGGATAGAGTTCCGTTTGCTAATCGGCAGGTTGTGCAGTATGAAGTTTTACCTAACGAAGAAGATGTGACAATCGGATGGGGTAGCAAGGATCCATCTAATGTAGGATCGGCTCATGATACCAGATATAATAGCACCGTATATGCGGATGGATATTCTCAGGGGATGTTAGGTGTGGGGTATATAAATAATAGAGGTAGCGAGGATAGTGCACCTAAGAGGATGCGTATGGAGTTTGATACTTCCGTTTTGGGCGTTATGGGTGTAGGGTTGGCCTGTGAACCGCGGAAAAATGTTTCTACTGTTCATGTGGAAACGAAAAGCGGTGTTAGCAAGGATGTAGAATTGAATAAAAGGTGTAATAATACGGGTTATTTAGCTAATATTACGTATAGCGACTTTGGTCTCGAGCGATATGACTATATATCTAAGATAGAATATAATGTTGGAGTTGTACCAGCCGGTACACAATTAACGTACGATTCCTCGAGTATGATAGGTTTTGCATATGTGGGTAAACTATTGCGCGATGATGTTTCTGGCGAGGCGAAAATTGAGGTTTTCAACCAGGATAATGCGGAAGTAACTACTGGTATCGCTACTATAACTACCGCTAAGACTAAGGTCGGCTCGATAGATATCGCGAATATACCTAGCACGCAAGTTGTCAATGCGGGTGATTCTTTGAATTTTGCTGCAACTATTAAACCGTGGGCGGCTGGTCCGATTTATAATACGACGGTTAGAAATCCAATTATTTACATTCGCCAAGAAGTCAAGGATGCGATGGGTAATTTTCTGCCAATTTCTAGTCTTAAAATTACCACTGGGAGTGGACGTGGGGGTGAGGATATTACGCATCTTTTTGGTCAAATTACGTATGAAGATACCGAAACTGCAAGAGTGTACAAAATTGATGGCCGAAATGTTACGAATGGGAAAGCTGGACTATTTGCAGTTTATATTGGCGAAGACGGGAAGTGGCACGGAAGTGTAGGCTTCAATATTTCATGGTCAATAAACACTAATATAACTACACCTGACCAGCAGTACAATATTGCGAATTTGATATTTGCACAAGACCCCGACACGACTAGCAACATGAACTCCCATAGCCATAGAGGTGACCCCTTTAATCTTAGTGGTTCGTCGAAAAATACCGTTTATCCCTCTACTGCTGACTATTACCAAATACGTGGCTGGACTTCTATTGGCGTAGAGAATGCCGGTAAGCACACTAGCTCTGACGGTTGGCTGACTTGGAGTGAAGGTTCTAATCCGATTACTATCGGCTCTTCTGAAGGTTCTCTCGCAGATATGAAGGCTACCATGATTAATAATTCTGGCGTAGAAGTTGCAGGTCCAACCACCATTTATTTCCCAATTCCAAAGAAAGATCAGAACTGGAGTAGCCTTAGCTATGAGAATAAGGCCTTTGAGTTTTCGACTGCCCTTACTGGTGCTATCTCGAATTCGGATAATGAACACTTTGAGATTGCCTATGGTAAAAATGTTACGCCAACGGATAGTGGTACTGATCTCGACAATGAAGCTTCTAAATTTACTACCGATACTACTGGTTGGACTAATGCGGATTGGGAAGCCGTTAACTGTATTAAGATTACTGCGTCTAATATTCCAGCCAACCAGCCAGGTACAGTAGATAGCTATGATTTCATTTACAAACTGAAGGTTACTGATGCCGCCAATGCCTCTGATGGGGCTCTAGACACTTGGCGTCCCATCTACTTCCAGCAACTCACTAACTCTGCTGGTGATGTTTTTGCTGGTTGGTATAAAGGTAGCTACGTATCCATCAAGCTAGCCGATGGTAAAATTTCTGGTCAGCTCTTTGTAGACGCTAATGAAAATGGTAAAAAAGATGCTGACGAGCAAGAACTTAAAGAGGCTGGTTGGCAACTTGACCTTTACGATAAAACCTCTAATAAGCTTGTTCGCTCTACTGCGACTGATACTGATGGCAAATATAGCTTCGCCGAGCTCTCGCTCGATGCTGATTCGTACTACGTTACTGTTACCAATAAGTATCCGATTAATAGTACTAATGTATCTTATCTCTTCACTACAAAGGGCGCTACGTCAAGTACCGGTGCATATAATACAGACAACCAAGCCGAAGGTAGCAAGACTACTACCCCTGTTCATACTACTGCATACATTGGTCCTATTTCGCCGAGCCAAACCACAGGAGAGGCTACTTACAATATTGGTCTAGTAGAATACGTTGCAAATGAGACGTATACTGGTAAGGTTAGCTTTGATGATCAAGATAATGCCTATACTACTCGCCCTAGCACCGTAACTATCACGGCTACCGCCACGGACGGTGCGACCCAAAATATTGCCGTGAATATCTTAGGTAATGATACTACCTGGTCTAAAGATCTCCCCAAATACAACAGCAGGGGCGAGAAGCAGACGTGGTCTTTTACTATACCGGATCAAACTGGTTACATTAAGACCGACGAAACCAAAGATGATGGCTACACCTACAATACTACCTATAAGTTAAAGGAGGTTACCCTAACTACTCATCACTACAAAGAAGGGACTACGGATAAGTTAGCTGATGACGTAATTACTACTCTTTACTGGAATCAAGATTATACTGCTGCTAAAGCTGTTCTTGCTGATTACGATTACGTTTCGAGTACTGGTGATGCTATTTCTGATAAAGTTGCCAAAGATAGTCTTACTGTTAATCATTATTACAGACTGCGTACTAGTAGCATTACTACCCATTACTATATTAAGGACACTACTACTAAGATTGCCGACGATGTCGTAGAAACCAAGAACTATACCGAGAATTACGAAACTCATCCATTAGCTACTATCCCAGCTGCTTACCAGAACTACGAATTAGTTTCTGATCAGCCAGAGGGCTATAAGGGCATTGTTTCCAGGCCAAGTATTGAAGTTATCTATTACTACCAAAAGAAAGATGCAAAGCTTAGCTCGGAGATTAAATTTACTGCTCCAGAAACCATCGATAACAAGAAGGCTAATGTAGATTACGAACTAGGCTATACTGCAAATATTAAAGACTACATTGGTCCAACTAAAGTAACTATTACTCTTAAACTTCCATATGCTCTAGACGAAGAAAACTCCGAGTTAGACGGTGCAACCTACGATGCTGAGACCAAGACTCTTACTTGGGTAGCCACTAAAAACCATAACAGTTACATAGATGGGGAAGAGCTGGTCATTGCCCATCAAGTGTCCCTCATTTATGACGGTGCGAGTGCTAATGATTTACTCCTTGCTACTGCTGAAGTTACCGTTGAATTGGATGGCAAAGACAATGATGCTGCAGATAGTGCTGAAACCCAAATTAAGACTCCAGCCAGAATTGTCTATCGCTTTGTAGACGAAAATGGTCAGGAAGTGAGAGAGGGGAAAGAGGAAGATGGCTTCGTGGGAGATAAGAGTACCTTTACTCCACCGGAAATCCCAGATTATAAGCTTGTTGAGGCTGCTACTTCAGTCCCAGAGTTTAGCGAAGAAGTCCAAGTTATTACTTACCGTTACGAAAAACTTCCGAATCCAATAAACCCTAAGACTTTCGATAACAATCTAGCAATATACTTTATTCTAAGTGGGGCATTAGTTGCGATGCTCGGATGCGTTGGATATGGAATGAATAAGCGTAAAGTTTAGTACTAACTGAAAGAAATAGCCCCCCATTAGCGGGGCTATTTTCGTGCGAATATGGTATGAAGCTTGTGGTATGAAGCTTGTGCTTTTTACGCATATGCATTATTGTAGTATTAGTACCATTTGATGGGGTACTTAGTGTGTGTAGTTATTTACTTTATTTATTACTGCGAGAGATTGGAGTTAATTAGTGTCTGGTGGAATATTTTCCAGAAAACGCTTAACGCAGGTAGATAGGATTCGGAAAAATATTCGTATTTTTGCAGTGCTCATTTTGGGCGCTATTTTAAGTTGTATTGTTTTTAAGTCCTTTGCTGAAATTATCGATGATGTCCGTGTTGATGTCGATGCAGATCTTACCTATTACTTAAACGTCAAAGAAGACGGTATTGATGCTACTGGCATAGAATCTAGTGATGCCCAAATTGCCAATGTACTTGGTGGTAGGGTAAATGTGACAGACAAAATCCCAGAAGGTCTAGTATTCCAAGGTTTCGTTACTACTTCTGATGGTACAATCGGTGCCGTATCCCGTGCAGATAACTCTATCCAATGTCCAGGTAAAGTCATTGACGATACTAATGAAGAAACTGTAGATACTGGTACTTGGAATAATGACCATACAGAATACTACTACCATGGTCTTCACTACAATGCTAATACTCGTACCGTTAGCTTTTCCGCTGAGAAGATTAAAGCTGGCTGCCAATTAACAGTAGGCATTATTACTAAAACCCCAGCCACCATAGATGATCCAAATACTACTCCCATTGAAACTCGTCGAGACTTCTACAACACTGCTTTTGCTGCCGAACGAGGACTAACTGCTACTTCCAATACTGTTCATGCCTTTATTGGTAATTCTAGCGCTACGCTATATGACGTTACTTATGCATATGAAGGAAACATTCCAGCTGGTGCGCCAACTACTCCTAGTGAAGAATCTTACGCCCAAGATTCCACGGTGCCAGTAAATGCTAATCCAGTACTCGAGGGCTATACTTTCTCCGGCTGGACTACGACTGATGCTACCGTAACGGACGGAACTTTCCCAATGCCAAATCGCAATGTCCGTCTAGTAGGTCTTTGGACGAAGAATCCAGAAGGTACTAAATATAACGTTACCTATGTCGTTAATGGCGAAAAGCCAACAGACTTCATGCCGCCAGTTCAGAAACAATATGAAGCAGGCGTTAGTGTGCCATTAGATTCTACGGAAAAAGATGCTAATATAGATGGCTATAGATTCTCTGGTTGGAGCACATCTGATGCTACATTATCTGAAACTGGCTTCATTATGCCAAGTCAAGACGTAACTATTGTTGGTAGCTTTGAAAGAATCTCATATAAAGTCTGCTATGCCTTTGAGGGCGCTATTATCCCAGCAGGTGCAAGCGTTCCACCATGCGAAGATCATTATCCAGGTGATACGGTTACAACAGCCGCTAATCCAGTAGCAGCAGGTTATGACTTCCTAGGCTGGTATAAGAATGCAACCTTCACCATGCCAGAAGAAAACGTTGCTATCTATGGTGAATGGGCAGAAACTCTTGGTACTTTCACGCCACAGATAAGCAAAAGTCTAGTTGATGCCCAGACAGAATACATCTACGGCGAAACCGTAAAGTTCAAGATTACCGTTCATAATCCAGAGTCCTTTGCTATTTCGGATGTTTACCTACAAGAAGAATTAGACGGTGTAGTCTTTGTAGCTCCTGCCGATGATTCCTATACAGTTAAGACTAATACGATCGCGGTAATTCCAAGCATCCCAGCTAATTCTAGCGTAGATGTCTATGCCGAATACAAGGTAACAGAAAACCGAACTCAAACACTCACTAACATTGTAGAGCTAACTGGTGCTCTAGCAGATAACCATACTTTAGATACTAGCCAAGAATACAAAGCAACCATAGATTTCAACACCGTTCCCGAACCAGTACCGCTTACAGGTATTATCTTTAATGCTTTACCGTATATTGGTTTAATTGTATTAGGAATTAGCATTATCTTCATACTCATCATATCTTCTTGTAAAACACATATACTTAGCAGAGCATTTGAACGCGTTAATAGAATTAATCCACGTGTTGTATTTAAGTGTACGCTCCCATGCTTTGCTGTTATTGGCATTCTAATTGGCGCTACAGTAGTTAAGAATGTTGCAGCAGGGCATTATACCGAAGTTATTAAGTCTATAGAACTTACTTCACAGCATACTAGCTACACGAACAATGAACCAGGCTCCTGGAATGTAACGAAGAGTGCAAAATGGATTAGGCAAGGCAAGGCAAGAATTACCTTTGATGTAGATACAGTAGCCAAAGTAGCCGCATATACAGATATTGTAATGGTACTAGATAACTCTGGCTCTATGAGTGGAGATAAAATAGCCCAAGTTAAGCATGATGCAACTGAACTTATCGAAAGTGTCCTCTCTGATTCTAATAACCGTATTGGTTTAGTGAGCTTTAATACTACCGCGACTAAACTCAGTAATCTCACTTCAGATAAAACTACACTTATAGATTTAGTAAATGGATTAGACACGCCAGGTAATACCAACTACTACAGCGGTTTCCTTAAAGCCGAAGAAATACTTGAAGGTTACCAAAAACAAAACGACAGAGAACTAATCTTACTATTTCTCACTGACGGTTATCCAAATAAACAAACCCCAAATGAAATCTCTGAATACCAAGCCTTAAAAGCTAAGTATCCATATATGACCATTAATGGTATTCAGTATGAAATGGGCGATGAAGTACTAGACCCTATTAAACAAATCTCAGATAAGCAATTCATTGCAAATATGGACTCATTAAATAACGTATTATTTGAAGCTTCAATTTCACCATATACCTATGAGAATTTTACCCTGACCGATTACATCGATGACGAATACTGGGATGTAGATAGTGTAGATGAAATTGAAGCCTCCATTGGCGAAGCAAACCTCACCCATGAAGGCGCAGTGCCAGTTGTGACTTGGGTAATGAATGAGACATTGTTATCTGGTCGCTCGGCTAGGTTAACCATAGACGTTGCATTAAAGAATGCGGATGCAATTGAAGAGAATACATATTTATCGACCAACAATCACGAAACAGTCCAAAGCCAATTGTTGGAAACGCCAGACGAAAATATCACAAGTGAACTCACCCCAGTCCTAAAGTCCAGCTACGAAGTAACATATGAACCGAACTTGCCGAGCGGCTGCAGTTCATACGAAGACACTCTACTAGCAGCGCAGAACTATCTACCAATGGCTATAGTGCAAAAGTCTAGTAGTATGCTTACTTGCGATGGCTACAACTTTGTGGGGTGGGATATTGCCGAAGGCGATCCTAAACCAATTAACGATGATTACTTCAAGATAATTGACGAAGATGTAGTTTTGTGCGCCATCTGGTCTAAAGTCTCCATCTCCAAGAGCATGGATGGGGAAGTAAAGGAAGAGATAGCGGCGGTTCTAAATACTGGACGGAACATAAACGTGGCACTTAAAAAGCTTTCTGGCCAAACCAGTGCAAACTATAATACTGATAACACCACTATTACAGCCGTAAAGCCTGCTTCTACTATGTCTTCTGCGCAACAAGCAAGCGCTTCCGTGATTTCTGTAGCCGATTCGCCAGTACCAATTTATGCCTGGTTTGATAATACCGATGGCATCATCTATATCTATTCTGAGGCAGATAAGATTAAGGCAGGCACTGACCTGAGTGATTCATTCTATAACTTTAAGAACCTGAACGATATCTCTGCGCTTTCTAGCTGGGATACTTCGAGTGTTACTACTATGAGCTCTATGTTCTCTGGCGCCTCCAGCCTCACAAATATAGACGCGCTTTCTGGTTGGGATACTTCGAGTGTTACTAGTATGAAACAGATGTTCTTCGTCGCCTCTAGCCTCACAAACATCGATGGTGCGGCTGGTTGGGATACTTCAAGTGTTACTACTATGAGCTCTATGTTCTCCTACGCCTCCAGCCTCACGAATATAGACGCGCTTTCTGGTTGGGATACTTCGAGTGTTACTACTATGAGCTCTATGTTCTACTACGCCTCTAGCCTTGCAAATATAGACGCTCTTACCGATTGGGACACTTCGAGTGTTATTGATATGCAGCAAATGTTCTACTACGCCACCAGCCTTACGGACATCGACGGAGCATCTGGTTGGGATACTTCGAAAGTAACCTATATGAGGTCTATGTTCCAAGGCGCCTCCAGCCTTACAAATATAGACGGCGCGTCTAATTGGGATACTTCGAGTGTTACTGACATGAGATCTATGTTCTATGGCGCCTCCAGTTTGACTAATATAGATGGCGCTTCTAATTGGGATACTTCGAGTGTTACTGCTATGGACTCTATGTTTAGTAGAGCCTACAGCCTCATGGACATTGATGCGCTTAGCGATTGGAATACTTCAAAAGTGACCTACATGAGCTCTATGTTCTCTGTCGCCTCTAGTCTGACAAATATAGATGGCGCATCCGACTGGGATACTTCAAGCGTTACTAATATGGGCTATATGTTTAGTGAAGCCTCTAATCTTACAGATATAGATGGTGCAGCTGGTTGGGATACTTCGAGTGTTACCACTATGCGGTTTATGTTCTACGGTGCCACTAGTCTTGCAAATATAGATGGCGCATCCGGTTGGGATACTTCGAAAGTTACTTATATGCAGGGTATGTTCAGTGGCGCCTCTAGTCTTGCTAATATAGATGGTGCAGCCGATTGGAATACTTCGAGTGCTACTACTATGGTGTCTATGTTCAATGGTGCTTCCAGCCTCACGAACATAGATGGCGCTTCTGGTTGGGATACTTCAAGTGTTACCGCTATGAGCTCTATGTTCAGCGACGCCTCTAGCCTCACGAACATAGATGGCGCATCTGGTTGGAATACGTCTAAAGTATCCAATATGTCTAATATGTTCAATGGCTGCAGTGGTATTACCTCATTAAATCCAATCTTTAATTGGGACACATCAAGCCTTAAGTATAAAAGCGGTACGTTTGATAATATTCCAGCATCCGTAACGCGTCCAGGGTGGTATTAGGAGATCGATTCCTTATCTCAAACGTTCCCCCTTGCATTAACCTTAAGGATGCGTGCAATATGTTGGGGGGGTGACTATACTACCAACCACTGTCTCCTATCTTTTATTACTCCAATCGTTATACGCTATTGATGTGCTTAGCAACTGGAATACTTCGCAAGTTGCCGATATGTTCTTCATGTTCTTCAATTGCTCTTATATAACGTCTCTCCAACCGATTTTTGATTGGGATGTCTCAAGCTTAACGAGTAAGGATAATATCTTTAATAGTATTCCGACGTCTGTTGAGCGTCCAGGGTGGTGATTCTAATTACTGCGCCCGCTTGTCAAACAGGGGTGAGGTGTGTTATAATATGGCTAATATTAGCTCAGCAAGAGGCTAGTTAAGAAATAATGCGCTCTTGCTTTAACCAAAGGAGTGTTCTATGCGAGAATACGAATTAACCGTGCTCGTTCATCCGGATTTGGAGATGAATCTTGAGCCGGCGACCGACAAAGTCAAGGCTTTGATTGAGGGCAATGGTGGTAAAATCACCAAAGAAGCCAATGAAGGCAAGAAGAAGCTTGCTTATCAGATTAAAGGTCAAGATTTTGCGGTATATTACTATTACGAATTGGAACTTCCGGCAGCTGCTCCAGCGAAGATTTCATCGGTGCTTAATATTACCGACGAAGTTATCCGCTATCTGCTAGTAGCCAAGGATCCACGTCGTGAGAAGATGTTGGCAAAACGCCAAGAACGCAAAGTTCAAGAAGAATCAAAAGAGGAGGAATAGGATATGGCGCGGGGATTTAGCAAAGCAATTATTGTAGGTAATATGACGCGTGACCCAGAATTACGCACGACACCGAGTGGTGCGCAAGTCTGTGGTTTTACGGTGGCAGTGAATCGTAATTACAGAGACGGTTCAGGCGATAATAAAGAACAAGTTTCGTTTATAGATTGCTCGGCTTGGGGGAGATCTGGTGAAATTATCGCGCAATATGCTAAGAAAGGTAGCGGAATTTTGGTTTCTGGACGCATCGAACAGCGTAGCTGGGAAGATAAGGAAGGTCAAAAACGCTCCCGGGTCGAGATTGTTGTGGAAGATTTTAACTTTATTGGTGGTGGTAATAGTGATGGTGGCAACTATTCTGGTGGCAATAAGAATAACGCCAGCAGTGACACTCAAGATGTTGCGCCGGATGATATTTCCGATGAACCAATCGATCTCAGCGAGATTCCATTTTAATAGATAAGAAAGGATAAGATGAAGAGATATAAGAATGATCCAAATATGTACTTCGATTACCGCGATGTGAAGACTTTGCAACGCTATGTCGATGCATATGGTCGCATTGAACCAATCGCTAAGACTGGTTTGTCTGCAAAGCAACAGCGTCAGCTCGCCGTAGCTGTAAAGCGTGCGCGCCATTTAGCATTAATGCCATTTGTTGCTAGTGCGTAATTCTGGAGGTTCCTAGGTATGTATGGACCAACGGATTTGAAGAAAAACACCTTGATTACTCTTGATGGCCAGCCATATAAAGTAGTTGAATATGGGCAAAAAGTTATGGGTCGCGGTGGTAGCATTGTAAACGTAAAGGTAAAAAACCTTGTTACGGGTGCAACTTTGCCGAAGACTTTTAAGGGGCAGGAAAAGATTGAACCAGCAGAAGTAACGAACCAAACCGTCCAATATCTCTATAATGACGGTGAAAAATTTTATTTCATGAATCCGGAGACTTTTAATCAGTATGAGTTAGCAGCCGATATGGTTGGTGACTCGAAAGATTTCATGAAAGAGGGAGAAAACTTCGATATTCAGTTTTATAACGATAACCCGATTAACTTAGTATTGCCAAAGAACGTATGGCTTGAGGTTACTTATACGGAAAGCGTAGTGAAGGGTGACACGACTTCTTCTGTACAGAAGGATGCGAAGCTTGAGACAGGCGTCGAGGTTAAAGTGCCGGCTTTTATTAAAACTGGTGATGTGATTTCTGTTGATACGGAGACTTACGCTTACCGTGAGCGTCAAAAATAAAATAAAATCGAAAAACAGTAGAGTGGGGGAGGGCTCTGCTGTTTTTGATGCCCTTAAATGGCCAGTATTAGTAATCGTGGGGCCAACCGCGAGTGGAAAGACGAATTTGGCGATTGATGTGGCTTTAGCGCTGTCTGAGCGTGGCGTTTGTGAATGTGAGATTATTTCAGCTGATTCGCGGGCGATATATAAAGGTATGGATATTGGCACAGCGAAACCGATGCGAAGGGAGATGCAAGGTGTACCGCACTGGGGGATTGATCTAGTAGAGCCAAATGATCGTTTTACGGTGGTTGATTTTTGTGATTATGCGCGCAAAAAGATAAAAGAAATACGTAAAAGAGGGCATTTGCCGATAATTGCTGGGGGTACGGGATTATATGTAGATGCTTTGGTTTACGACTATCAATTCAGTGATGTTGTGAAAAATAATTGTTCGGACAGACAAGAGATGAGTTCGGATTTTGTAGTATTTGGAATCGATTGGTCACGCGAAAAGTTGAGGGAACGCCTATTGCTGAGGTCGAATAAATTATTTGTACAGCCAATCGAAGATGAAACATTGCGGATGGTGAAACGATATGGTTGGGATAGCCAAGCGATGAAGTCGGATATTTATCCAATTTGTTGGGATTTGATGCGGGGAAAGATTGAGTTAGATGAGGCGATAAGATTAAATGCTTTGGACGACTGGCATTTAGCAAAGCGACAATTAACCTGGTTTAAACGAAATAAAAATATTATCTGGGTTCCGTTAGAGAGTGCAAAAGAGCGCATAATTAATTTTTACTTGACTAGATAATTTTACTGTCTTTTGTTATTATAGTCATAAGATGAGCAAAGAAAATGCAATGCCACTAGAAAAATTATTTGGTTCGAAGACCAGGGCAAAGCTGCTGGGTTTATTCTTCGAAAATCCAGATAAATCTTATTATGTACGCGAGATAACACGAGTAATTGAGGAGCAGATTAACTCTGTACGACGAGAGCTAACGAATCTTAATGCGCTCGGACTTGTTAAAATTGAGAACTATGAGAATAAAGTTTATTACTCAGCGAATATGAAACATCCGTTTGCGCGTCCGATGACTGAGATTTTCTCGCGCAAAATTGATACAGCTCAGGAAGTAGAAGTGCGCAGACCAACTTGGGCGGATTATGTTAGGCCGGTTGAGAACTTACTGAGCGCTTTGGTAGTTACTAATCGGTTACCGGGTCAGGAAGGTTTGGATTTATTGATTATTGGCGATGACTATCAGAGAAAGCTAACTCGATGGGCCGAGGTGGTTGAAAAACGTCAAGGCAAGCCACTTAATTATGCAATTATGAGTCGTGAAGATTATCTTTACCGTAAGAGTGTACGCGATCGGTTTATTGCAGATGTTTGGTCGATGAAGATTAGTGATACATACGATCCGGGTAATATTCTATAAATAGCAGAAGAGGAGTGATGAAATGTTTGAGATTGAATTGAAAAATTCTGATGAAATGACGATAAAAGCTAAGGAAAGAGTTGTTAATATTAATGTCGCACAATCGACGGTTGACTCAGACTTGAAGGTTGGTCGCATTGGCGGTTCGGGCGAATTTGAAATTGGTGACATTACGATTGTCGGTACAAGTCTAAAAGAGGGCGGTATCATGTATCGCGTTGATGTTGACGGAATAAAGATTGGCATTGTTGGCAACACAGCGAAGACGGAGGATTTAGATAATCTTGGTCCAGTTGATATTCTTGGTACGAGTAATCCGAAGACGGTGCCGATTGTAGAGCCGAAGATTGTGATTCCGATGGGGAATATGGATTTTGCCGAGATTAAGGCTTCCGTAAAGGTGGAGAAGAAGTTGAAAATTAAGAGTACTAGTTCGTTGCCGACGGTAATGGAAGTCTGGAAACTAGACTAAAGTGCTTTACCTCTTGCAGAAAAGGTGATTATAAGATATAATAGAGCAAGTTTTTAATATTAATAAGAGATAATAAATATGGCAGTATGTGAAATCACTGGTAAGGGCAAGATGTATGGTCACAATGTGAGCTTTTCGCAGCATAAGACTCGCAAGGTTTTTAAACCTAACATTCAGAAGCGCACCTTTGTTGTTGATGGTCGTAAGGTTAAATTGAATGTTTCTGCTTCGGCATTACGTACACTTCGCAAGAAGGGTTTGATAAAATAATTTGTCCTAGGTATAAAGAGATGAGCTCGGTGGGGCTCATTTTTTATAGGTACTCATGATATAATGAAAATATGAGCGGTGACTTAACGAATACTTTAGGTTATGTCTTTTCTGTTTTTGTAATCACTCTTTTTTCGATGATTATTCACGAGTTAATGCACGGTTTAGTCGCCTTGAAGCTTGGAGACGATACGGCGAAGTATAGTGGTAGATTAACGCTTAACCCCTTGAAACATATCGATCCAGTAATGACAATTATTGTGCCGATTGTCCTCGCCTTGGCGGGCGGGCCTATTTTTGGCGGGGCGAAACCGGTTCCGATTGATTCGCGCAAGTTGAAATATGGCGAATGGGGCTTTGCGCTTGTAGCGATAGCGGGTCCGCTTGCTAATTTCGTACTATCTTTGTTATTTTTCTTGGTTGGTTACTGGTCAGGCTTGCTTTCCGTAGCGAATGGGGGAGTGATGTATGATTTGAGTAATTTCTGGAGTGTTTTTATGATGTTAGGGGTGAGTGTTAATATTGGTTTCATGCTGTTTAATATTATTCCGATTCCACCCCTAGATGGTTCGCGGGTGCTTTATGCAATTGCGCCAGAAGGTGGAGTTCGTCGGATGATGGAGCAGATTGAGCGTTATGGTCTATTGGTGATTTATTTCTGTCTGTTATTCTTTGGCACTGCTTTGAGTTTCTGGATGAGCGGAGCGATGAATGCCATCCTTCACCTCTTTACGATGCTCGTTGGTGCGTGATAAAATAGAAGTATCCCAAGCTACGCATGATTTTCCTGAATAATCATGTTTTAGGGAATCTGACGTATTAAGCCCGTGGGCTTAGTATGAGAGGGTTTACCCACCGTGTTCTTATCACGGGAAAACGATGTGGCTTGGGATTTTTTGTTGATTACGTTCTTAATAGGGCTTATGCTAAAATAATAATATATGAAGCAGCGTATTCGGGTGACGGCGATATGTAAGAAAGACGATGAGGTCTTACTTTTGAAACGTGCTGGGGGTAGAGTAGAGGGCGGTATGCCGAATTTTGAGTTGCCACAAGGAAAAATTATCTTTGGTGAGCAGCCAGAAGAGGCAATGACGAGGGTGATTTATGAGAATATTGGTGCCCAGGCGACAAGTGTGCAGTTGGTAGATGCAGTTACTTTTACGAACTTAGAAGGCGCGTCGGAGTTGGGTAATCTCTACATTGTTTATGAGGTTAAGATAGCGGACGACAATATAAAGATTACAAATGAGCGTTACTCGGCTTATAAGTGGATAAAGATGTCAGAGGCGGGCGTTTTGCCGCTAGAGGGAGCATCGGAAATGGTGCTGCAAATTATAGCGACCAAGGCAGGTACGCCGTCAACGCGTATTCTGCAGGTGGGTGAAGGGGCTCAGGTGCTCCCGGCTAGTGATTTTGCAACGATTTATACCGATGGCGGTTCGCGCGGTAATCCGGGGCCGAGCGGTCTTGGCTACTATATTATTGGTCCGGATGGCAAAGAATTAAAGAGGGGCGGGGAGTTTTTGGGCTTTTCGAGCTCGCGCTTGGCGGAGTATTACGGCCTAAAAGAGGGGCTAGAGCAGGCAATCGAGCTAGGCTTGAAGAAAGTGCATTTTAAGAGCGATAGTTTAATGATGGTAAATCAGATGAACGGGGTGTATAAGGTTAAGAACCAGGATTTGATGCAGGTGCACGCAGATGTTTTGAAATTGTTAGAGAATTTAGAGGCGTACAGTTTCTCGCACGTACCGCGTGGGCAGAATGTAGAGGCAGACACGGAAGTGAATAAAGTAATTGATGCTAATACGCAGCGCGGCTCATATTAGTACGTAATATTTGCTATTTTTGTCAAGGTCTGTTACAATTAAAGACAAGCTCGTTGATGCAGTCGCTGGCCTTTTGGGCGAGAGGAAAGTCCGGGCAGCATAGGATACGGTAGTTGCTAACGGCAACCGCGTGTAAGCGTAGGAAAAGTGCCACAGAAACAATACCGCTCCGGTTTAAAACGGGGTAAGGGTGAAAAGAGTGGGGTAAGAGCCCACAGATCTTAATGGTGACATTAGGGTGAGGTAAACTCTACTGGCTGCAAGGAGGTCTATATACCGTGATCCGCGGATGACCGCTCACCGCTAGACTGCGCAAGTAATTGTGCAGCTAGATAGATGACTGCAGGCTTATGACCTTTGTTATGAGTCACAGAACCCGGCTTACAAGACGGGCTTGATAAATATTCCAGAATTGTACGATTCTGGAATATTTTTTATTGAGGTGGCGTACGGGAAAAATGGTGACTTTTTGTGAAATTTTAATACTTTGGGAATGATTCCCATTTTGTTTTACGGAGGTGACGATTGGTTTTGTTTTTGAGATATAATTGTTTATTTTTAGTAATCGCATATGTTAGGGTATCAAAAAATATCCTACTAAGTGCAGGATATTTCTTGGGTAATTATTATTATTTTACGCTTTCGCAAATAGCAGTGAAGGCTTTTGGATCTTTGACGGCGAGTTCGGCGAGAACTTTACGGTCAAGTTCGATGCCCTTAGTCTTCATGCCGTTGATTAGCTTGCTATAGCTGATACCGTTCTCGCGGGCAGCGTTATTGATGCGAGTAATCCAGAGGGCGCGCAAATCGCGTTTGCGATTGCGGCGATCGCGGTAGGAATAGCGTAATGACTTGATGACACCTTGCTTCGCTAGGCGGAAGCTACGGGTGCGATAGTGCTGCATACCTTTAGCAGCTTTAAGAATCTTTTTGTGCTTTGCGCGTGCAGCGACTCCACGTTTAACTCTCATGACTAAGCTCCTAATGCAGTTTTAACGTTTTTCTTGATTTTGCCACGAATAACGGCAGCAGTTTTCATGTTGCGTTTGCGGGCTTTGGATTTCTTGGCAAGGATATGATTGCCGAAAGCGCGTTCACGAACGACTTTACCGGTCTTGGTAAGGCGGACGCGTTTAGCAGTACCCTTGTGGGTTTTCATTTTTGGCATTTGATTACCTTTTCCTGCTTTAGTTAATATATTAAACGCTTTGAGGTGTAGGGAACCGGTGGGCGTTGTGGGGCAATCTATTTATGGCGAACCATAAAGGTGAGATTGCGGCCGCTCATCTGCGATTTGCCGTCTACGACGACTTTGTCGCCGAGTTTCTCGATAATGCGATTCATAAGTTCGGTACCGATTTCTTTGTGGGCCATTTCGCGGCCGCGAAAGATAATCATTACCTTAACACGATCGCCATCGTCGAGTAATTCGAGGATTTTGCGGCATTTAATATTGAGGTCATTCTCCCCAATTTTCAAACCGAGCCTAATTTGTTTAAGTTCGGAGCTCTTCGCTTTTTTCTTGGCACGAGATTGTTCTTTCATCTTTTGATACTGGTATTTACCCCAGTCGATGATTTTGACAACTGGCGGATTAGCGTTAGGGGATATCTCCACCAAATCTAAGCCGGCATCACGTGCCATGAGCTGAGCATCGCGACTAGACATGATACCTAACTGTGCGCCGTCGGCGCTGATAACGCGCACCTCCGGATAACGAATTTCTCCATTAATGCGTGTTTTCGAATTGTTGGTACCTATGGTAGTGCTCCTCAAAAAAATTAGACTTTGTTATGGCAAAGATTATAGCAAAAAGCTTTTGAAAATACAAGGGGTAGCACCCCTAGAGTATTAGTTGAATATTTGCGGGCGGTATAAGAGAGCTTCGGCGATATGGCTATCGGTAATTTTAGGTGCCGCTTCGAGGTCGGCGATGGTTTGCGCAACTTTGATAGTTTTGAAATAGGCACGAGCTGATAGTCGGTAGTGCATAGCGGCTTCGGCGAGCAGCTTTTGGGCTGTCTGATTGAGTTGGCAATATTTGGTAGTTTCATAGGAGGTGAGGCGAGAATTAAACTTTGTATTGTCGCGAAAACGGTAGAGTTGGCGATCTATTGCTGTGCGGATGAGTTGTTGTGCGTTTTCGTGTTCATAAAATGGCTCCTGAGTGCTTTTAGCGTAAAAGATGGATTTTGGGTCGCGCTGAAGTTCGAAAACGATATCTATGCGGTCCAGAAGCGGTCCGGATAGTTTTTGGCGATATCGCTCGATTGCGCCGATGCTGCAAGTGCAGGTGCGCTCTTTGTCGCGATAATAGCCGCATGGACAAGGGTTCATAGTGGCAATAAGTATAAAATCGGCAGGATAGCGGACGTGATGACCGAGGCGACTTAGTTCGATGCTATGATTTTCGAGCGGCTGTCGTAGGGCTTCGAGGCGGTCGCGGGGAAATTCTGGTAGCTCGTCAAGGTGAAGGATGCCAAGATGGGCAAGGGATATCTCGCCGGGGCTAAGATTGACGCCTCCGCCGATAAAGGTGCGCAAACTGGTGCTGTGATGTGGGGCGCGATAGGGGCGCTCATGAATAATGTTAGTACAAAGAGTGTTGAGCGAGTGAAGCTTAGTGATAGCAATTTGTTCAGCGGAAGTAGGCGGCGGAAGAAGTGTGGGACTGATTTTGGCGAGCATAGTTTTGCCGGTACCGGGTGGTCCAGAGAGCAGTAGATTATGTCGACCAGCAATGGCAATAATAAGTGCACGTTTGGCGGCGGTTTGGCCAAAAATGTCGTCTAAATAATAGCTCTTGCGCTTATCTGTTTGCGTATTTTTGACAGAAACAGGAGTAGGCTTGATAATGATTTTGCCTTTGAGAAAAAGCCAGAGTTCGCGTAAATTACGAACTGGAATAAGCTCGATGCCACGCGCGATTAAGATGGCTTGTTGTGCGTTGGCGGCTGGAATGAACAATTGTTTGATGCGATGAATTTTGGCGGTTTCGACAATATTAAGAATGCCTTTAATGGGCTTTATATCGCCATTTAACGATAATTCGCCAACAAACATACGATTTGCCAGGTCTATGGGTAAAAGTTGCTGAGAAAGGCTGAGAATGGCTAGTGCAATAGGTAAATCGAGGTGGGTACCATCTTTGCGTAATTCGGCTGGCGCCAGATTGATTATCACTTTATGTTTGGGGAAATCGAAAAGAGAATTACGGATAGCAGAACGGATACGGTCACGACTTTCGTCGATAATCTTGCTTGCCATACCGACGATATTAAAACAGGGGAGACCTTGAGTACTATCGCCTTCGACCGTTACAAGGCGACCATTGTAGCCGTATGGAATAGCAGAATAGACTTTTGATATTTTCATAGACGAAGTATACGGGGGTAGATACTTGATTTTAAAGCGTGAGTGCGATAAAATATTAACTAGTCGGGGCTGACAAAGCTTAGACGGATTATTAACAGTATGTATGCGGATCGATTAACACCGTAAGTGTTTTCATAAATGCAGACAAAACTGCTAGTAAGCATGTAGCTTATATGCCTGCTTACGCTATGGCCTAAGATATAACTAGGTCTGTTATCCTTGGTGAGATACCATAACTTCGGATAATATCATACACATGGTAATAAGGTTGACCTTCTGACAGAGATCAGCACGAAAAATCAGTCATGACATTGCTTGAGTTTTGTTTATTCCAGCTCTAGTAAGTTTGTCGAGATGAAAGAATGAACTATGTCCGTAGATTACATACCAGAGGTAGTTCGGACCCGGAGGCAGTATCCGGCAGCTCCACCATGCTTCTTTATGTCAAAAAACGCCCATCTGGGCGTATTTTTATTGTTGTGATTTCTACAACAAAGATGAAGATCCGGTAACTGCGAGGAAAACCGGATCTTCTGTGTGGAGTGTGGAGTTATATTTTGGAATCGATGTTTGTTTTTGGCTTTTGGACAATAATTTTATTCAAAAGCTACCTCTATAATAAGGCTTTAAAAAGCTAATGTCAATACAAATAATGTTGTAATATTTACAATGTTTAGGCAATATTTTTGTGGAAAAAATTGTGATCAAATGGACTGAAGGGTAGTTATTTGGTGAGTATCATTTGACATGAGTGACTGTAGCGGGGGGTATGGGTGGTCGCAGTGTAAAGGTTTGTTGGGGTGGTTTTTGTAGCGTACGATGTGGGTGGAGAGGAGTGGAGTGGAGTGGCGTAATAGGGGTCAAGGTGTTCATGTATTTTTAACATAGACAGATTGACCCCTGTTGTGAGTATGTTTTTGGTAAAAATGGTATAAAAGCACGTCAGGTATTTTTAATAATTGTGCGTAGACTTTGTGGTTGTGCGCCGTAGTTGTATTGAATGCTTTGGGTATATATTGGATGATCTATTTACTTGTTTGTTGTAAAAAATGCTACAGCATTTATAATGCGTTTTGTATCTGTAAAGTAGTAGTATGTTGTAAATAATACAACGGTATTCGAGTACGAAAATTATTGACAATTGCGGCGAGGTTTGCTATAGTCAGAGTGTGCTTGAACAAACATAAACAGCACAAAAACAAAACGAAAAGGTGTGTAAATAATTTGGCGTAGTAATAGCTTATTTCTAGCCATAAATTACAACCTAGGAGTAAGCTAAGCTCCGCCAAAGACTTGCCAAAAGGCAAGGGCGTAGAGCGCGTAAATCGACGATACGACTAGCACATTAGATACCCGAAACAGAGAAGTACGTAGATTTGCAAGGACATGCCTCTCTATACGAGAGGCGGTCAATAAGCCAGGGTAGAGATTAGGTTTGCGGCTATAAGTAATATATATATTTGCCGGATAAACCCCTCTACCTTTGGCCCATGTCTTGTTGGGGAAGAAAGTATTTCTGAGATAGCGTAGGCTAAGGATAACTTGTTTTTCGCGCGGTAAGCGAAGGGCAGAAGGGTAATGATATGTTACTTTTGTGCTATAATTCGCTTATGGATAAGTTATTGCTAATCGCTTGTATTACTGCATTTTTCTTTCTTGCGGCAATGATGTTTTTGACTAACCCGAGTGGCGTGGGGGCTATCGGTGTTTTAGTCTTATTCATATTAGTATATGTACTATGTTTAGGGCTTGCAGTTTTTGGCTGCAGGCTGTTTTTTATCTTGAAGGCGAAACTAAATAAGGCTACGGCAGGAAACGCAAAAAAGAAAAGTTATTATTATGGTACAGTAATTGCTTTAGCGCCGTTGTTTTTATTGATTGGTCAATCGTTTGGTGGGCTTTTAATCTATGAAGTTGTTGCGATTTTTGCGTTGGAAGTTTTACTTTGTTTCTTAGTTTCGCGCAATATCCTGTGATATAATAATGCTTATGGATAATAAGGGCGTTTCAGGAGGTGCTCCAGATAAAAGTAGTGCATTTTTGGGCGTCAAAGAAAAAATTACGAACGAGAAGCGAGACGAGTTTGCTGAGTTTGCTGATTCGCGAGAGGATTTGAAGCCAAAGATTGAGATGCCGGCTGAGCTGATAGATAACGATAATTCTGTTGAGGTGGATGGCGAGATGCAGGCGCAAGGGCAACCAACTGTGGCGCCGCCGCCAGTGCAGATTGATTCGGTTAATGAAGATGAACGCAAAGATCAAGAAGTAAAAGCGCAGCTTGAACAAATAAAAGTAACACGTGATGCAGAATCTTTGCCGAAGGATTACGAAAAGGCCGTGAAGGATATTATTAGCCGCAATCGAAAGGATCCGTTTCGTTTAGTAAAAGAGATGGATATTGCTCGTTGGGATTTGCTAAATAAGGCGTTTGATCGTAAGTTAGGCGATGGTTTGAATGGGAGGGGCGCCTAATGGATGTAGCGCTGGTAATTTGCATTATTGTTTTTGTTATCGCTGGTTTAGCGGTTCTCTGGAAAGTATGGGCGAGTGGTAAGCGTGATCGCAAGAATGTGGCGCGCGCCTTAAAGATGGTGCCAATGATGATTCATTTACCGCCTAGTACGGACGATATTGAAGTAGGTGGGCGCGATGAGCGTGACGTGATTAACGAGCAACTTTCGGAAGCGCAGGTGATGTATAGTATTATCGCCTCAACGCTTAAGAAGGGTTTGAAGTCGAAATTATATGGTCAGAAACACATTAGTTTCGAGATTGTGGCGCATGATGGTCTTATTAAATACTATGCGGTCGTGCCGGCAGTATTAACGGAGACGATTAAGCAGGCAATTACGGCAGCTTATCCGACGGCGCGTCTGGAGGAAGTAGCCGATCCGAACTTCTTTAGTATAGAGGGTAAGATGGGGGCGGTTGCGGGCGGTGAATTGCGTCTGAAAGAGGAGTACTGGTATCCGATTGCGACTTATGAAGACTCGAAGCGTGATGTAGCCTTAGGTTTAATTAATGCAATGTCGGTAGCAAAAAAAGGTGATGGTATTGGCTTGCAAATAATGTTTCGTCCAACGGATGGCTCCTGGGTAAATAAATCGTTGGAACGAGTACAAAATATAAAGGACGGTAAGAAATGGAAGAATAGCACGGGTAATTTAATTAACCGTGCTGCATACAATGCTGGCAATTTAGTGGGCGACGTGGCGCGTGCTTTGTGGGAGCCGCCGAGTGAACACGAAAAATATCAAGACGAAAATAAGGTCTTAACTAATTTACAGCAAGAAGAAATTCAGAAGATTGAGGACAAGACTAAGTATCCGGGTTTTGAGGTGCTAATTAGGATTATAGCAAGCTCGAATAATAAGGTGCGTTCGGAAACCTTACTAGGAAGTGTGGTTTCGATTTTTTCGCAGTTTGATTTGCCACAATACAATGGTTTTCGCTATGACATACAGAACCGGACTGAAGATTTAGTAAAAGATTATATATTGCGTATTTTCCCAGCTACGTCGCGTAGTATGGTTCTGAATAGCGTAGAAATGGCAAGTTTGTTTCATTTACCAGCGCAGAATGCGATTCCGACTTCTCAAGTAGAGCGTCAGGCGGTCAAGCAGGTAGATGGTCCGGCAAAGTTAGCGGAAGATGGTATTATTCTGGGCGTAAATGAGTTCCGCGGCGAGAAGAAGGTGATTCGTTTGCGTGAAAAGGACCGTCGCCGTCATACTTACGCAATTGGTGCTACGGGTTCTGGTAAATCCGTACTCTTGGAGAACTTGGCTTATCAGGATATGTGCGATGGTCGTGGTTTTTGTTTTATTGATCCGCATGGTGATGCGGTTGAGTGGTTGTTGAGTCGCGTACCGCAAGAGCGGATGGATGACGTAATTCTATTCGAGCCGGGCAATATGGATAGTCCGGTTGGGATGAATATGTTTGAATTTGAGAGTGAAGACCAAAAGGACTTTATCGTGCAGGAAGGTATCAATATGCTTACCTCACTGTACGATCCGGGCAATCAGGGTATTTTTGGTCCACGCGCGCAGCATATGTTCCGTAATGCGGCGCTATTATTGATGAGCGACCCAGCGGGTGGCACGTTTATTGATATTCCGCGTTGTTTTATTGATCCAGAGTTTGTGAAGTCGAAGTTGAAGTATGTAACAGATAAAACGGTTTATGATTATTGGACGAAAGAGTTTCCGGCTTCGCAAAAGTCGAGTGATGCTGGTGAGGTAACGAGCTGGTTTGTGTCGAAGTGGGGTCCATTCCTTTCGAACAAAATGATGCGTAATATTTTGGGGCAGACGCGGTCTGGCTTTAATATTCGTGAAATTATGGATAATCGCAAGATTCTTTTAGTGAATCTTTCGAAGGGTAAAACAGGTGAGTTGAATGCGAAACTCTTGGGTATGATTTTCGTGATGAAATTCCAGGCAGCGGCGATGAGTCGTCAGGATACGCCGGAGGATGAACGTGTCGATTTCTGTTTATTCGTAGACGAGTTCCAAAACTTCGCAACAGAGAGCTTTGAGTCGATTCTATCTGAGGCTCGTAAATATCGTTTGAATTTGATTTTGGCAAACCAGTTTATGACGCAGTTGACGGATAAAATTCGTGAGGCTTTGCTGGGTAACGTTGGTACTTTGATGTCGGGTCGTATCGGCGTGACAGATGCGGAGCTAATGGAGAAAGCCTTTTCGCCAGTATTTAATGCGGAAGATCTTCATAAACAGCCGAACTTTAACTGGATTGCGACAGTGATGATGTTTGATACTCCAACTAGTCCGTTTACTTTGAAATCTTTACCGCCGATGGGCGAGGATAATGATGAGCTGATGCAGAAGATGAAGACCTACGCCTTGTCGAAGTATGGGCGTCCGCGCGCAGAGGTGGAAGCAGAGATTGATGCGCGCTTAGCGGCAACGGATGAGCGGAAGGATGATGAGGAGGCGATGACTATGGCGACTCCAGCTGCGATTCCTACAGCGGCAGGCGGTGTAGGAATGGCGGGCGGTGCGGTGGCGGCAGGTATTCCGAAACCAGCAGCAAAACCGAAGAAGAATTTCTTGGATTCGTGGCTGGAGAAGAAGGCGAAATTGGAGAAAAAGAGTCGTGAAGAGGCAGTAGAAGCGATGAATGAGAATAAGGCAGTCGCATCGAAGGGGCTATTTAAGAAGAAGAAAGCCTCTGCGCCAACGCCAGTTTCAGCGCCCGAATCAGCGCCTGAGTCTGTGCCTGCGCCAATTTCGACTCCTGCGCCAATTTCGACTCCTGCGCCAGTTCCGTCTTCCGTGTCGGTGTCTGAATCGGTGCCAATGCCCGAATCGGTCCCCGCATCTGCGCTGGCTCCAGCGCCAACACCCGAATTGATCCCCGCGTCTGCGCCGGCTCCAGCGCCAACATCCGAATCGGTCCCCGCGTCTGCGCCGGCTCCAGCGCCAACATCCGGATTGGCACCAACGCCTGAGCCAGTGCCGGCTTCGACTCCAGCGCCGGATTCGGCTTCAATTAAGATTCAGCATGATCCAAATGCGCGTAAATTGGAGGCTGCGGAAGAGTTAAATGAGATGTCGACTGGTTCAGTATGGACTTCGGTGGCGACGGAGAATGCGGCAGGTACGACCGTAGAAGAGAATAAGAAAGCAACTGATGACTTTATGAAGGCAGATGCGAAGATTAAGATTCAGCATGAGCCGCGCCAAGTATTGAACGTGAGTCAACAAGCAGTAGCAACTCCAGTTGATGCGCAGCAAGTAGCTCCAGCGAAGCAAGCGAATATGAGCGATTCTAAGGCTAGTCAAGACGACGAGGATGGTACTGTATTGCGTTGGCGCTGAAAAAGCCCTTAGACGCGAAAATAAAGCCCTTAGACTTGATTTTATGGGGAATATGGCATATTATTGTATATGTATTAAATATCAAAGTTGAGGTAAGTATTCTATGGCTGCAGCTAAGAAGTCCGGTGGGGCTGATGAGTATAATGCTGAAGAAATTCAGGTCCTTGAGGGTCTTGAGCCTGTTCGCAAGCGTCCTGGTATGTATATCGGTTCAACTGGGTATGAAGGTTTACATCATTTAATCAAGGAAATCGCCGATAACGCAATTGATGAGGCAATCGCGGGTTATGCTACGCGTGTTGAGGTCACATTGTTGGCGGATGGCGGTTGCCGAGTAGATGATGATGGTCGTGGTATTCCGGTTGATATTCATCCTAAAACAAAAATGTCTGCATTAGAGACAGTATTAACAATCCTGCACGCAGGTGGTAAATTTGGTGGCGGCGGCTACAAGGTGTCGTCTGGTTTGCACGGTGTAGGTTCATCGGTAGTAAACGCGCTTTCTAAGCACATGATAGCGGAAGTTTACAAGGATGGTAAGGTTCATCATATCGAGTTCGATACGGGTAAGACGGTAGTGCCGTTTGGCGTAACTGGTAAGACTGAGAAGCATGGTACGAGTATTACATTTTATCCAGACGAGACTATCTTTAAAGAGACGGTGGTCTTTGATTACGACTGGGTAGTGAATTATCTACGCCATCAGGCATATTTAACGAAGGGCATTTTAACCTGTGTTCATGATGAACGCACGGGTAAGAGCGATTCTTTCTATTTTGAAGGCGGTATTAAGAGTTATGTGCGTCGTTTGAATGATGGTAAAGAGGTGCTATCTGATGATATCTTCTATGCTGAGAAAGAGATTTCTGACAGTATGGTTGAGGTAGCTGTTCAGTATAATGACAGTTTTTCGGAAACGATTCGCCCATTTGCCAATAACGTATTGACGCCAGATGGTGGTACGCACGTGGTTGGTTTCCGTACGGCTTTGAATCGTACGATTAATGATTATGCGCGCAAGAATGGTCTTCTCAAAGAGAAAGATGATAACTTAACTGGTGATGACATTAAGGAAGGTTTGACGGCGGTTATCTTGGTGAAGTTGCCAGATCCGCAGTTTGAGGGTCAGACCAAGAATAAGCTTGGTAACCCAGAAGTACGTGGTTATGTTGATAAGGTTACGAGTGAATACTTTGCATACTATCTAGAAGAACATCCAGATGTTGCAAAGAAGATTGTAAATAAGGCGACTTTAGCGGCGCGCGCCCGTAAGGCAGCTCGTGCTGCACGTGATAACGTAATTCGTAAAGGTGCGTTTGAGGGGCTCAATCTTCCTTCGAAGTTGGCCGACTGCTCGTCGCGCGATCGCACTGAGTGCGAACTCTTCATCGTAGAGGGTAACTCGGCGGCGGGTTCCGCAAAGGAAGGTCGCGATTCGAAGATTCAGGCAATTTTGCCACTGCGTGGTAAGGTATTAAATACCGAGCGTGCACGTCTTGATAAAATGTTTGCGAATGCGGAGATTGTCTCCTTGATTAAGGCAATGGGTGTGGGTATTGGTGACTCATTTGACATCAACGGCTTACGTTATTACAAGATTGTTTTTATGACGGATGCCGATGTCGATGGTGCGCACATTTCGACGCTCCTTTTGACATTCTTCTTCCGCTATATGCCAGAGGTGATTAAGGAGGGGCATGTCTACTTGGCGAAACCGCCACTCTTTGGTTTGATTAAGGGTACGGGTTCGCAGCGCAAGATTGAGTATATCTATAATGAGGAAGCGCTAGAGCAGACTTTGGCGAAGCGAATTGAAGAACGCAAGGCGGCGGGTACGAAGATTAATCCAGATGATGAACGCTTTAAGCAGGCGGGTTATACTGCTCAGCAACGCTTTAAGGGTCTCGGTGAGATGGATGCTGCCCAGCTATGGGAGACAACGATGAATCCAAAGAATCGTACCTTGATTCGGGTGAATATTGAGGATGCCGAGAAGGCGGACGCAATCTTTACGAAGCTGATGGGCTCAGAGGCAGAACTGCGCAAGAACTTCATCCAATCTCGCGCCGCGACGGTTAACTTGGACGATTTGGACTTCTAAGGAGGAATGAAAGATGGCAGATAAAGATGAAAAAGATACAAGTAAAGTTGGTGGCGTGCCTGATTCAAGTGACGACAAGGGTGTCGATGAAACTTTAGGTGATTATAAAACTGAATCCGAAGAGGAAGAAATCGTTAAAGTTGGTGGTCTCAAGGCACATATGGCTGAGGATGGCGTAGAAGAATTGACGGTTGAGAACGTGATGGAAGATAGCTTCTTGCGTTACTCGATGTCAGTCCTAATCGATCGCGCTTTACCGGATGTACGTGATGGTTTGAAACCGGTAAACCGCCGTATTCTTTATGCGATGAACAAGAACGGTTGGAAGGCGCCACATGCGACCGTAAAGTCCGCTCGTATCGTTGGTGAAGTAATGGGTAAATATCATCCACACGGTGACTCTTCGATTTACGAATCAATGGTAAATCTTGCTCAGCCTTGGAAAATGCGTTATACGCTCGTAGAAGGCCAGGGTAACTTCGGTTCAATGGACGGCGATGAAGCAGCTGCTTCACGTTACACTGAGGCTCGCATGGATAAGGTGGGCGCAGAGCTTCTATCGGATATTGAGAAAAATACGGTTGATTTCCGCGATAACTTCGATGGAACCGAACAAGAGCCGGTGGTGCTACCGGCGGCAGTCCCGAACATTCTTTTGAATGGTCAGATGGGTATTGCGGTTGGTATGGCAACAAATATTCCACCGCACAACCTCGGCGAAGTAGTAGATGCGACGATTGCGCAGATTGATAACCCAGACATCACTCTGAAAGAGTTAATGAAGCACGTAAAGGGTCCAGATTTTCCAACTGGGGCTGAAGTTTACGGCGGTGCGCCGATGGTGCAGGCTTACGAAACTGGCCGTGGCTCTGTGACGATTCGTGCAGTAGCAAATATTGAAGAGCGCAAGAATGGTCGCTTTAATATCGTAATTACAGAGGTGCCTTACGGTATGAGTAAAGAGGCCTTTGTCGATAAGGTACGCGAACTTGTACTCGCGAAGAAATTGGATCATATCGCTGATGCACGTGACGAATCGGCTCGTGGTAAGATTCGTGTAGTAGTAGAGCTTAAGAAGGACGCATTCCCGAAGAAGATTTTGAACCAGCTTTATAAATTAACTGGTTTGCAGACTTCGTTCCACTATAACGTCTTGGCGCTAGTTGATGGTATTCAACCAAAGGTGATGGGCCTCAAGGAGATTTTGGCGGAGTTTATTAAGCACCGCCAGAAGGTAGTACGTCGTCGTACAGAGTTTGACCTCAATAAGGCAAAAGAACGTGCACATATCTTAGAGGGTTTGAAGATTGCGCTTGATCATATTGATGAAGTTATCAAGACAATTCGTGAATCTTATGATGATGCTGATAAACGTTTGATGGAACGCTTTGGCTTGTCTGAAGTACAAGCGGCGGCTATCTTGGCAATGCAACTACGTCGTCTCCAAGGACTAGAGCGCGATAAGATTGAAAACGAATTGAAAGAACTTCATGACTTAATCAAGAAGCTCGAAGGTATCTTGGCATCTGAACAGGCAATTCTTGATGTAATTAAGGAAGAACTCCTTGTCATGAAAGAGAAGTACGGCGATAAGCGTCGCAGTAAAATCTTTAATCATGAGCTTGGTAAGTTTGCGGAAGAAGATTTGATTCCAGATGAGGAAAGCGTTGTACTCTTAACAGCGCAAGGTTACGTCAAGCGTGTATTGCAGAATGACTTCAAGAAGCAGAACAGAGGCGGTAAGGGTCGTCGCGGTATGACTACGAAGGAAGAGGACGTGATAGATACTATTATTACGGCGTCTTCGCATGACTTCTTGCTATTCTTTACGAATCAGGGTCGTATCTTCCGCATCAAGGCCTATGAGATTCCGCAGTCGTCACTGGTAGCAAAGGGAACTGCTTCGGTGAACCTCTTGAATCTCCATCCAGAAGAGAAGATAACTGCTGTAATTAAGCAAGGTGATGAGGCGGGCGAAGATGGCTATCTCTTTATGACGACTACGAAGGGCACGATTAAGAAGACTTCTTTGAAAGATTACGCCAATATCCGTACGAACGGTTTAATCACGATTAAACTCGATGATGGCGACGAGTTACGTTGGGTACGTGGCACGACGGGTGAGAATGACATTATTATCTCAACTTCTGCTGGTCAGGCGGTACGCTTTAATGAGAAAGATGTGCGCCCGATGGGACGTTCGGCGCGTGGCGTACGTGGTGTACGCTTGCGTCCAAATGATACTGTTGTAGGTATGGATGTCGTGTCTGATCCGAAGAGTCAGAAGTTGATTGTAATTTCGACGAAAGGCTACGGTAAGATGACGGCGGCAACAAACTTCCCGCCACATAAGAGAGGTGGTGTAGGTGTTAAGGTGGCAGCTGTAACGGCGAAGACTGGTCCAATTGCGGCGGTCCATACGCTCGATCCAGAGGCGAAAGAGATTATTATGATGTCAACTGGTGGTCAAGCGATTAGGGTAGCCGTAAAGGATATTCCAACGCTCGGTCGCGCTACGCAGGGCGTACGCGTGATGCGGCTTAATGATAGCGATACGGTGGCTTCTATTGGTATTATTCCGCACGAGGAAGAGGAAGCTGAGGGGGAGGGGGATGAAGCAAAGCTAGTGGCGAAAGGGAAATAAGCGCATAAAAAAGACGGTCATTGAGACCGTCTTTTTGGTATTTACTGAAGCTCTTTGGTAGTAGGTGATTGAGTAGCGAGCTTGCGGTCAAAAGTCCAGAGTGGTTCGGCTTGATTAAGCGCCGCATAAGTAGCGAGACAACAATCGTTAAATGATAGTTGAGGATGCTCAGTATAGAATGGAAAGACATTCGAGAAGAGCGGTATGTTGTAGCTAATGGAGGGGTTGCTAAGAAAAATACTTAATATTTCGGTAATAATGGAACGGTCGAGATGATAGCATTTCTCTAGAACAAAGACGGTTTCTGTTATAGTCAAGTCGGAGATGTGGAAGATAGTGTTGGGGCGAGCGAGTAAGGTGCGAGCCTTTTGTGATTGTTTGGGGACGTCATTAAGGATGGCGCGTAGGACGATATTAGTATCGATGGACTCTGGATTAGCTGCCATATTTCTCCTTTAGTTCTTGTTTGGCGGCGGAAGTTTCTAACCATTCTTTATGTAGGGTAGAAGCGGTTTTTCCAGCATTTTTTTGGATTGATTGTTTGGCTCGATTAGGGAGCTGGCGATTTATTTGGTCGAGTGTGGCAAATATTTCGGTAGCAGTTTTTTGTTTGTTGATGGAGATATTGTTATTGCTGTCGACGCAAAATACTATTTTGCTACCTGGGGTAGCGTTAATGATGCGGCGAATTTTACTGGGAAGAGTAATTTGCCCAGTTTTTCCAACGACGGTTGTATATTCCATAGAGTATTCCTAATATATGAATTTTTAATGTATATATGAATTTTACTATAGTATATGAATTTTGGTCAATAGCTTGGCGTTTTTCTGAAGAAGGTGATATTTAAGCCGCGATGGGTGTGGGGTTTGTAAAAGTCACTTTTACATTTTTTGGGTCGTTTTTACCTCTGTTACGATTGGTGTTAGTTATGCAATACTTTACAAAATCGAGCAATTTTGCTATAGTATGGACAGTTGCGCGGAGGTAAGCACAGACCAAGACCGTGCAATTGTGTATTTTAAAAGATTTTCTTCAATACTTACTAAATATCATAGCCGCCTCAGACGAGGCGCCGGCGGAATAATGCTGGGACATTATTCCATCGACGCATCGCCTGAGGGCGGTGGAGGATTCATGCTTTTGCCAAACCAGTTGTAGAGGTAGGATACAACCCCTGCCTTGGCTGGATGCATAGTCGGCGTCTTCGGATGCCTAGACACAAGAAAGCTATCAAAGGTGGAATTGCCTCCGTGTAAGATAGTGAGTATTGAGAGAGCTGCAGCAATGTAGCTCCATGCGTTTCAGAAATGGAACGTAAAAACTGTGTAGTATTGACACTTCAGAGCGAGCCGATCGTAAGGCGAGCGAACATTGTACAGCACACAAGCCTAAGAGTGGGACACGGTGACGGCTTTTATGAATCAAGTGGTTCATAAAAGAGAGAAGGTAGTGATGCGATGGACAGCAAATCCATCCGCTAAGCTGCATGGCGTCGCGATCTCTTGGCCTCGAAAACCAAGAGAATCCTCCCAAGACTCGACCTTGGCCGATAGTACAGAGGTGCTATTGGATGCCTCGAGGGTCCACCGTAGGGTGGAAGGTAAGTGGTACCGGGTGGCAGCAAGGAAGCCTTGCTAAAGAATATTAGGAATGTTCTGCATCTGCGAACTTCTACCGGCCTTCGGGTCGGTCTGGCGGACTCCGCTGGTTGTATTCGCTCGGTTCGTGCGGGGGTTGCTTCTGCGAGGCTTCCCAACTGAACGCACGCAGGCGTGCAAATCTCGAGTCAGAGGAGTGTGAATAGACGGTCGGCCAACC
This sequence comes from uncultured Candidatus Saccharibacteria bacterium, assembly GCA_946406315.1. Classification (GTDB taxonomy): domain Bacteria; phylum Patescibacteriota; class Saccharimonadia; order Saccharimonadales; family Saccharimonadaceae; genus UBA2834. The sequence goes on from CAMJKD010000001.1 coordinate 54,751, forward strand.
GTTCGAAAGCATGAGACCTGATAAGAGATGTCTGTGGCTCAACAATGATGAAGTGTTTTCGTTACCAAACCGTAGGGATACGATAAGGAACGGAGGAAAACAATTGGAAGTATGGTCCCAAGCCAAAATCTTCCTGGCACTTTGCATGAGTTCTTTTGTAACTCGTCAACCGGCGACTCCGCGTGAGTCGCCTTTTTCATGTTTTTGATATAATGGATATATGGAACTAGGAAGTTTAGGAGGTTTGATTGCGTTTGTATTGGGGTGGTTTTTTGCGCAATCAGGTAAGTTTATTGGTGATATGGTAATAAAAAAGCGAACTTTGAGCTTTTCGGAGGTCGTGGATTGTTTTACGCGCAGTGGCGGTATGCCAAGTGGACATACGGCTAGCTTTACGGGTCTAACGGTCTTTTTAGGGCTTCAGAATGGCTTTACGTCAGGTTTATTTGTATTGGCACTTGCTATGACCATTATTGTGATCTACGACGCCGTAAACGTGCGTTTTGCGGTTGGAGAGCAGGGCAAGCTACTAAATATCATTGCAGAATCGGATAATAATAAGAAAACGCGCAAAATGAAAGTCGTAGAAGGGCATACAATTCCGCAAGTTTGCGTGGGCGCAGCGCTTGGCATTCTCCTTGGTTATCTCTGTTTTTTGTGGTTTTAGCGCGAATTTGGTAGATTTTTGAAAAAAAGTCCAAAAAAGTTCTTGACAGTTTTATTGGGGTAATATAAGATAAGAACAGTTCAACTGCGAGAGGACGATTAATTTGACACTCTTGTTGGCTGAGCTTTTAAAATTTTACGTATTTTAACAATTTAGTTGTGCAATTAATTATCATCGTCAGTCTTTTATATTTGAGTTTTATCTTAGTTTCACTAAGATATAAATCTGCACATTCTCAGAAATAGCAAAACAAGTTTTTCTATTTCGTTCGAATGTTTGATTTATCAAATTTTTCAAAAGTCTACCTTCAGGTAGCATTAATGGAGAGTTTGATCCTGGCTCAGGATGAATGCTGGCGGCATGCCTAATACATGCAAGTCGAGCGGCAGCGAGGGTCTCATCCTGTTCTTGAAGCTTTCGAGAATAGAATGAGATCTGTCGGCGAGCGGCGGACGGCTGAGTAACGCGTGGGAACGGACCCCAAACTGAGGGATAACTACTCGAAAGAGTGGCTAATACCGCATGTGATCTTCGGATTAAAGCTTTCGGGCGGTTTGGGACTGGCCTGCGTACGATTAGATAGTTGGTGAGGTAACGGCTCACCAAGTCGACGATCGTTAGATGGTTTGAGAGGATGATCATCCAGACTGGGACTGAGACACGGCCCAGACTCCTACGGGAGGCAGCAGTAGGGAATCTTTCACAATGGGCGAAAGCCTGATGGAGCAATGCCGCGTGCAGGACGAAGGCCTTCGGGTTGTAAACTGCTTTTATAAGCGAGGAATATGACGGTAACTTATGAATAAGGATCGGCTAACTACGTGCCAGCAGCCGCGGTCATACGTAGGATCCGAGCATTATCCGGAGTGACTGGGTGTAAAGAGTTGCGTAGGTGGCATCGTAAGTAGATAGTGAAATCTGGTGGCTCAACCATTCAGACTATTATCTAAACTACTAAGCTCGAGAGTGTTATGGGTAACTGGAATTTCTAGTGTAGGAGTGAAATCCGTAGATATTAGAAGGAACACCGATAGCGTAGGCAGGTTACTGGGGCGTTTCTGACACTAAGGCACGAAAGCGTAGGGAGCAAACGGGATTAGATACCCCGGTAGTCTACGCCGTAAACGATGGATACTAGCTGTGGGGGGTATCGACCCCTTCCGTAGCGAAGCTAACGCGTTAAGTATCCCGCCTGTGTAGTACGATCGCAAGATTAAAACATAAAGGAATTGACGGGGACCCGCACAAGCGGTGGAGCGTGATCTTTAATTCGATGCTAAACGATAAACCTTACCAAGGCTTGACATCTAGGGAAGGCCTCCGAAAGGAGTCTGTGCCTTCGGGAACCCTGTGACAGGTGATGCATGGCCGTCGTCAGCTCGTGTCGTGAGATGTTTGGTTAAGTCCATCAACGAGCGCAACCCTTGTCAGTAGTTGGATTTTTCTACTGAAACTGCCCCGGTAACGAGGAGGAAGGAGGGGATGATGTCAGGTCAGTATTTCCCTTACGCCTTGGGCTAGAATCGCGCTACAATGGCCGGTACAATGCGAAGCGAAGTCGCGAGATGAAGCAAATCGCACCAAAGCCGGTCCCAGTTCGGATAGGAGGCTGAAACTCGCCTTCTTGAAGTCGGAATCGCTAGTAATCGCAAATCAGCATGTTGCGGTGAATACGTTCCCGGGTCTTGTACACACCGCCCGTCAAACCATGAGAGTCACCAACACCCGAAGTCCGTTTCGGCGGCCTAAGGTGGGGGAGATGATTGGGGTTAAGTCGTAACAAGGCATCCGTACCGGAAGGTGCGGATGGATTACCTCCTTTCTAGGGAGAATGATGCGCACGAATCTGCAAAGATGCGTGTAGCTAGGTCGGTTGCAATAGTAGATATAAGCTTAATTTACTATTTTATCTGGTTTTCCAGATGCAACATAAGCTTCAGATACTGCGATGAAGAAGTAATTGCACAACTAAGTTGTTAAGAGCGAAAGGCGTCCGAAAGGGCGTTTTTTGTTGCGATTAGATTAGCATCGGCGATTTCCGGTGATTCGATAAGCGTGGACATACGGGCAATTAGCGACATAAAAGCGGAATTGTTGCTACTTTGATACCGGTCGGTATTTGCTGGGGTATGTTATCTGTTTATGTATTTTTTACATAAACGGGGGTAGGAATTTTTGAGTGCTAAATGTATGCTGATGGGGATGATTGAATAAAAAAATTGTAATTTTAATACTATACGAACGAATAAAAAAGCGATTTTGTCGTCATGTGAACAGTTCGACAAAAAACTCCGAATTCAGTTGTGCTGTGACCTTGAGAGAAATAATGTCACGCTCGAATCGGAGTTTTTTGGTTGTAAAATTTTTTTGTTTTTGGTAGATATGTTTGTTTTTTGAAGAATAGTGCGGCTTTTGTAATCTGCGAATAATCACAAAAGCTATTTTTAGTATAAGCGGATTGCAAAAGAATGTCAATAGATTTTGTACAATTTTTTTATGCAAAATTTACAGGGGTGGAATGTGCAAAAATTACCACAACTCGCATTATTGTGCATTTTTACTACGCGTTGCGATTTGGCATTGGATTAGGAATACTGGTAAAATATAGTCATGAAAAAACGTATTTTTGGAGAGACTGATGGGATTCGGGCGGAAGTGGGAAGGAGCCCGTTACGACCGAACATGATGCATAATCTAGGTCGAGCAATTGCGAAGCATTTTGATGGCGGTGTAGCCTTGTTGGGGCGTGACACGCGCGAAAGTGGCGAGTGGATGCGTAAAGATATAGAGCTTGGCTTAAAAGAATGTGGAGCTAGAGTTGAGGATTTGGAGATATTGCCAACGCCGGCTGTGCAGAAGATCGCGAGTATTCGCGATGATGTTTCGTGTGGCATTATGCTGACAGCTTCGCATAATCCAGCTACAGATAATGGCGTAAAGGTTTTTGCGGCTGACGGCGACAAGTTGCCTGATGAAGAAGAATTGAAAGTTGAAGATGAATTCTTTAAAGATGAGCTTGGCGAAGATGTAGAGTTGCCCGAGGTTGAGTTTAATTTGGTGACACGTGAGGATGTAATTGACGTTTATATCGAACAGGCGGAAAAAATTTTGCAACTGGGTGACAGCTTAGCTGATACTAAGATTGTATTAGATACAGCATCGGGGGCGGGCTATGAGTTTAGTAAGGCGGTATTTGAGAGCTTCGGGCTAAAGGTGAGTCAGATTGATCCATTGCCAAATGGCAGGAATATTAATGACGGTTATGGCGCTTTATATCCAGAGAAAATGGCTGCCGAAGCAAAAACGAAGGGATATATGGGGGTAGCTTTAGATGGCGATGCGGATAGGATTATGGTTTCAGACGAAGAGGGGCGAATCTGGGATGGCGATAGGATTAATATTCTATTAGCGACCTACTTGCGCGATCAGAGGCGTTTGCCCGCCAATACGGTGGTCGTTACAGAGTATAGTAACTATGCGACCGTAAAATATCTTGAAGCGCAGGGTATTAAGGTAGAAAAGGTTGTAAATGGCGATCGTTTCGTGGCGCAGAAGTTACAGGCTTTAGGGGCAGAACTGGGGAGTGAATATTCTGGTCATATGATTTATTCGCCTTGGCTAAAGGCGTCAGATGGTACTTTTACGGCCCTATTTATTCAGAAGATTATGCATGAAAAGAAGATGCGTTTGGCGGATATGTGGGCGGATTTTGAATTTATGCCTTCTAAACAATGGGGGGTGAAGGTAAGCGAGAAACGTCCGTTGACGGAAGTGGCGGGCTTTGATGAAGCGGTACGAGGGGCGGAAGCGGAGTTTGCTGGTAAAGGGCGAGTATTTTGCCGCTATTCTGGTACGGAGAATAAGCTAAGAATCCTTGTAGAAGGAGAAGATAAGGATTTGATTGAGAAGCATGGAGAAATTTTAGCAAAAATAATAGAGAAGGAGATTGGAGCATGATAGATATTTCGCCTTTAACAGAGTACGATGGCGACATCGCGGAGGCGATGGGTAGATTGCGTCAACAATTGAGCGCGCGCCACGATGGTTCGCCGATTGAGCGAGAGAAGATTGAGGAGTTAATCGAATCGCCGTATCACGATATTTTGTTAGCAATTGATGAGAACGGTAAGATTGTGGCGATGGCGATTATGTCAATCGTGATGGCGACCTTGGATCGTAATGCTTATCTGGAAGATTTAGTAGTAGATAGTGAATGTCGGGGGCGAGGTGTGGGCGGTCAGATGCTAGAGGCGATTAAAGATTGGGGGCGCCAGAAGGGCTGTCGTCGCCTAGAGTTTACGTCTTCGAATCGCGAAAAGAAAGAAGGTGCGGCAGGTTTCTACGAGAGTCATGGTGCAGAGTTGAGGGATACGCACTGTTTCAGAGTAGAACTATAAAAAGACCGCCCGAGGGGGCGGTTTTTAGATGATGCTGAATTTTAAAATCTGCTTGGCATAATAATGTGCATCAAGAGGCGGATGAGAAAAATATGGATGTTTGCAATGAAGATGATACCAAGCACGCAGGCGCCGAGACCGAATAGCTTAACCTTGTTATAACTGTTTATGCCGCCAGCTAAGTTGTCGGCAATTTTTTGGTGGAATATTACGATGAGAACGCCAGCTATAAGAAGAGCGATTCCGCCAAACAAAAAACCAACATTATATCCTTCCATAAGCATTATTGTATCATACCGACTTGTATTTTTAAAGATAATCTAGTAAAATGATTTGTAGCCAGGGGATATAGCTCAGCTGGTTAGAGCGCGTCACTGATAATGACGAGGTCTGTGGTTCAAGTCCACATATCCCCACCAAAACGTATATAACTCGGCATTTTGGCCGATTTTTTGTTTTCGCTCGCCCGTTAAGATGCGCTTCGAACAGAGAAATCGCCAATCTAACGAATTTTTCCTATGGTTTTAGTCGAGTGTATGATATACTGTTAGATACATGGGGTATGATTAGGCTTCGGTCTAATCTACTCCACCATTTTTTCGAGATACGCCTTGTTGGGCGATTTTTGTTGGAAGCGTTTTGTATAATAAAAATATGAGTAAGGAGAATAAAGATACGCTTGAGGCGTACGAAGAATATGCCGATAAATATTTTAGTCGAGAAATAATTGACGGAACTTGTTTTATAATTGAGGAAAAGGAGTGATAAATGGATAAAGATAAAATAATTGCAGCAATCAAAGAAAAAGTCGATCTTCCGGACGACGTAATTGCGAAGGCTGGAGGATTGTTGGACGGGAAGTCGTTTGTGGGGTCTAAGAATAAAGACGATATAATTAAGACTTTGGTTGAAAAACTAAAAATCGATGAGGGCGTGGCGAATAAAATCTATGAAGCTGTGGCTGGTGCCTTGGCGAGCGGCATAGTTGACAATGTGGCAAATAAAATAAAAGACGCATTCAAACAATAACAGGGGTCAAAATAAGACGACCGCGTAAAACGCGTTTTAAGGCTGGTTTAGCGAAAAAGACGCATAAAAATACCTCCTGAATTAAAATTCGGAGGTATTTTTAATTGAAGACCCTCGCAGTTTTGTTTGCTTCAATTACCTCTGATATTATAGCGCTTGTGATATATTGTCAAGACTTTTATTTTTGGAATGTTCGGATATTATGACATATTTCTAAGCAAAAACATATTGACAAAACAGAAGCTTTATGCTAAAATAAGCACAAGCACCTGGAAAGGCGCCTCTGTTTTGGGTCGTTTTTCATAAAAGGGTGGAAGTTAAAATATTTGGTGGGCAGAAGGAGCTATAGAATGGCTGGAACTAAAGCTGGTGGCCAAAAAGCTGCTACTACGAACAAGAACAAATATGGTAAAGACTTTTACGCTGAGATTGGTCGTAAAGGTGGTCGCAATGGTCACACTGGTGGCTTTGCCGCTAACCCGGAATTAGCTAAGATTGCTGGTGCCAAGGGCGGCCGTATTTCTAAGCGTGGTAAAGCTAAAAAGAACGCTTAATTATACTAGTAAAAAAGATTTCAGGATTTATGCCTGGGATCTTTTTTGTTGCGGAGTCTTGCGCCTGAAAGGGGATGAATGTAAGGTGTATTCCTTGATTTATTTGGTTCTTATATTATAATGTAAAGGCTACTATTTAGTTTAGTATTTGTTCTTTAGGAGATTGTTTGGTTGGAGCTAAACGGAAACAAGAGAGAAGATGCGAATACTATTTTACTATCCTGTTCTGAAAGGGGGATATTCTATGGGCATTAAAGTAAATGGTAAAATGATTGATTCTGAAACCGTCAAGACGTTGGATGTTATTGATGGCGAGATATACGTTAATGGCTGTCGTTATGATATTGATGGCCCGGATAATGATTCGGTTGATGATTTGAGTCATAGAGTGATAAAGATTGTCATTGAAGGAGAAATTTTTGGTCCAGTTACGGTAGACTCTTGCGATAAAGTTGAAGTTAATGGTAGTGTTTGTGGCAATATCACTGCTGGGGGAAGTGTGGACTGTTGCGATGTTGCTGGTTGCGTTGAGGCTGGCAAATCTGTCAGTTGTGGCAATGTTGGCGGCTATGTTGAGGCTAGGGAAAATGTGACTTGCGGAAATGTCACTGGCTATGTCGATGCTAGTAAAACCGTTTATTGCGGCAGCGTCGGCGGAGATGTTTCTTCTGAAGAAGGGAATGTAGTCTGTAAGGGGGATGTTACTGGCAATATTACTGCTGACGGATCCGTTGTTTGTTGTCGTGGTATTGATGGAAATATCTCTGCTAAAGGGAATGTAGTCTGTAAAGGGGATGTTTTTGGCGGTATTGACGCTGGCGAATCTGTTTGTTGCGGCAACGTTAGTGGAGATGGAGATATCTCTGCTGATGGAAATATAGTTTTAAACGATAATTAACTTGCTTCGGCTAATAATCTTATAGTCCTAGTCTCATGTGAGGCTAGGACTTTTTGTAGTGTAAAAAACCATTGGCTAGGTTGGTGGATGTTTATTCTGGAATAATGCGGGATTTCCAAGTTGCGCCACAGAGAGGGCAGTGATAGAGTTGGGTGGAATCTTGGTAGCCGGCGAGGTTGCAGTTTTTGCATAGAGAGACTAGGTGGAGCCAGTCGCGATAGCTATCAAGGCGGTCTTCGGCGAAATCTTCATCATACTGAATGTCGTAATTAGGGCAGATAGTGCGTGCCTTAGCCCAAGCTTGTGATTCAATTTCGACTAGTTCGATGTCTGAGGAATAATTGGATTTTTGGATGAGATAGTGGCCAAGTTCATGCAAGAGCAATAAATCTGAACGTTTTTCGGTGCTTTGGGGGTCGTAATAGAGAGTTGAAGGGGGAGAAAATTGGAAGCGTTCGCCTGGGGCGAGTTGTAGCTCCGGATAATCGGCGGATATTTTAGCGATGAGTTTCTTTAAGTTTGGCATAGTAGTAGCATCCGTAAATTACAGAGAAGTTGCCATATTTGGCGAGTAGAAGACGTGGCATGGTAATGTTGTTGGGGAGTTTTCGCTGGAGAGCTCTGCGTAGAGGAATGCGATAGGTATTCAGCATAAGGCCAAGTGGGCCGCCAAAGATAATGCGGTCGGGCTTGATAGAGTTAGTGAGAGGGATGAGACCGAGTAGTATACGACGGATAATTTCGTGCCAATCTGCCGGGTCGGTGATTTCGCTGGTGAGTTTTTTGTATTTAGCACTAATGGCGCTGGCGGCGGCGAGATCCTCCCACTCTGTTTTTTTGCCGTCGTAGATGAACTCGATGTGGCCGGGCTCAAAGTCTAGGTAGCGCTTAACGAGGGCGCCATTTTCGATTACGCCGCCGCCAATACCAGTAGAAAAGGTGAAATACAGGGAACGACCTTGTGTATTACGAGCTTCGGCGAGGGCGGCGAGATTGGCATCATTTTCAACATAAACTGGGAGGTTAAATTCTGCTTTGAGCATCTTGGCGATATCGAAGTCGTGCCAAGGGAGATTGCCGAGCCAGATAGCACGGTTGCGCTTGATGATGCCGGGCATAGCGACGGAGATGGTCTTAATGTCTGCGAGGACGAAATTGACTTTGATTTGTTGTAAAAGTGATTCGTAGAATTTGGTTTGATTTTCGTTAGTTAAGAATTTGACGGAATGGAGAAGTTTACCTCTGTTATCAACGAGGGCTATGAGAGTTTTGGTGCCTCCAACATCTATGCATAGATACATAAGGTTAGTATAGCATCATCTGACAAAAGTATGATGCTTATGCTTGTAAAGAGATGATTACAGTGGTATAGTTAGGGCAATTTAGAGGAGTGAGAGATGGATGTAAATGTAAAATACAAGCGTTGGGGATGGGGAGCAGTGATTGCTCTTATCGGCGTGATTTTGGTTGCCGGTTTGATCGTAGCCGTATCGATATCTTCGCCGAAACCAGAGTTGACGGCTTCGACTGATAATGGTCCGAGTGCGAGTAGTGCCACGAATGGCGAAAATGGCAATAATAGTGGTAGTAATAGCGGTAACGGGGCGTCTGATACAGAGAAACAGTCTGAGGCTGAGAAGAAAGCTGAAGAGGAAGCAAAGCAAAAGTCTGAAGCCGAGAAGAAAGCCAAGGAAGAGGCTGAGAAGAAAGCTGAAGAGGAGAAAAGGGCTGAAGAGGAGAGGAAAGCTAGGGAAGATGCAGCAAAGCAGGAAGAAGCTCAGAGAGTAGCGCGTTCGAACAATTTGCCGTATACTGGTCCAACTGAGACGATTTCTGCTTTCGTAGTTTTAGCAGTTATTGCATATTTGGTTACTTTGAACGTCTCTCTCGTCAAGAAACAAATACATTAAGCTTACGCTTTACCTAATCTGTAAAATAGGTTAAAATAATGAGTAGTGTAGAACTGCTCATTTATTTTTGTTGATAAAACGAAGGTAGATGAGCAGTTCTAACGAAAGGAAAATATCATAAATGGCTACAAAAGCTAAAGTTACAATGGATGAACTTCTCGCAGGAGAGGATATTCAGCCACTAGTTCTTGGCGACACGATTGAGGGTACAGTCATGTCTGTTAAGAAGCACGAGATTTTAATTGATCTCGGAGCACGCGGGGTTGGTCTTGTGCCACGTCGCGAGGTCGCCTTTGGGCGCCAACTCAAGGAAGGTGATGCGGTCTCGGCTAGCGTCATCGATACCGAAATGGAGGATGGCATGGTTTTGTTGTCACTCCGTAAGGCAGTAAAAGAGAAAGGCTGGGATGAAATTGCCGCTAAGCTTGAAGCGGGTGAAATCATCGAGGTCCAACCATATGATGCTAACCGTGGCGGTCTTTTGGTCGAATACGAAGGCATTCGTGGTTTCTTGCCAGTTTCACAGCTTTCGGCTGAGCATTATCCGCGTGTCGGTGGCTCCGATAAGGATGAAATCCTTCAGCGTCTCAATGCGCTCGTAGGCAAGTCAATTCGCGTACGCATCCTTGATGCTGACCGCAAGACGAATAAGCTAATTCTCTCTGAGAAAGAAGCAGTCAAAGACGGTTTAGCCGAGCGTTTTGCTCAACTCGCGGTTGGCGACGTCGTAAAGGGCGTAGTTACTGGCGTAGTAGACTTTGGTATCTTCGTGAATGTCGATGGTATTGAAGGTCTTGTACACATTTCCGAGATTTCTTGGGAACGCGTAAATAGCCCATCCGATTACGTAAAGGTTGGCGATACGGTTGAGGCAAAGATTATTGCTATCGATAAAGATCGTTTAAGCCTTTCGATGAAGCAACTTCAAGAAGACCCATGGCTTTCTGAGATTGCTAACTTTAAGAAAGGTGATAAGGTTGAGGGTACGATTACTCGTATTACTCCATTTGGTGCCTTTGTGCAGATTTCGCCAGCAGTCGAAGCTTTGGTGCACGTATCTGAGCTTGGCGAAGGTAGCGATGTTGATCCAGAGAAAATCTTTACTCTTAATGAGCGTAAAGAATTTAAGGTGCTCGACATCGATAAGGAAGGACGCAAGATTTCTTTGAGCTTTGTTGATAAGAAATAAGTTTTGCTTTTAACAAAAAAGTCACGTGTATGTTTGCGTGGCTTTTTTGACGGGCAAACGATGATTATTAATGTTGTTTATTGGGGTGATGCGTTGGAGATGTGGGTAAAAATTGAGTTTTTAAAGCGCATTGGGAATGATTCCCATTTTCATTTAACAGGGGTGGTGAAAAATGAGCCATTTAGAATATTGTGATATAGTGGAGGTATGTGGGGATACGTAAAGAAAGTAATTGAATATATTGTCTTCTCCTGCTTGGTCGAGGGTGTCTTGGTAGTGGCGAGATTGAGTCTTGAGGGGATTGTTGACGGCGCTGATGGGGTTATGAAGATGGTGATGATTGTTGCGCCGGCGGTGATGGCTAGTCTGGCGGTTGCATCGTTATTAAAGGTACATCGTAAGCGCAGTGGTAGTCGTTATCAGAAAGATCCAATAAACATAACCGCTTTAGTAATACTGATAATAATTGCAGTGATAGGCGTAATTGGTGTGGCAGTAGGCGTAAATCTTCTTGCTAATTTTTTATATAATCTCTAAGGTTTTCGTAGTTTTTCGTATGGCTAATAAAATAGCCACCAGCTTTGCTGGTGGCTTGGGTTTTTGTCCGAGAGCGTGATGAGTTCACGGTCGATCTCCGACCTTTCGGAGGATGCCGGGTACTTCAACGCCATTTTCGTTTACTAGCATATTTTCATCTGGTAGGAAATAGACGTAGGTTCCGCCGTATCCGTATGCAGGCAGGAATGGGACCATGTTGTCTATAGGATAGGCGCTGTACGTTTCGTCACTCCATGTTATATACACGGCCTGTGTGTTTTTTATATAGATTAGATGACCGTTTTCGCCTGGCACTTGTACGAATATGTAATCTTCGGTGGAAGAGGTATCAGAGGCGGTTTTAGTATTAATGCTGCCGGTCTGATGAGTAGAATAAAGGGCAATGAGTATGACAAATGCAATTAATAGACAAATAATGCTTTTAAAAATGCCATCATCATTCATATTGGAATAACCTCCTTTTTTCTCGGATTGTAAAATAACTTACGTTTTGTGGCGTATTTTGTTATTCTGGCATATTTTATTAATAATGTCAAATAATACACATTGGTTTAGTGCTTTTATGGTATCTATAAATGGCTATGGCGGTAATGTGGATGTTTTGATATTTTACTTCAAATATGGTAAAATGGGGCAGACATTAGGGGTGGATTTTTTATTATTACTTTAAGCGAAAGGAGCTAGAAAGTGGAAGAAAAAGTAATACAGATTTCTGGCTCGATTACGGTAGACGAGCTGGCGAATGCTTTAGGTATATCTGTTACGCATTTGATTGGCGAGTTATTTAAGAACGGCATCATGGCCACGATTAATCAGCGGCTAGATGCGGAGACTGCTCAGATTATGACTGAGGAGCTTGGCTTTAAGAATGTGCGCTTCGAGAAGAAGGAGAATTCTGTCAAGATTCCAGGTATTAAGCGCGAGTTGTCGAAAGACGCAAAGTTACGCCCACCAGTAGTAGCGGTAATGGGTCACGTCGATCACGGTAAGACGACTTTACTGGATAATCTCCTTAAGAAAAAGACCGTAGATGACGAGGCGGGCGGTATTACGCAGCATATCTCGGCTTATCAGATGGAATATAAAGATCGAAAGATTACTTTTCTTGATACGCCAGGTCATGAAGCTTTTGCGGCAATTCGTCAGCATGGTGCCATGTTGACGGATATCGTGGTGATTGTAGTGGCGGCAGATGATGGCGTAAAGCCGCAGACGGCAGAGGCGATTAAATTTGCCGAGGCAGCAAATGCAAAAATTATCGTAGCGATTAATAAAATTGACCGTGAAGGTGCAAATATTGAACGTACTAAGGCGCAGCTGGCGACAGATTTTAACCTTAATCCAGAAGAATGGGGTGGCGATACAATCATGGTGCCAATTTCTGCGAAAACTGGTGAAAACCTCGAGAAATTGCTTGATATGATTCTCTTGACGGCAGATATTGATGAATTAAAGGCTGATGTGAATATTCCAGCGGAAGGTCTCGTAATTGAGAGTCACATGGAGATTGGTAAGGGTTCGGTGGTGAATCTCTTAGTAACTGGTGGCGAACTGAAGACGGGGGAGTTTATTGTCGCGGGTAAAACCTATGCTAAGGTGCGTACGATGGTGGACTGGAAGGGTAAGCCGAAAGGTAAAGCGACGCCATCTACCCCTGTAGTGGTGACCGGGTTTAAAGAGTTGCCAAACTTTGGCGATAAGTTTGAGGAAGTGCCGGACGAGAAGACGGCGCGCAAGATGGCGCTCTTAAATGCGCAAGCCGAGGTGAATGATAGCGCAAATGCTAACGTAACGGCAACGGATATGTTGCGTATGATGAACGTGGCGGATAATACGAAGACCTTTAATGTGATTGTTAAAGGTGACGTGGCGGGTTCGGTTACTTCGGTGGTAGATTCTTTGCGTTTAATCGATACGCAAGGTGAGATTACGCTCAATATTGTTTCGACTGGTGTTGGCGCTATTTCTGAGAATGATGTTTATATGGCCTCTGGCGGAAAGACTGTGATTTACGGTTTCAATGTAACAGTACCGAATGCGATTGCCAAGATGGCGGAACGCAACGGTGTGCCAGTACGCGTTTTTCGAGTGATTTACGAATTACTTGATGATGCAAAGCGGGATATGGAGGAGATGCTTGATGCGGAAATTGTTGAGACCGATACGGGTGAGCTTGAGGTGAAAGGTGTTTTCCGTACGGAAAAAACAGAGGTGATTACGGGCGGTCAGGTAAAGAAAGGTCGTGTGGCGCCAGGTATGTTAGGGCGGGCCTATCGTAAAAAAGATTTACTAGGTGAATTTGAGGTGATTGGAACGCAGGAAGGTAAAGTAAATGTGCCTTCGTTGGCTGAGGGTGAAATTGGCGGTTTATCTCTTAAGACGACCAAGAAAATTCAGCTCGAAATTGGCGATACCTTGAAGTTCTTTGTCCGCGAGTCTAAGAAAAAGAAAATTTTGTAATATAATAATCATTAGCGTTTTATGTTAAAATGGTGGTAAATAGGAGAGTAACGCAATGTTTAAATTTGACAATAGGTTTCTGGATAGCGTTGGCTTGACAGATCTTCCAGATGCGCAAAAAGAGGCTTTTTTGCAGTATGCGCAAGATCAGCTTGAAATACGAATTGGCGAAAAGATGAGCGAGAGCTTGTCGGACGAGCAGTTGGATGAATTTGAACGCATCATCGATAATGAACCTGGCACTATACAGATTCTCTTGGAGTCTTACGGCGACTATCAGAATGACGAAGTCTATCAGACCCTTAAGCGTAACACTGGCGCACAAGATGGTGACGCGGGTTTAATATCCGACTATGTTACGGCAAAATGGTTGAATCAGAACTGTCCGCAATATCAGCAGCTTATTAAAGATAGTTTGGTTGAGTTGCAAGATGAAATTCGTGAACAGAAGGATGGTATTCTGGCAGCAGCATAAAGGACGCATTGATTTGTAAAGATTTTCAAAAGCCGCGCAGATGTTGTGCGGTTTTTTGGTGATTAATGTTTATGGCCGTTAAGGAAGCTGTGGGCGTCCATTTCTTTGGAGTTTTCTGGGAGAAGACGGTCAATGACGAGATATTTACCGTCGGCGCAAAGAAGATCGAGCTCCGTAGAGGCTTGGTCGGCAACGTGTGCGGCCGTAATAGTGCAGGGGATGTCGAGTAAAACGGTCTTAGATTTTGGAAAACCAGCATAAGCGCGAACCTCGTTACAGAGCGTTTTAGCGGCTTTCTCGGTGGGTTTTAAAAGCGCAAGGTCTTTGCTAAGTTTTGACGTAAAAGTGGCTTCTGCGTCATTCTGTGCGGTTTCAGGGGCATTTTTGGCTAGGGCTCCAGGCAAAACGTTCAAAAGTAGCTTTGTGCCGAGCGTGGATAGCTCTTCATAGAGTGATTGTTTGGTGGTTTTGGCGGTTATTTTGACACTTGCTTGCGCTAGCACATTTCCGGCGTCCATTTCTTTAGCAAGACGCATAATAGAGACGCCGGTTTCGGCGTCGCCGTTGAGTAAGGCGGTTTCAATAGGAGTAGTGCCGCGATATTTCGGTAATAGTGAAGGGTGGATATTGAGAATACCGGCTGGAATAGCATTGATGGCGGATTCGGGAACAAGTTTTCCAAAAGCTGCTAAGATGCCAACCTCTGGTTTGAGCTCTTCGATAATCGGAAGGAGTTCGGTGCCTTTTTGAACCTGACGGATTTCGATGTTGTGTTTTTGGGCTTGAATGGTAATCGGGAAGGGCTTACGTACGTGTGCCTGAGGGAGAACAAGGGCGCAGATTTCGTAATGTTCGTCGGCCAATAAGGCGTCAAAAATTGGGGTTTTAGCCTTGATTCCTTGGGCGAGTTGCTCGTTGCCAAAGAAAATTACTCTAGTCTTCGCCATCTGGATAGAGGTCCTTATTGTTCTTGATGTAAGTATCGTAATCGAGTGGCTCGAGGTCGCCCTTATCGTTTAGTTTATAAAAGGCATCTTTAATACCCTTAATGTGATCGATAAAGAGGATGCCGTTAAGATGGTCTATTTCATGCATCAGGGTGCGGGCGAGAAAATCGGTAGCCTTGAGGCGAACTTCGGTGCCATCTTCGAGTTGAGCTTTAATGCGAGCTTTGGCGGGGCGAGGCACTTTGCCGTAAATGCTAGGAACAGAGAGGCAGCCTTCGTAATCGTATTGGATTTTGCCTTCGGTTTTGATAATTTCTGGATTAAGTAGCGGAATAAAAGTGGCGTTTTTCTTGTTATTCATGTCTTCGCGCACGACAATGACGCGTTTATTGTAGCCGAGTTGCGGAGCGGCCATGGCGGCAGAAAGCTCGAACTCATGCTCGTTTTCCCAATCGATACATGACTGGATCATTTCTTGGATGATTTTTTCAATCTCTGGATCATGCGCCTTAGCCTTGGTTGACTTCTTGCGAAGACGTGGGTCTGGCGTTGTAATAACTCGTTTTTTCTTGACCATTTTCTTTCCCGCTTATTGGGTTAAATTTTAACATAATATATCTGTCAAGGCGAGCATAAGCGAGATTTTAAAGCAGAGTAATAGGGTCGAAATCGTAGTGAAGATAAGGGGTTTTATCGAGAGAGTCAAAGACGGCAAAGAGGTCTTTGCGCGTCTTTGCCTTAAGGGCAATTTGCCAGGTATAACCAGAGGCGGTGCGTTCGTGAAAAGCTGGTGTTGGCGGGGTGACGGAAACCTGGGAAAGTTGGTGTTGATGGATAAACTGAATAATTTTTTTGTTCAATTTTTGAGCGCCTAAAATTGCGCCGCGTTCAGTTTTGTATGTCAATGAAATTTTGAGCAAAAAACTGTATGGCGGTAGGGAACTTATTTTACGTTTTTGAAGCAAATAGTTATAAAAACTAATATAGTCAGACTGAGTCGCGAAGGAAATTAAGGGGTGATTGGGCTGATAGGACTGTATAAAAATGTGACTATTTTGGTGTCCGCGTTTTGCACGACCAATGACCTGGGTGATTAATTGAAATGTTCGTTCTTCAGACGAATAGTCTGGCAGACTCAATCCGGCGTCGGCTTGGGCGATGCCGAGCGTGCTTAATTTTGGAAAATCGAAGCCTTTAGCGATCATTTGGGTACCGACTAAAATATCGTATTCGCCGGCATGGACTTGGTCGTAAATGTGGGTCAATTGTTGGCCGGATTCGGTATCAGCATCAAAACGGGCAATATTGGCTTGCGGAAAGAGACGGCGTAGTTCTTCTTCGAGCATTTTGGTGCCGAAACCTTTATGATGGATGGTGGTGTTTTTACACTCTGGGCAGGCAGTAGGAACAGGATAGATGCGGCCGCAAGTGTGGCAGCGCATCTGGAATTTATCGGCATGGAGAACCAGGGGTAGGAGGCAGTTTTGGCAGAGGGCTTGCCAGCCGCAGTGGTCGCAAATAGTGAGCGGAGCGGTGCCGCGCCGATTATGGAAAATCATCGATTGCGTATGATTATTGAGAGAGTCTTGAATTGATGCAATTAATTGATTACTTAATAGGCGGCTACGGGTAAAATCGGGTCGATTTTTGAGATCGATGACAGAGATATCGGCGTTTTTCTCGTTTTTAACGGCAAGTTCAGATAGCTCAACAATAGCTTTGTGCCGGTTACAGATGTAATAATCTGTAACTAAAGGGGTGGCTGAACCGAGGATGGTTTTTGACATAATGGCGGCCAGTCGGAGTGCGGAATATTTAGGGTTTTGATCTTGATGATAACTCGGTTCATGCGCTTCATCTATTATGACTAACCCGAGGTTGCGAACGGGGGCAAATAGGGCTGAACGCGGACCGACAATAATATGGGGTTGATTTGCTTGGAGCGATTTCTCCCAGAGCTGATGGCGGACGGCCTCAGTCTGAGCGGAATGTAGAAGAATGACTTGATTGAAATGTGCTTGGAAGTTACGTACTAACTGAGAGGTGAGAGCGATTTCGGGAACAAGCAATATTACCGATTTCTGCTTAGCTATAGTTTGCTTTGCTAGCTCAATATAGATGTTGGTTTTGCCGCTACCAGTAATACCGTGTAGAAGGATAGTGTTTGCGGGATTCTGATTAATCTCTTTAATGGCGCGTTTTTGGGCGGCATTTAAGGGGTTAGTGGGCGCTTTTGGAACTGTAATAGAATTGTCCGCTTTAAGTTTTCGGCGCTTTTTTGTGATGCCTCGAGGAAGCATGGCTTGAACGACGGTAGAAAGTGGGCAGCGGTAGTAGTCGCTGAGCCAAAAAAGGGCTTTAACGAGATGTTTTGGCAGAGGTTCTACATATAGAACGCGAATGATTTCTTTGGTCTTAAAATTTGGCTGAGAGGTTTTAGCGGACACTATGCCAATGGTGGTGTTTTTGCCAAGAGGAATTTCGACGATATGGCCGATTTTTAACGGTTCGGTTGAAGCATAAGTTAAGGTGTTGTCTGAGTTATGGAAAGTTTTGGCGGGCGCAACCAGATAGTAGTTCATAAGATGATTTTAGCACGAGATAAAAATGCGCCCCGTGATGTTGTAGATTTTACAAAAAATCGGTAGAATTAGCTTAGTAAGGAGGTCAAGTGTTAGACGTTTTCGTGACAAGTCGGGTGAGACGTAAGATTATTGTGGTTTTTGCTAAATATCCAGATTTTAAGACGCATGTGCGTGGCTTATCAAAGTTAATTAAAGAAGATCCCGGCAACATTCAGCGTGAATTGCGACGTTTAACTAAAGGTGGCTTTTTGATGATGACTAAAAAGGGAAACACTAGTATTTATCAGACGAATAAGCAGTTTCCTATTTTGAAGGAATTACAAAGTATAGTCATAAAAGATCAGCAACAATCTGACGCTAAGAAGAGCCCTAGTAAGATTATCGGATGACGGGTTTATTTGCACGGCTACTGCGGCAGCGTGGGCTAGACGAGAGCTTTTTGTATCCGCGTTACGAGGATTTATTTACGCCGGAATCGGTGAAAGGGGTGAAGGAGGCTGTAAAACGAATACGCTCGGCGCGCGAAAATGATGAAAAGATTATTGTTTATGGCGATTATGATGCGGATGGGGTGACTTCGAGTACTTTGATGAGAGATGCGCTGAAGTATTATGGTTGCAAAAAAGTGGAAATAATCTTGCCAAATCGGTTTACGGATGGTTATGGCCTGAATTTGCCGGCGATTGATAAGATTGTTGCACGTGGGGCAAAGCTGGTAATAACGGTAGACTGTGGCTCGAGCTCGGAAGAGGTAATTGCGGCACTAAAAGAGCGGGGTGTAGATACGATTGTAACGGATCACCATGAGATTCCGGAGGTGCCAAAATCGTCAGTAGCAGTGATTAATCCGAAGCAGGGAGACAAAGTGGGGACACGGATGGCGGGCGTAGGCGTAGCTTTTACGTTAGCGCGAGCTTTAAATAAAGACAAGAATGGGGGTATCTGTGATGGGCAAGAGAAATGGTTGCTAGATTTAGTGGTAATTGGCACAATCTGTGATTCGATGGAATTAAGAGATGAAAACCGGATTTTAAGTTACTACGGCATGAAGGTACTGGCTAAGACGCGACGGACTGGAATCAAAGAGCTGGCGCGAACGGCGAGCGTAGATTTGGGGAAGCTAAATACGCACGCAATTGGCTTTCAGCTAGGACCACGGATAAATGCGGCAGGTAGGATGCGGAGCGCAGATTTAGCTTTAGATTTAATGATGACGACGAGCCGTACGAAGGCATTCTCCTTGGCGAATGAGCTAGATGGTCTGAATAGCGAGCGGCGCAAGGCGCAAGAGAAGGCTATCGATGAGATTGAAGTATCAGATAAAGATGCAGTGATAGTGGCCTGCGGTGCTTGGCACGAGGGAATATTAGGGATTATTGCGGGGAGATTAGTAGAGATATATAAAAAGCCAGCTTTTGCATTAACGCGCTTGAAGGATGGTCGCATTAAGGGGTCGGGACGAAGTTTTGGTGAGTTTTCGCTAGCAGAGGCTTTGCAGAATTGTGGCGATTTATTGCTATCTGGGGGTGGTCATGCGGGAGCATGCGGCGTAAGCATGAAGGCGGAGAATTTAGAGGCGTTTCGCCAGGCAGTAAATAAGTATTACAAGAGTCTAAAGCTGAAAAATCAAGAGAGGTTCTTGCGGAATGAAAGCGACCTCAAGTTAGAAGATTTAAGCGAAGTAACAGAGGAATTATATGCGGAGTTTTGTTTACTGGAGCCTTTTGGGGATGGGAATACGGAGCCGATTCTAGAGTTGGATGGGGTGGTTATTGATAAGAGGATTATGAAAGAGAAGCATTTATCTCTGAGCGTAAAAGATCGGAACGGCAAAGTGATAAGATTAATGGCATTTTATGCGCCTGCGGAGTGGTTTGGGGTAGAAAATGATAATCGAGTGCGGGTGCAGTTTACTTTAACAAAAAATGAATGGCGCGGAAAAGTTGCGATAGAGGGTAACATATTATCCCTTGATAGATTGGGATAGATATGATAGAATTAGCGGCAGTATGGCAATCAAAGTAACTAGAAAAGACCAGAGTGAAGCTAATGAGAATATTATTCGTCGCTTCAATCGCAAGGTTCTACAGAGTGGCGTCATGGCAACCGCAAAGGAAGGTATGCGCTTCTCGAAGCCGATTTCCAAGCGCGAACGTCGTTTGAAGGCGATTCTGCGCGATAAGCGTAAAGCCGAGAAAGCTGAGCGCATGAAATTAGGTCTTAAATAGGAAATACCCCCTCTAGGATGGGGTATTTTTTACGAAAAGAAAAAGGAGGTAGAGATGATAATATTATTTGGAGCCGCAGGTAGTGGCAAAAGCGTTCAAGGTCAAACTTTAGCGGGCAAATATGATTGGCGTTGGATGTCGGTAGGGCAACTTTTGCGCGATTGCAACGATTCGGAAATGAATGAGATTATGAAACGTGGCGAGCTAGTGCCGGATGAGTTTGTAGTGAAGATGATGCACTCTGAAATGATGAAAGAAGTCGAGAAGGGTCGTTATGTAATACTTGATGGTTATCCGCGAGACGAGTGGCAGGCTAAGTGGATTATTGAAAATGGCGATGATAAATACTTAGATGGTGCAATTGTAATTGATGTTAACCATGAAGAACTGTGGCATCGTCTAGAAGAGCGTGGTCGCGTAGATGATACGCGCGAGGCGATTGAGAAGCGCTGGGAGATTTTTGAGCAATCAATTTATTCAATGACGGAGATATTAGGGAAAAAAGGCGTTAAAGTGGTGCACGTTGATGGTGTGGGTGCAATCGGGGAAATTACGGAACGTATAGAAAATGTATTGCGCGAGTGGGGTATAATTGATACTCAAAATAGGTAGGAAGAAGTAATGGATCAGAAAAAAGTTGATGCAATGCGTGCGGGTGGCAAAATTATGGCTAAGATTTTTGCTGAGCTACGTGAGTATACTCAGGCCGGAATGACCGGAAAAGAAATTGATGCGTGGGTGGCGAAAAAAATTAAGAGTTATGATTGTGATATAGCATACTATGAACCGGAAGTTGATTTTCCTGGATCAATTTGTATTTCGGTGAATGATGAATTAATTCATGGTATTCCAAAAGATATTGAGCTCGAAGATGGGGATAAAGTGAGCTATGACCTAGTGATTAAGTATCAAGGTTATTACGTCGATTCGGCGTTTACAATGATTGTGGGCGACAGACCGACGGCGGCGCAGAAACATTTGCTCAGTTTTACGGAATCGGCTTTATATGAGGGAATTGAGCAGGTGAAGCCAGGGGCGAAGATCGGTGATATTGGCTATGCAGTAGAAAAACAGCTAGAGAAAGGTAAATTAGGGGTAATTCGCAATTATGTAGGTCATGGAATTGGCAAGAGTATGCATATGTCGCCAGAGGTGCCAAATTACGGTAAGCGTGGGCAAGGATATGAGTTGCAGGTTGGGGATACGATTTGTATCGAACCGATGTCGAGCTTAGGCAAGCCGGATAATGTAATTGTTGAGGATGATGATGGTTGGACGGTGTGCCTGAAGGATGGTTCCCTGGGTTGTCATTTTGAGCATACGGTTTTGGTGACCGAAACTGGTTATGAAATATTAACCCAGTTATAGAGATATGCTACAATAAGCTTATGGAAGAAAAAGCTCGCTATGCAGTAGGGGTAGACGTGGGAACGAGTACTACCCGTGCGGTCATGGGTAAAATTGGCCATGACGGAAAAATATCAGTTGTAGGATATGGTGAAGTACCTTCAGAGGGGCTTCGCCGAGGTATCGTAAAGGAGTTAATGTCTCCACCACGTGTGATTGATATGTGCCTGCGAGCGGTTGAGGGGATGAGCGGTATTGAGGTGAATGATGCTACTGTAAATATAAACGGTTCCCATATTGGTAGCACCAAGGTGGATGGCATGATTGCGGTCGGTGTAGCCGATCATGAGATTGACAATGATGATATAAATCGGATTTCTGATGCCGCAATAGCGGGGAAGATTCCGGCAAATCGCGAGATTCTTTCTTTGGTTCCTTATGAGTATATTCTTGATGGTCAGGGTGGAATTAGGGAGCCATTTGGTATGCATGGCGCACGTTTAGAGCTTCGTGCGAATGTGATTTCCGCTTTAACTCCAGATTGTGAAAATATCCGAAAAGTTTGCGATGCTGGTAACTTGAGAACACGCGCGCTTGAGCCGTCAGTTCTAGCAGCAGCTCGTGCGGTAATCACAAATGCTCAAAAAGAGAATGGCGTTGGCCTACTTGATATGGGGAGTGCTACGACTGGCGTGGCTATCTTTGATGAGGGTGAGTTGCAGTTTATTGGCGTAGTGCCAATTGGTAGCAATGATATTACGAACGACCTTGCGACTGTCTTGAAGACTGTACCAGAGATAGCAGAAGAGATTAAAGTTCGTTTTGCGACGGCTAAATTTGGCGGTAGCGACAAAGATATCGTAATCAAGCGTGGTCGCGAAGAACACCGTTTCGACCGCAAAGAAGTCGACGAAGTGGTTGAGGCGCGTTTGGAGGAGATTTTTGAAGGCGTACGTAAGCTATTGAAGCATGCCGGTTACGATAAGCGTTTACCGGAGGGGCTAGTGTTAGTAGGCGGTGGTTCGAAGTTGCGTGATATCGAGATATACGCACGTGACCAGGTCGAGCTAGCAGTTCGCTTGGCGAAGCCAGAGAACGTACTAGGTGTAAGCGAAGAAATTATGAAGCCAGAATATGCTACGGCGATTGGTTTAATGTATGCGGATGCTGAGTGTCAAGAGAGTGACGTTGCGCAAGGTGCAGAGATTTATTCTGGTGGCAAAAAGTCAAAATCAAAAGGCGAGGGTTTCTTCGCAAAGCTTCTGAAGAAGTTTAAATAGAGTAGAGAGAACTCTAGCAAAAAAATTGTTCAGATGTTACTATAAGATAAGAATTGAAGAAAAGTGAGGAGTTAATACATGCCTGAAGTTAAGCCAAGTGAGGTGGAAAGTACAGCCAGTATTAAAGTAATCGGCGTTGGTGGTGCGGGCGGTTCTGCTGTCAACCGCATGCGCGAGGCCGGATTAAATGGTGTCGAATTTATTGCGATGAATACCGATGCTCAGGCATTGCATAATTCTAAAGCAGACATAAAGGTACATTTGGGACACGAAACGACGAATGGCCTTGGCGCAGGTGCGGATCCAACTGTAGGTGAACGCGCCGCAGATGAGAGCCGTGAAGAAATCAAGAATGCTCTTACTGGTGCTGACATGGCATTTATCACCTTTGGTGCTGGTGGTGGTACTGGTTCTGGCGCTGGTTATATTGTGGCCGAGGAAGCGCGTAAGCAAGATATTCTTGCGGTCGGCGTAGTAACTAAGCCGTTTTCATTTGAAGGCGCAAAACGCAAGGCGAATGCCGATTGGGCGATTGAACGTTTAGCGCGTAATGTCGATGCTTTAATCACAATTCCAAACGACCGTCTTCTTCAAACCATTGATCAGCGTACGCCAATCCTTGAAACTTTCAAAATTGCCGATGAAGTACTTCGCCAAGGCGTTCAGGGCATTTCCGAACTAATTACTGAACATAGCTTAATTAACTTGGACTTTGCTGATGTTAAGGCTATTATGAAGGATGCTGGTTCGGCATTGATGGGTATTGGTCGTGCTTCTGGTGAAAACCGTGCTAGTATTGCCGCACAACAGGCGATTGAGTCGCCATTGATTGAGGTCTCGATTGACGGTGCGCGTGGCGTACTCTTCTCGATTGCGGGTGGTTATGATGTCACGATGAGCGAGATGCAAGAGGCTGCTGAGCTTATTACCGCTAGTGTTAGCCCAGACGCGAATATCATTTGGGGTGCTTCGGTGCGTCCTGAGCTTGAAGATGAGATTATTGTTACGGTGGTGGCGACCGGATTTGATTCTGAGTATTATCGCGATGATCCACGTGCGCAAGAGTACGGTCATAATGGTATTGAATCCCCAAGCTATACTTCGATGGAAACTGCTACCGAAGAGTCTGCAACTGAGCCAAGCCAAGCAATGGCTGATCCAGTGAAGGAGGCAGAGGATAAGCCGGAGAAACTGAAATCCGAAAGCCAAAGTGCGGATTTTGCCGAAGCTACAACGGTTAATATGTGGGACAATATTCGCACTGATAATGGCGGTAGCGATGATGATAGTGATATTCCGGCCATTCTGCGACGCCGCAAAAAGAACAAAGATTAGAGGAGGGCAACTTACATGGGCCATTTGAAAATTGGCGAGAGTAAGGTCATTGAGAGTCGTGAGTCTCAGGATGGGACAATGATTCGACGTCGTCGGGTTTCTTTGGATGGAAAACACCGTTTTACTACTTATGAGCGCATAGAGCGTCCTGGCATGATGGTGCGTAAGCGTAGTGGCTCGCGCGAGGCTTTTGATCGCGATAAATTAGCGAAAGCAATTCGGAATAGTGTTGGTAAATACTTTAATAGTGATTTAGATGTCCAGAATATTGTTGATCAGGTAGAAGATTTGATTTATGAGCGCGGAAAAGATGAGATTCCGTCGAGTTTGATTGGTGAGACTATCTTAGAAGTGCTATCGGAGAAAAATGAAATGGCTTATGTGCGTTTTGCTAGTGTTTTTAAAGAGTTTAAGTCGCTAGATGATCTTGAGCGCAGTATTGCCGAACAACGTGAACGAATGACTAAGCGTAAAGAAACGGAGAAATAGAAAATGAGGGTGGTAGTTATTTGGCGTGACGAATCGGATTATGCGCGTTCGATTGTCGAGTGGCTACATGATTGCGAGCGACGAGTTGGGGTGGCACCAGAGAGTCTTTCTCCGGATGAACCAGAAGGTGAAAGCCTTTGTAGGGCATATGATATTGTAGAATATCCGACAATCGTCGCGATAGATGATCAAGGTAAAATGTTACAAATGTGGCGCGGAAGAGACCTGCCGCGAATTGACGACGTTTCGTACTATTTGCTAGAACGCTAGAATGTTTTTGAATAAGTGTGCTATAATGCAAGCATAAAGCGTTTGAGCAGCAATCAACTGCGAGCTGGCGAAAGAACGACGTAGCTAGTGCGAGAAGTTAGGTCTAGTAGAATCGCCCGTGAATCTGCGTGAAGGAATAATCGAGTGCTAGAGTAATCTAGAAATTGGATGGTACCGCTCCGAGGAGTTCCAATGTTGATTGGAATTTTTTTATACAAAAGAAGGGAGCGTGTAGACATGAAGTATAAATATGGTGAACGGCGCCGAGCGAGTGAATACGAAAAAGCTTTGGTTGAGTTCTGGAAGAAAAACAAGACTTTCGAGAAGTCGGTCGAAAACCGTCCGATTGATAATTCTTATGTGTTTTATGATGGTCCGCCGTTTATTACGGGCAATCCACATCACGGCACACTTCTTTCTAGTGTCGTAAAAGATGCGGTGCCGCGTTTTTGGACAATGAACGGAAAGCGCGTAGAGCGTCGTTGGGGTTGGGATTGTCATGGTTTGCCGGCGGAAAACTTTGTTGAGAAGCAACTTGGTATTACGGATAGGCGCGAGATTGGTACGAAGTGGTCATTGGAGAACTATATTACGAAAGCGCGCGAGTCGATGGTGGCGAACTCTGAAACTTGGCGCGGTACGATTGATCGAATTGGTCGTTGGGTCGATTTTGATAATTGTTATCGGACGATGAATAAGGACTTTATGGAGTCTGTCTGGTGGGCTTTTAAGACTCTTTACGAAAAGGGGAAAATTTATGAGGGCGAAAAGGTTTTGATGTACGATACGAAGTTTGCGACCCCCGTTTCGAAAGCAGAAGTGACAATGGATAATGATGCATATCAGACGGTAACCGATCCAAGCGCGTATGTGAAGTTTAAATTGGCGGATCGCGATGAGTACGTGCTGGCCTGGACGACTACGCCGTGGACTTTGCCAGCCAACATGGCGCTAGCAGTGTCTAAGACGCTCGAATATGGCCTGTATGACGTCGAAGGCGAGAAAATGGTTATGGCTAAGGATTTAGCAAAAAAACTCGTTGGAGAGGACGCTGAGGCCCTTAAAACGTATTCTGGTAAAGACTTGGATGGTTTGAAATATGTGCCATTGTTTCAAATGGATGACGAGATCGCGCATGATGAAAATGCGCATAAGATTTGGGCGGCAGACTTTGTATCGGCAGAAGATGGTACGGGTATTGTGCATATTGCACCAGCTTATGGCGAAGATGACTATGCATTAGGAAAACGTAATAAAGTGCCAGTGCGCCACACGATTGATGATAATGGTTATTATTTCCCGGAATGGGCAGAAAAATTACACGAAATTGGCGTGCGCGATACGGATGAAAACGGTATTGAAGTTTGGGCAGGTAATAAGTTTATTGCGAAGTGCCTAGAGGCGAAAGGTATTATTTGGAAGATTGAATATATCAAGCATGAATATCCATTTAATCCGCGCAGTAAGCAGCGTATCATGTACCGAGCGTTTCCAAGCTGGTTCTTCGATATTGAAGGTAGCAAGCCTTTGATGCTAGAGAAGAATGAGGATATCAATTGGTTCCCGGCGCATTTGAAGCATGGCCGTTTTGCGAAGAATATTGAGCAGGCGCCAGATTGGAATTTGTCGCGCGATCG
The DNA here is from genome assembly GCA_946406315.1 of uncultured Candidatus Saccharibacteria bacterium. Lineage (GTDB taxonomy): Bacteria > Patescibacteriota > Saccharimonadia > Saccharimonadales > Saccharimonadaceae > UBA2834. Next base: position 81,006 of record CAMJKD010000001.1, read on the forward strand.
TTTTTGGGCAACGGCGATGCCGGTATGGAGAGGTGATAAAGGTACGCTGAAGGTGGTAGGTTCTTACGATGAACTATACGAGCTGTCTGGAGTGCGATTAGAGGATTATCATCGACCATGGATTGATGCGGTTGAGTTTGACATTGATGGTGAGCATTTTAAACGCATTGATAAGGTACTAGATTGCTGGTTCGAATCAGGCTCGATGCCATTTGCGCAGCTACATTACCCATTTGAAAACAAGGAAAAATTTGAAAAGAATTATCCGGCCGACTTTATCGTGGAATATGTCGGTCAGGTGCGGGCGTGGTTTTATTATGTCCATGCGGTAAATACGGCTTTGTTTGGCGAATGTGCCTATAAGAACGTAATTACAACTGGCACTTTGGCTGGCAATGATGGTCGCAAGATGAGTAAGTCGCTCGGTAACTATACGGATCCGAACGAGTTGATGGATAAGTATTCGGCGGACGCTTTGCGCTTTCAATTATTATCTAGTCCGGTGTTGGCGGGTGAAGATTTTGCCTTAATTGATAAGGATGTTTCTGATACGGCGCGTAAGTTGACGATGATTTGGAATGTGTATGACTTCTTTACAATGTATGCGAGTGTAGATGGTTGGGAGTACAAGGATAAGAAGCTGACTGCGCCAGCGAAGTTGAAAAATGAGTTGGACAAGTGGATTGTGAGTCGTGCTTATCAGTTACGCAATGAGATTACGGAGAATATGGAGACTTACAATATTCCAGCTGCGTTGGCAGGAGTGTTGCCGTTTGTGGATGACTTGTCGAACTGGTTTGTGCGTCGTAGTCGTCGTCGTTTCTGGAAGTCTGAGTCGACGAATGATAAAAACGAGGCTTATGTGACTTTACATTTTGTTTTAAGCTATACGGCTTTAATCTTAGCGCCGTTTGTACCATTCTTGGCCGAAGAACTTTGGCAGAATATGATGGGTGGCGAAAGTGTACATTTGCAAGATTGGCCAGAAGCGGGCGAAATAGATGAAGCAATAATTAAGAAGATGGCGGATTGCCGTAAGATTATTACGGATGGTTTAGCTTTGCGCATGACGCGCGACGATGGTTTTGGTCAGATTAAGGTGCGTCAGCCTTTGGCCGAGTTGGAATATGGTGGCGAAAAGCTAGAGGAATTTTATGAGAATATTATTGCGGAAGAAGTCAATGTGAAAAAAGTGACGCACGGCAAGGTGTTGAAGCTTGATAAGGAATTAACCGATGAATTGAAGGCAGAAGGTTTCGTGCGTGAGCTAATTCGTTTTGTGCAGTCGGCGCGCAAGAAAGCAGGCTTAAATGTTGATGATCGAATTAAGTTATCAGTGTCGGCGGAGGTGCCGAAGGAACATCTAGAGATGTTGAAAAATGAGGTTTTGGCAACCGAATTTACGAATAATGGTAATTACGATTATGATGAAATTGTGAAGATTGATGGTGAGAATGTGTCTTTGTCATTAGAAAAGGCATAATCAAAAAAACGCAAAAAATATGCAGAATTTGCATATTTTTTGTTGGCGAGAGCGGGGCATTGGAAATATTTTTCAAATTTTTCAATAGTATTTTTACCACTGTTAAATTTGACAAAACGGCAGAAAATAAGCATAAGCGTACTTGACAAAAAAGCATAAGTGTGATAGCATCAGGACAGTTGGAACGAAAACCAACACAAAAACGAAAAATCAAATTCCAAAATCGGGTAATAAGGAAGGAGAAAAAGTAGAAAAACAAACAGAAAGGAAAAATAAAATAATAATGCGCAAATTAGAAAATATGGGATCTATATTTATTATTCCAGGTGAGGAACCAGAAAATGTAAAAACGGATGATGAATTTATTGATTATGACCTTGGTATTGGTGGCCTTGAAACGAACAAAAAATATACCGAAGATGCGTTAAAGATGGTAAAAAGCAGGAAAATTGGTCGTACGGCAATATTGGCTGCCGAAACATCTGACCTAGCTTAAATAATAAAAAGAATAGAAAGAACCGTAAGAAGTATAAATAGGAGAATGCCTATAAGATAAAGACAAAAATATTATTCATGCAATCTAAATTTGTTAACTAGCTAAAATGAGTCAGAAAAACTGGCTCATTTTTTATATTTGACGCGTTCGTGATTTTTATATAGTAGGAATACTTGACAAACTGCTAATGCTAATGCTATGATGTGGCAAACTAGGTCAAAATAAATACAAAAAAGGAATATATAGGTAATGGAAAGAAGAGAAGAAGCTCCAGAAAGAAGTGAAGCTCGCAGCGAGAAAGAGCGTGGCGCGGATCTTTGTAGGCACAATGGGCTAACGTATAGTGAGTTTTTGGCGGCCGCAAAGGCTGCAATGTCGGATTTTAAGATTGCAGATTTGAATTCTGGTAAATATAGTCATGAACAGATGGACCAAATCGAAGCACAGGCGAATGCTGCGCGTGAAGCGAAAATGCGACGTCCAAGTGCTCCAGAAGCACATCCGAGTGGTGCTGCTCCAGCTCCGGTTGCGGAAAATCGTTCAGAAACACCAGCAACGCCGGAAGCGACGAGAACGGATAGTTCTGAGAAAAGTAGACGGTTTGGCAAAGCCGCAACGGCCTTTGGCGGATTAGCTTTGGCTGGTTTTATTGGTGCTGGTATTGGCACTGGCGCATACAATACATTAAATAATGCAAAAAACGTTGGTGAGGCTAATGCTGCTACTGCATCGGGAGATTCTCAGGAGCAGGAAAATGGCCAAGTAAGCGAGGCGGCGGAAGCGCATGAAGCGGGCGAAGTCCTCGATGTTACCGACAATTATCGTGGTCGTTACGCTGATGATACGGGAAATTATACAAACCCAAACAAGATTGGTCGCAATGGTCAGGAGGCGCCGTATAACTTTGGTGAAGCATATGAATTTACTACTGAGGAAGCTTTTCGTGAGGAAATTCAAGAGATTGCAAAGCATGAGCCGGCAATGTTTGCGGCTTGGTATTATGATTTGGACGATTCCGTAAAGGTGCCTGGTACGGAAAAAATGTCGATGGCTGAATTACAGAATCTCATGAACGAAAATGATGATATGCATCGCAGAATGGTTGAGCAATTTATTTCAATTTCTGATAGTGGAAAGTTTAATGAGGATACGATTACTGGTGATTATACTAATGTATTTGCGCGAACAACTGGAGGTGATGGTATACAAATTACCTCTGTTAATACCGAGCCAGTACATTGTACAACTCATGAGAATGGTTCTAAAGTCGTAGTAATGTCCTACTCGGTCGGTAAAGATAAAACGGCTTCAATTATTTTCCGTCAAGCTTGTGGTTTACAGAATGTACGCATGGTTGGTACGCCTGAATCTGAGAGAATTATTACTTCTACGCCGGAGATACCTACTCCGGAACCGGATAAGCCCAGCGGCGACCACGAAACACCTCCGAAGACTCCAGAGACGCCTCCGAAAACTCCAGAGACGCCGCCTGAGACGCCGCCGGAGACCCCAGAGACGCCTCCTGAAACGCCGCCGGAGACTCCAAAAGAAAAGACTCCGTTTGATGAAAATGAAGTATTTCGCGATGACGATGCCGGAGACACTTGGGAAGCGGATCCTGGCGCTATAACTGAAGATACCGTCACAGAAGAGCCAGACATTCCTGCGCAAGAAGATTTTTATGAGGATACTGGCAATTATGAAGAACCGACACCCGTAAATGAAGATGCACAAAATGCCGTGCAGGATACGTCCAATCAAGTTTCGCCCGAAGTTCAAGCAGCAAATGAGGAAGCAGCCGAGCAGCAAGAAGCAGCAAATGAGGCTGGTCATGAGGCTAACCAAGCCAATGACGAGCGTGAGGTGCGTAGTGCGGCAGAAATAGAAAACGATCTCGCCGATTACGCAAATGATGATGGTACGATTAATCCTGATGACATTCCGTACTAAGTTAAAAGGATTCGTAAGTAAAAAGGAGTAAAAATGCTAAAGCAAAATAATACAAACTTTAAACGGAGATTGATAGTTGCAGGTTTGTCGGCATTGACGCTTGCGGTATTGGTGCCGGTCGCATCTACTTCGGCTTGGGGTCCGGATCGTCCAACCTACAAGATGAAAACGCCGCCCGATCATCCGACTTTCAACTCTATCACCGATAATAATATTATTGGTGATGAACGAGATTTTGTGCGTGTGACTGAGGTTGGCGGTAATGGTAAGTATGTTAATGAGCTTAAAATTACCCCAGGTAAGACTTATGAAGTTTATATATTCTATCACAACAATGCAGCTTCGAATTTGAATGCGAGCGGTAAGGGTGTTGCTGATAAGGTGAAAGTGCGCTCGACTTTTCCGTCAAAGATAAATTCGTCTAACAAGGGCACAATTAATGCAACTATTTCGGCGGCAAATACGGCCCCGGCATCGGTGTGGGACGAGGCTTATTTAACGACCGATTCGAAGCAGGATGTCGAGTTGCATTATGTCAATGCGACTGCGAAAATTAAAAACCAGGGTAAGCTTAATAATACTATTTTAAGTACTGAACTCTTTACAACTGGCGATTACATTGGCTACAACTCTTTGAGTGGAACATTGCCTGGCTGTAGCGAATTTTCTGGTCATATCGTTTATCATATTCGTGCAGAGCAAGCGGGGTCTTCAGTTGAGAAGGCGGCTTCTATAAATGATAAAGACTTCTTTAAAGACGTAACCGCTAAGCCTGGCGATACTGTTACTTACAGGATTACCTTTAAGAATAGCGGCTCAAAGGATTTAACGAATGTTACTTTTCGTGATCAACTACCTTCTGGCGTAACTCTAGTTCCTGGTAGTGTGAGCCTTCATGATACGGGAACTAACAAAACTAGAACTCTTGCAGATGCTATCGTTACTCAAGGCGTCAATACTGGTATGTTTGGCGAGGGTGTTACTGGTACTATAACTTATAAGGTTAAAGTTAACAGTGATATTGTGAAAAATGGCAGTTGTGGTACGAACTCGTTTAAGAATATAATTACGGCAACTACTGATCAAACTGGCAGACAGACTGCGAGTGCGGTTATTAAAGTAGAAAAGGCTTGCGACGAACCGGATCCATGTAGGAATGAGGATGGTTCAGTAAAGCCTGAATGTTGTGATCAAGAAAAATACAAAGACGAGCCAGCTTGTAAGCCAGACGACGAAGATCCATGCAGAAATGAGGATGGTTCAATTAAAACCGAATGCTGCGATCGACCGGAGTATAAAGATTTGCCACAGTGTAAGAAAAATCCTACTCCAACCCCAGAATTACCAAATACTGGTCCTGGCGAGATTGCTTTAGCCGTAGTAGCTGCGGTCTGTGTAATCACGGGTGTTAGCTACTGGTATCGCAGTCAGAAGGAAGTTGCCGAGGTTCAAAAAGGAATCAAAGGCGACGGTGATCGCGACAAATAAAAGATTGTAATTAGCTCCTTTTATACAATTCTTGAAGAAATATGCGCCGGTACGGGTATCCTGGCGCATATTTTGTGTTGGGTCGGGCGCTTTTTTCATGCTTAGGCTTGAATAATAGGGAGTTTTTTGATATAATTTCGCAAGTAATAAAGGAATTTTATGAAAAAAGCAGTCATAAAGGTTGGTGGCAAGCAATATATCGTCGCCGAGAAAGAGACCCTCCGTGTGGACCTCCTCCCGGAAGGAACTAAAGATCTCGCTTTAGACGCTTTACTCGTAATTGATGGTGATAAAACCACTGTTGGTGATCCTATCGTAAAGGGAGTAAAGGTAAAGGCGAAGGTCGTAGAAGCAAAGGTAGCTGGCGACAAGATTCGCGTTATCCGTTACCACTCCAAGAAACGTGTTCATACTGAGACTGGTCATCGCCAGAAATACTCAGAAATCGAAATCGAGAGTATTGGTAAATAATATAAAAATCCCCCCCAAAAGGGGATTTTTTGATGATTGTTTAAGTTTTTATAAAAGGGTAGTGTTTTTCGATTCGGCTTATGTTATTATTATATTAATAATAAAAGTCCCGGGGAGATGGGGCGTAATGGAGGATAAAATGAGTAAGAAAAAGAAAACAATGCTCGCATTAGCGATTATTTTAGGTATTGCCGCAGTGGGTCTAGCTGCTGGTGTATATGCGAAATACATCGCAAGCTTAACGAGTAATAGTGGCAATATATCTGTGGCAAAATGGGCATTTAAAGCTGAGAATGAAGGAAAAGCAGATCTCTTAAAATGCGAATTGGACAAGACATATGATGCGGCAACTTTAGTGGCAGGAAAAATTGCGCCTGGAACTAAGGGTGTGTGCGAATTTAAGCTCAGCAACGAACAAAGTGAAGTAGGTGTTGATTATACTATCGTTGCATCGGCGTCTAATAAGCCAACTAACTTAAAGTTTTATTCCGATTCTTCGTATAGTACGCCACTGACCGCAGCTGGTATTGCGGGACATCTCGATGCGGGCGCTAATAAAGATGCGCAAACTAGGGCTATTTACTGGAGATGGGAATATGAGACTGGCAATGACGCTGCGAGTATAGCTGCCGGTGACGATATTGATACTCAAGAAGGTATAGCAGCCGGTAACATGACGATTGATTTCCAGATTTCTGGTGTTCAAGTACGACCACAATAATAAGAAATATTCATAACGTGGAGGCTTAGCCTCCACGTAGGGGATAAAGCAAGAAATTATCTTCTGCGTGGGGGCTAAAAGAGGGAGAGTGATGGAGAAAAGAGAGCTAAAAAGGAATAGATTTGCGAATACGGCAATTATTTTGCTGCTAATAGCGATAGCAATACTATTGTGGCTTCTTTTGAGACCGCAATCGGAACCAACAAAGATTCCGACTGGCAATGTCGATATATTCGACATTAGAATTGGCTGTTTGTGCGGTGACGATGATGGTGATGGTAAGCCAGATGACTGCGATAAGGATGGCGACGGAATAGCTGATTTAACTCCTGGTTCGGAAGGGTACAGAAGTTATTATAACAGTACAATAAATGGCAGTACGGAGCCGATGGATATTAGGACTACTGGCATTGTCTATGTTGATGACGATAATGGTAAATATGTTTACCAGAAAGAACTACAAATTTTCCAAAACGCTGCCTTTGAATATACGAATAAAATTGCTCCAGGCGTATCGAACTCCTATGATTTCAAGGTTCACAATGAGACGAATAATGCGATCCGTTATAATATCGACTTCGATGAAGAGTCCGAATATCCCGTAAATATGCTTTATAGATTAAAGCGTGGCGGTACTTATGTTGTAGGAAGCGATACGGAATGGGTAAGTGCTAGCAATTTGAGCGTAAGTGCGCTAAAGCAACTAGCTAAAGATGGTGTTGATACTTATACGCTTGATTGGAAATGGCCATATGAAGACGGTAAGGATGCGCAGGATACGGAGGCGGGCGAAAAGATGACGTCTGAGTATGTTTTGAGTATAAAAGTTAACTTTAAGGAAGTGTAAACTTAATGAGGCAAGGAAAACGAATTCGAACTTGGCGGCTAATCACGATTGGCTTGATGTCAGCTTGTATTTCGTTGGTTGCGAATATTTGCGTAGCGAAGATGTCTGATAGTATCGAGAGCGACCAGGGTAGTTTAGACGTGGCAAAATGGGATGTATCCATAACAGGAGCAGGTAGCAGTGTTAATCTAGTAGCAGGGGGGAGTCCTCAGACTTATACTTTAACTGTGGAAAATAATTCTGAGGTTGCTAGTGATTATGCGATTGAGTTATCGAATATTCCGGGAGGTGTTTGGGTCGGATTGGATAATGGTGCCTTACAGGAGCCAGATAACGAAAACAAGGTCATATTTAATAATACTGGTGGCGTGTTGGATTTGACCGAGGGAACGAGGCAGCATAGTTTGAAATTTTCGGCCGAGCTTGATGCGGGCGCTGTAGCGGACAATGATATAGCAGTTAGCGTACGGTTTAAGCAGAAGGAACCTGAGCCATGAAAACTATACGGATAAATAAGAATAGAGTCGTTGCAGCGGTGATTGCTGCGGTTGTAGTGGTGTTTAGTTTAGGGGTTGGTGTTTTTGCAAAATATGTTGACACTGTTGGTGACACGGTGAGAATTAGTATTGAAAAACCGCATTATACGGTGACTTTTAATGCGAATGGCGGCGCTGGTTTAATGCCTGATCAAGATTTTACTTATGGCGTGGCGCAACAGTTAACATCAAATAGTTTTACGCGCAATGATTATAGTTTTAAGGAATGGAATACGATGCCGGACGGCAATGGATCATCGTTCGCGGATGGTGCTTCGGTATTGAATCTGTCGGAATCTGGTACAGGCGTAGTCACTCTATACGCGCAATGGGAAGAGGATGCGATGCATGCGGTGTTTCAGATGGATGGAACATGCATCTTTCATGGTTATGACATACAGCAACAAACTGGAGATGGTTATATTACGGGAAATAACTGTGAAGTTAATGGCGTTAATTATGCTGATGGAACCCATAAGTTTATAGATACGGGCGTACAGCTATATAGTCAGAATAATTATGAAAAAGATTACGAGATTGGTTTTACGATTGTGGCTTACGACCCGAGTCATCAATATTTTGAGCCCGGAGATTCGTCTAGCCAGGCGTCGTTCTTGAGTACGAAGTTGGAGGATTCGAGCAGAGGGTATCCAGGTCTAGTGATTCGTAGAAATAGCGATAAGGTTGAAATAACACAGACGATTAATAGGGTGAAGCCGACTCCAGCCCATAATAATGCGGCAACAACAATTAATGTGGCGGTTGCAAGGGTGGATGGAGTTGTGTATTACTCATTTAATGATAATCCATTTACGATGCTCCAAGATATAAATGGAACATCAGATTATTTCGATACGACGGTATGGTTCGGTGCGGCAACAAAGGCTGACGGGGTAACTCCGATGAGATTTATTGACGCGACTTTAACGAATATGTATGTTAAGGTTGGCGAAAAGGGTGCCAATAAGCATACGGTTTCATTTGATGCAGACGGTGTCATTAGCAATCCGGCAGATGTTACGGTGATTGGTGTAAGAAAAATTGGTAGCGCTTTGCCATCTTTGAGCGATCAGGGTTCGAATCATTTTGAAGGTTGGTATACGGAAAGGAATGGTGGCGGTAGTTTAGTTACGGCTGGTACAGTAATAGATAGTGACGTGACTTTTTATGCATATTGGAGGAATACTAATAGTATTTGCAGCGTTGGGGCAGCTACGTATGGTACGGTCCAAGAATGCGTGGATGCGGCTACTTCTTCCGATACGGTTACATTATTGGGCAATACGAGAGAACATATTATTGTTAGTAGTGGAACGACCGCAACGATTAACTTGGGCGGTCATACGCTAGGGGATAATAATGGTGCCGCTTCGGTTATTAAGAATTTTGGCGACTTAACACTCCTAAATGGTACGATAACTTCGGCACTGGGGTATGGGGCGATTGATAATAATTCGACTGGTAAACTTACGGTAGGAACAGATGCGAGGATAGTTGCAACCGGTACGCGTCAGGCGATATACAATGATGGTGGCGAAGTACTAATAACAGATAATGCATATTTGAGCGCGAGTTCTGGTGAACGTGCAACGGTACAAAATCATAGTAATGGCGGTAAGATTAGTGTTGAGGGCGGTACGATTATTTCGGTGAATCAACAAGGAATAAAAAATGAAGCTGGAACCTTGATAATTGGCGTGCAGGATGGAGTGATTGACGCTAGTACGCCGGTAATTCAGGGTGCTACGTACGGCATTACGACCAGTAATAATATAGCGATATATGATGGTGTATTAAGAGGGAGAATGGCTGCAATCGAAAATCCAGGAAAAATTACCGCTACGGAGAATGGTGCAATTCCAGTTGGTCTAAATCCAGAGGTAACTGAAGTAATTGACGGTTATACATATAAGATATTGTATTACCAGTAATGTATTGAATATGCGTGTATAAAAATGCTCATGGTGTGGTATTATAGGTATTAGTATGAGTGTGGTTATAGGAATAATAATCGGAATTTTTATGTTAATGTTCCTCGTGACGGCGCACGAGTTTGGTCATTTTATTGCTGCGCGTCGTAATGGGGTAGAAGTAGAGGAGTTTGGTATTTGTTTTCCGCCGCGCGCAATTGCTTGGCGGAAAGTGAATGGAAGGTGGCGTCGCTTAAAGAAGAGTGAGTGGAAGAATCCGCCAGGAAAGGGTACGATTATTTCTTTGAACTGGTTACCGATTGGCGGTTTTTGCCAGATGAAGGGTGAGAGTGATGCCGATACGGAGGAAGGGAGTTTTGGTGCGTCTTCTTTTTGGCGTAAAACAAAGATTTTGTTTGGCGGTGTAGTTATGAACTGGCTGGTTGCATTTATTATTTTGACGATTTTAGCTTGGGTAGGGATGCCGCATTTTTTGGATGGGCAGTTTAAGGTGTCGGATGATACTAAGGTAATCGTCGAGACTCCGGTTACGATTGGCGAGGTTGTGAGTGATAGTCCGGCAAGCAAAGCGGGTCTCAAAAAAGGTGATGTCGTTAAAGCGATGCGGTCGGTCGGCAGTGAAAGTGAAAAAGTTGATATTCAAACGACGGAAGATTTATTGAAATTTAACGATCGTCATGCGGGCAGTACTGTTTATGTGAGCTATGAGCGCGAGGGGGGCAAAATGACTGCTGAAGTGCAGCTAAATGAGTCTAGCGCAGAATATCTATTGGGTGCGGGAATTTCTGGCAGTGTATATTATCAGAGTTCGTGGAGTGCGCCAATTGTCGGTTTAGTAACGACGGCACAGATTACGGGCGAAACATTTAAGGGTGTGGGTATGCTGTTTTATAATTTAATTAGTGGCGCAATACAGCAGATAAATCCGAATCAAGAAGTGCGTGAGAGCGGCGCAGAAGCAATTAGGAGCGCGGGCGATTCGGTAAGCGGTCCAGTAGGGATTATTGGAATTCTGTTTCCGGCTTTTGCAGCGAGTGGGTTTAATAATTTAGCGTTTTTGGTGGCTCTAATATCAATTTCGCTGGCTTGTATGAACGTATTGCCAATACCGGCCTTAGATGGTGGTAGATGGCTTCTGATAGCGATTTATCGTTTGCGTAAGAAGAAGTTGACGAAAGCGAAAGAAGAGAAGATTGTGGGGCGAGCTTTTACGGTCATATTAATACTGGCGGCTATAGTGACGATAATTGATATTTTGAGGTTTTTCTAATGGAGAGTCGGCACGAAAAAACGGCGACTTTGGCTTGGGCATTTGCCCTAACACTTTGGGTAGGAGTAACGTTTTTTGTAGCGCAAATGGTAGTTTTTGGCATAGCGTCATGGTTAATTCGTCAGTTTCAATGGGGTGTTAATCTTACAGTAGCAGAGACTGTGTGTATGGTGTTTTCTTACGCTTTAGCATTAGTCGTGATGATAATAGTGCCGAAGAAATTATACAGTATGAAAGTGACGCGTGATAGTCTAGGTTTGCGTGGCATGCCGACTTGGGCGGATATTCTACTTTCGCCGATTGGTTATATATTGTCATTGATAGCGTCGATAGCTGTCATGATGATAATAAAAGTGATTGCCCCTGGCATTAATTGGAATGAGACGCAAGATGTTGGTTTTAATTCCGTAATAACAAGTGGCGATAGAATGGTTGCCTTTGTAGCTTTAGTGATTCTTGCGCCGGTTACTGAGGAGCTAATCTTTAGAGGTTTTCTATATGGAAAATTGAGGAGTCGTTTGAGTGCGATACCGGCAATTATTTTAGTATCGGTCTTATTTGGTGTTTTGCATGGGCAATGGAATGTGGGTATTATTGTAGGTCTAATGAGTGTGTTTATGTGTTTGGCGCGAGAGATTACGGGTACGATCTATGCTGGTATTTTGTTACATATGATTAGAAATGGTGTAGCATTTTATGTTTTGTATGTGATGGGTGGAGCTAGTTCTTTTGGGGCGGCCATTCCATTACTGTTGCCATTCTTGGTATAATATATCTGTTATGCCGGAGTTACCTGAGGTAGAGACGATTAGGCGTGGGCTGAATAAATTTATTTTGCATCAAAAAATACAAGATGTAACTATCTTATGTGAGAAGAGTTTCCGCGGCGATAAGAAGTGGCTGATTGGTCAGGAAATAATTAAAGTAGACCGAAGAGGAAAGGCTTTATTAGTCCAGCTTTCGAATAAAATGTGGCTGATGGTGCATCTAAGAATGACGGGGCAAATGATTTTCGTAGGAAACGAGAAGTTTGCTGCTGGTCATCCGGATCAGGGTTTTACCGAGGAGATGCCGGGGCGACATACAAGAGTTTATTTTGATTTCGAGAACGGTACGCATTTATATTTTAATGATCAGCGTAAGTTTGGTTTTATTGCCGTAATGGATGAGCTGGGTTTGCAAGAAGATAAGTTTTTGAGTCGTTTGGCGTCAGAGCCGTGGGACATGAAGCCTGATGCTTTTTGGACAATGTTGCAACGACATAAAGCATCACCGGTGAAAGCGGTGATTTTGGACCAAAGCAACATAGCGGGTGTGGGGAATATTTATGCCGATGAAGGCTGTTTTTATGCTAAGATACTTCCTTGGAGACGCTGCGATAGCTTAGATCGCGAAGATGCTAACTTGTTGCTAGAGGGACTCTGTAGTGTAATGCAGGCTTCGATAGATAGCGGTGGATCGACGATGAAAGATTACGTACGTGCTGACGGGACGAAAGGGAGCTATTTGGAGAAGTTTGCGCAGGTGTTCAGGAGGGAGGGTCTAGAATGTCGACGTTGTGGTGGCATTATTGAGAAAACGCGAGTGGCGGGACGGGGGACTCATTATTGTAAGGGCTGTCAGAAATGATAAGAATTTTTTATGGCAACGATCGTCAAAAGGCGCAGTCGGCAATTGATAAAATACTAGGGGATGATTACGAGATAATTGAAGCAGAAAATATAGAACGCGCCGATATGGATTCAATTTTTCGTGGTACCTCTTTATTTGGTGAAACACGAAATATTTTGTTGAAGAATTTGAATGAAAATAAGGGCTGTTGGGAATCATTCCCAAATTACTTAGATACGACACATAAGGTTATTATTTGGCTATTAACTCTCGATCGGCGTTCGGCGGTTTATAAAAAAATAGAAAAAACCAAGTCGATAGAATTTAAAGAATTTAAATTGGTCGAAAAGGTAAACCAGTTTTTAGCTTTTGATATTGCAAAAGAGGCATTTGCTGGTAGGGGTACGAAAGCGGTAAAAATGTGCGAAGAAGCAGAGGTAACGGATGATCCTTATCTAATGATGGGGGCTATCGCTTCGTATGCGACGAAAATGTTATCTGCGGGAAATGCGAAGGCGGTTCGTGCTATTAAGATACTAGCGAAAGCCGATATTGATATGAAAAGCGCTAACGTGGATGCTTGGAGTGTTTTAAAGATTGCATTGTTGAAAATTGGCGGCAGATAGGATAGATAATGATTATGTATTTTGTTACAATAAATTGTGTATATGAGGTTTTTCGTTGTAAGTAAAATCAAGGTATTATTATTGATAATTGTTGCAACGGTCTTTGTTTTTGCACCAAACTGTTTTGCGGATGGTGATGCTTGTAGTGTGGCTGGTTTTAATGATCCTCTAATATGCGGTTCGCCTGGTAAAGATGAGGAAAAAGAATTGCAAGGCCGCATTAGGGATACGTTAACGCAGGTTTATACCTGGGTTGGTATTATTGCCGTGGTCGTGATTGTGATTGGTGGAATTTTATATATGACTTCGGCTGGTAATCAAGAAAAGATAAAAAATGCCAAAAATGCAATTACGTATGCCGTGATTGGACTAGTGGTAACTTTGATGGCTTTTGCTATTACGAGTTTGGTAATAGGCGCGATTGATGGTAATAAACCAGGAGGTAATTCTGCGCAGGGTGATGGCGATGGCGGTAGTAATCTGAATCAATCGAACGATGATCGTATGGTTGTGCGTGGCGTGAAATTGAGGTTATCTACATTAACTTTGACGATTGGCGATACGGGGAGGGCTTACGGGAGTGTAATTCCGGATTATGCGACAGATAAAACGATTGAGTACAGTTCGAGCGATGGCGATGTAGCGTCAATAGACGAAAACGGCAAAATTGAAGCTAAGAAAGAGGGTGAGACGATTATTATGGCAACATCTGACAATGGGAAGAGTAGCGCAAAGAAATTGACGGTCATTAAGCCAGTTGAGGCGGAGAGTATAAGAATTAACGAAGGCGATATAACGTTAATGGTCGGTAAGATGAAGACTTTAACTGCTACAATTTTGCCAAGAAATACTGCCAATAAGGATGTCACATGGTCAAGTGATAAAAGAGATATTGCAACAGTTGATGATGGTGGCAAAGTCAAGGGAATTAAGGCTGGAACTGCCATGATTACAGTAAAAACGAATAATGATAAAACATCTTCGGTTAAGGTGACGGTGACAGAAAAAGAAAGTGGTAATACGGTCGATACGTCATCGCGCCATAAGATTGGAGCGAATGCTTTAGCAGTAATGCATGCGGATGATAATGGGGATATTAATAAAGTCACAAAAGCCGGCGAAAAGAAGTATTACGCAATAGAGTGCGATGTAATGCTGATAGGAGGTACGTTATATTGTGCGCACTCTGGCGGTTATAGTAGCGGCGTTAGTCCGACTTTGGCTGATACCGTTAAGACTGCGAAGCAATATGGTATGAAGATAGTTCTTGACCATGTGAATAGTAGTAGTATGACTACGGTCGCTCAGTATATCAAGGCCAACGGTTTGTCTAGTTGGGTGATGGTGCAGCTGTATGATTATAGTGGTGGCCATAATGCTAGTGAGATGATGGCTATTATGGGTTCGATGAATGGTATAGTAGGAACGAAGCTGGAGTATTGGGGGTGTCACATGAGCGGTATGGATGCTTCGGCTTACGTAAGTAGATCGAGCGAGCTAAAGAGCTTAGGTTTAACTACCGTCAATGTTCAGGTAGGCATAGATGGTGCAATGAGTACCGTTAAAAGCGGTGGATTTGATCTTTCGGTCTTTACCTGGGGAAGCTTTAATGATGCGGAGACTAATAAGTACAACTCTAGCCCATACAATGCTAAATATTTAATGACGAATAATGTAGATGCGGATTAGATATTGAAGTAGCGTAAAAAATATCTCCGATTGCTCGGAGATATTTTAATTGTCTAATTTAAGCGGCGTGAACTTCAACGCGAGTGCGAGGCACGCTTTTGCCAGAGAAGTGATGCTTCTTGGTCTTAACGAAAACAACCTTACCGTCGATGGCTGCATGGATGGTAAAATTGCGACTCATGAAGGTGCCAGGACCGGCAATCTTTGTAGCGCCAGTTTGACGGACGAGAACTTCGCCAGTCTTTACCTGTTGGCCACCGAAACGCTTGACGCCAAGTCGTTGGCCGGCATTGTTGTGTAGGTTTTTGCTGGTACCGCCAGCTTTGACATGTGACATACTACTTTTTCCTTAATACTATTATTTGACGCGCAACGATTTGGTCCTCTCTGTGATATAAGAGGTCATCGTAAGACGCATAACGATACTTTATAGCATTATACCCCAGCTTGTCGATTTCGTCAAGGATATTCACCCCTGAATAAGAGCCGTCGGAGCGTTTCCAGGACGGAGTAGCGAGCGCCAGTGTGGTGCCGCTAAGTATTTGTGCGGAAATGTTCTTCAAAAAGGTCGTCAGAAGTATTTTAGCTTCTTGTTGAAGCTGTTTGAGTTTAATTTCGGCTGGCGGTGCGGAAAGTGGGTGTCCAAGATATATTTCAGAGGCAATAAAGTTTGGTTCGGCCAATTGCCATTTGTGACTAGTGGCGTCGCCGGGTTCAAGATAGAGTTTAGGTGCGCCGGCTTTTTGAAGGCGTAGCGTGCGATTGGTAATCCAGTCGAGATTTTTGCGACTATAGTCAATCATTTTTTCGGATAAATCTGTGCCGTAGGCGGAATAACCCATGAGGATTGCTTCTTGTAAGATGACACCGGTACCGCAGAATGGATCGAGGATGGTGCCAGTTTTGGCGCCTGTAGTGGCGAGATTGACGAGAATTTGGGCAAGTTTAGGCGGTAGCATACCGACGAAAGCGTCGCGGGCGGGACGAGCTTGGTCGCGCTTAGCGTAGGCGGTAATGTTTTGGGTGCCAATAGAGATGCCGGTATATTTGCCGAATTTAACGATTTCAATATGATTGGTTTTCTCGCCGAGTTGATTATGATGCGAAGTGGCGGAGGTGAGAATAGGGGATTTACCGTTTGGTACTAAGCGGACATTGCGATTGTGACGCTTGAGCATATTTTTATATTTAAGGGCGAGATCCCAGGTTTTACGCGGGTTAGCGTGTTCGGAATAATCGGAAATACCAAGGGTAATCTTGCCGGCTGGAAGATTGGAGAGGTAATCCTGAATTGGTTGATTGATGAGTTGGGCAGCTTTAATTGAGCCGCCAATGCGGTTAAAAGGAATAGAATGAGCGGTAACTAAGGCGAGCTGTGGGGCGATTTGCTTGACTTTGCTACTAGAAAAAATAGCCTCGAGCTCGGCGAGGGAAATTTTTGGCTCACGACCTAGTACCATTAGGAAAGTCATTGTGCTAATATTGTAACATATGTTTAAGAAAATCCTTAGTGTAGTGACACTGATTTTAGTGGCGTTTATTGCTTATAATGCGTTTAGCGCTGAAGTTGTAATCGATGGGCAGACCATGACGATGCTGGAAGCGACGTGGATGTCTTTAAAGAGTATTAACATTTGGGTGCTTTTACTAATTATTCCTGAGCAGATTCTGATGTACTATGCGGCTGGGCAGATTTATTTTGCCTTTTTGCGTCAGAAGAGAAATTTTAAGATTACGCAGGCGAAATTAACGCGGATTTCTTTGGAAATTAACTTCGTAAACCACGCTTTACCGTCTGGCGGTACGAGTGGTTTGGCATATTTGATTTGGCGTTTGAAAGATTTTAATATTTCGGCGGGTCAGATTAGTTTTGTGCATATTTTGCGTTACGGGATTTGTGCGATTGGTAATGCTTTGCAAACCTTGGCGGCGATTGTCGTAGTGCTCATAGCTGGTTGCGTAGTGCCGGGCGGCATGTGGGCGATATGGCTTTCGGCTCTGATTGCTTTTGGTATTATTGGTTTGATCGTTGTTGCTTGGTTGATTGTGCGCAAACAAAAGAACATTGATTGGCTAGCGGATACTTCGTCGAAATTTATTAATAAAATCATGCGCAAGTTGACGCGCGGAAAAAAGCGTAAATTCTTAAAAGAGGAAAGCGTGACGAAGTTCTTTAATGATTTGCGTGAAGATTATTTGGCGCTAAGGAAAAATCGCCGAATGTTAGGTAAACCAATGATTTGGGGCTTGTTTTATTCGTTCTTGGAGCTTGCGACGTATTGGGTGGTAGCGAGCGCGCTTGGTCATCCGGAAATTTTGCCGCAAATTATGATAGCCGAAGGTGTTGGTAGTGTTGTTGGTACCGTTATGGTAACTCCTGGCGGCATGGGTGGCTATGAGGGCGCATTTGTGGCGGTTTTAGTAGCGACTGGTGTAGATTTGCAGGTTGCAACGATTACGGTGATTGTAACGCGCGTGTTTGTACTTCTAGGTACAATTGTGAGCGGTTACGGCTTCTATCAGTACGCACTAATGCAGCGCCCAGATAAGTTTAAAGCACCGAAGGAGTAAGAATGGAACCGACGCAAGTTTACAGTGTGTCGGATTTTCAGGCGGTCTGTAATCAGATAATGGAGACCGCTTTTTCTGGAGTTGTAGTTGAAGGTGAGGTGGCGAGTTTTAAGATTAATCAAGGAAAATATGTCTTCTTTGATTTGAAGGATGAGCAGTCGAGTGTGGGCTGTTTTATGATGAAGTATGCCTTGCGTTTTCCATTGGAAGATGGAATGAAAGTGCGAGTGCGCGCAATCCCAAAGCTGACGAATTGGGGTAAATTTTCTTTAACAGTGCAGGCGGTAATGCCAGTGGGTGAAGGAGATTTGAAAAAGAGTTTTGAGTTATTAAAGAAGAAACTTGATGCCGAGGGGCTGTTTGCGCCAGAGAGAAAACGTCCATTGCCAGAGAATATTGTGAAAATTGGCGTAATTTCTAGTACGCAGGCGGCTGGTTATGCGGATTTTTGTAAGATTCTGGATGAACGTTGGGGTGGACTAGAGCTGCGAGTGGCGCATACGCAAGTGCAGGGCATGACGGCGGCGGATCAGATTATAAAAGCACTAAATTATCTGAATGAAAGAGGTGAAGTGCAGGTAATTGCGGTGATTCGTGGCGGCGGATCGGCTGATGATTTGGCGGTATTTAATGATGAGGCTTTAGTAAGGGCAATTGCGGCCTCAAAGATACCCGTAATTACTGGAATTGGACACGAAGTTGACGAGAGTTTATGTGATCTGGCGGCAGATGTAGTAGCGTCGACACCATCCAATGCGGCACAGATGTTAAGTCGCGATCGACGCGAAGTTATTATGAATATACGAAGCGATATAGTTCGAATAAATAATTTGTTCAATACAGAGGTGGAAAAGCGGATTTCGGAGGTGCGTGAGGAGATTTTGCGCGTTGGTGATGAACTTATTGTAAGAATTACAACATTGGAAAGCGAAATAGTATCGCAGCGACGAATTCTGGCGCAATTAAACCCAGAAAAAATACTGGAACGAGGCTATGCTTTAGTAAAAGGAGAGGTTAGTGTTGGTAATGTTGTAGAAATCACAACAAGTAAACAAGAGATAAAGGCAAAAATAACAGAGATAAAGGAGCGATAATGGTCGAAGATAAGAAAAATATCAGCGATAAGATTGCGGATTTAAAAAGTGGCGTAGATTGGTTCTATTCGGATGATTTCGCATTAGAGGAAGCGAGCGCTAAATACAAAGAATTGACAGTTTTAGCGAAGGAGATTGAAAAAGATCTGACGAATATGAAGAATGAAATTAAAATAATAGAGGAAGATTTTAGCAAATAGCGTTTTTGCAGGAGTCTTGCGAAAACGCTTTCGTTAAAATATAATCGTATTATGGATCAAAATTGGAATAATAGTGCAAACAATGCTTCTATGCCGGCGCCAAATATGGATATGGAAGCTAATGCTGTACCAATTAATAGAATGGGGCAGCAGCAGCCGATACAGCAACAGCCGATGCAGCAACAGGCGGCAGGACAGCAGCTGGCAGGACAGCAACCGATGCAGCAACAGGCGCAGATACCGGTAGCTCCGGTACCGAATATGAATATGAATGGTAGCGCACCGGTAATTAAGCAGCCAGGCGTAGCACCGGTGGCGCCAGTGCAGGCTACACCAAAGAGTGGCAAAAGTACTTTAATTGAGACTATTATTCTAGTAATTGTTTGTTTAATTGCGGCGGGTGCAATTATTGTTGCGGTCATCTTCTTCATACGCTATAACGAATTGAACGATACGACGGAGGCGCGCATTAACGCAACGGTTGCAGAGGAAGTTGCCAAGGAGCAGGAAAAATCTGCAAAGCAGATTGAAGAAGAAAGGAAAGAACCGCGTCAAGAGTTCCGTGGTCCATCTGATTACGGTTCAATTAGTTTTAAATATCCAAAGAACTGGAGCGTTTATATTAATAAAGACGGTTCTAATAACAGCGACTTCGAAGCTTACTTTCAGCCGAATAAGGTTCCATCGCTAAGTGATCCAAACTCTCGTTATGCGTTGCGCTTTATTATTAAGAATCGTCAATTTGATGATGAAGCGAAGGTTTATATTGCAAGAGTTAAGAATGGCAAATTGAAATCTCAGAACTTTTCAGCTGATAGTGATGCTATTTCTGGTACGCGTTACGAGGGTGAAATCGATAATAAGATTAATGGCGTTTTTGTGATGTTTAAGGTGAACGACAAAACGGCGATTTTACAGACAGATTCGGTGATTAGTCCGGAACTTTTGGAAGAATACGAGAAGATTACTCAATCTTTGCGACGTAATACTAATTAGTGTAAAATAGGGGGCATGGAGAGTGAGGTGTTTAGTGCGAATTCGAGCGCGATTATTGTTGCGCACGAGCTAAAAGGTCCGTTGAGCCTATCGCGCCAGCTCGCTCTTTCTTTGGATTTTGAAGATTCTTTAGATGGGGCACGGGAGATTGGTCGTCAGATAGCGGCAACTTCAGAACGGGCTTTGCGTCAAGTGGAAGATTTGACGCGAATTGCGCGATTAGAAGATGCCATGTTCGAGATGGAGCCGGTTAATCCGCGGATTGTTTGTGACGAAGTGGTGACTGAGCTTTGGCGTCTGTTTAGATTTAATCGACGTGAATTGATGATTGATTATCGAAATAAGCGAAAATTGGTAGTGGCAAATAGGCAGCTATTACATTCTGTTGTCTATAATTTTTGTTTGAATGCGATGAACTACGGGGGCGAAGATTTGCCGAGTTTGGTGTCGATTTATGAGAAACGCGATAAGATTCGAATTGATGTGCGCGATTATGGGCCAACGGTGCCGACGAAGGTGTGGCGCGAGATTAAGAGCGGTTTCGTAAAGAAGCCGGTAGATATAGCAATGCGACCCGGCTCGTCAGGTTTGGGTTTGTATATTGCGGCAAAGTTTGCGAATTACATGAATAGTGATTTTGGGTTAGTACGTCACCGTGATGGCACTAGTTTTTATATTGATTTGCCGGTAAGTGGACAGCTGAGTTTAATATGATATTAATAGTCGAAGACGATCGCGGGTGGGAAGACTACTACCGCCGGATTTTGAAGTTCTATGAGCCGAAAATATATCATGATGGCGTGGCGGCAATTAAGGCGATGGATGAAGAGGTGCCAGATTTGGTAATTTTAGATATTCTTTTGACGGGTCCGACTGGCTTTGCGGTGTTGAACGAAATGCGAAGTTATCCGGAGCTGGCAAAAGTGCCGGTTTTGATTGTGACGAGTATTACGATGAAAACGGACTTAGCGAAACAATACGGTGTCGTGGAGATATTAAGTAAAAGCGAAATGACCCCGCAGGAACTCATAGAAGCCGTCCAGAAGGCTTTGAAATGAAAAATAGTAATTCTACGCGTCGGCAACCAGATTTGCGTACGGAGGCGATTGTGTTGCGCCGGACGGATTACGGCGAAGCGGACCGGATTTTACAATTATTAACACCAAAGGGGAAACGAAGCGTAATAGCGCGCGGAGTACGAAAGGAAAAATCTAAACTGGCTGGCGGTATAGAATTGTTCAGTGTGTCTGAAGTGGTAATACATGAAGGTCGAACCGAACTTGGCATTTTGACGAGCGCAAGATTGTTGGAATATTATGATGCTTTCGTGAAGGATATTGAACTGATTGAGATGGGCGGAATGATGATGCGGAGCGTGAGCGCAAGGGCTGAACAGGTGGAATCGCCGGAGTTTTATAAGATTCTAAAGCAATCATTGCGGGTGATGCAAAAGTATGCGGGCGAAAAATCGCGTTGGAAAGATATTTTGCGGGCTTGGTGGGGGATAAATTTGGCGCGAGCGTCGGGTGAAGATATTAATTTACATTTCGATACGGATGGCGAGAAGCTACTAGCGGATGGTCGATACTATTGGGATGAAGAGCAGGCAGCTCTAGCAAAGGCTGGAATGGGGCGAATTGGTGTTGATCATATAAAAATGATGCGCTTAATGGCGTCTGGGTCGGCGGAATTGTCTTTGAAAGTGCAGGGGGCGGACAAGTTGATAGACGAAGTATTATATGTGGCACGTTGTATAGAAAAAGTAACATTTATTTAAGCGGAAAAACGTTGTAAAACTTACAACATTAAGTTGAAGATTTGCTTTTTGGTTGAATAAATTTTTTAATGATAAGCACTATAGGGGCGAAATTGGTCGCTTATGCTTGCGTTTTAGAGGTAGTTTGGCTATTTTTAGTTCAAACTAATCTTTATCTCGAGTGGAGTCGAGAGGGAAATAAGTAAAAAAGGAGTGTGAAGTGAACTTCAAACGCAAATTGAAATATCTCGTAGCCTCGTTTTTGATGGTTGCGAGTACTATTGCGCCGCTGGGGAATGGTTTTGTCCGCAATGTGTATGCTGACGATGCCGAACCAGAGGATGCGCCAGTACGAAGTAAAACGTTAAAGGACAACGGTGATGGCACCTACACTTTGACTTTGAGTGTTACGGGTAAGGCGTCATCGGCGACGCATAATACGAAGGCTAATATTGTAGTAATATACGATACGTCTGGTAGTATGAAGTATCCAGAGCCTTCGACGAAGTATGGTCGTTACGGATATAGTCTTACGAATGGTTACTCGATCAATACGAATAACTACGAACAGTTGTATTATTGTAGCGGCACTAACTGGCAAGGACAGTGTAATTCTTATTCGCAAGTAGGCGATAATGACAACCACGATACCGTGTATACAGTTGACGTGTACGGTCGTCATACTGAATATACTGGTCCGCGTTATAGCAATAAAAATGCAACGAAGACTCGTTCTAGTGTGGCCGAAACGGCATTAAAATCACTTGGTAACAAACTTCTCACTTATAACACTACGACGGGCGTGAACGATATGGTTCAAATCGCTTTTGTTGATTTCTCTACACAAGTAAATAGCTCTACAACTCATACGTCTCCAACGACAAATAAGGATACTTTTAGTAGCTGGGTTGAGGCTGCGAAGCCAAAAGATGGCATTAATGGTGGCACTAACTGGGAAGCGGCTCTAACTGCAGCGAATAATGTTAATTTCAATGATTCTGATCCGACATATGTAATCTTTGTGTCAGATGGTAACCCGACTTTTCGCACCACAAAACATTGTAGTGGTCGATACTGCTCCGATAGTGATGATAATAGCGATGCACCAAGCGGAGTGCATGGTTCGGGTAATAGTGACCCGAATAGTTGGAATATGTCCGATGCACAGACTGTTGCTAGTACGATTGTAGATGGCGGTAAGACGTTATATACGGTTGGCGTATTCGGTGACGCGACTAATATGCAGAATTTGAATGCTAAGGCGATTTATAAGGATGCAACGAATCAGCAGGCGCTTGAGGCGGCTTTTGACGATATCGTAAAATCTATTACGAATAGTCTTTCTTTGACTGGTTTAATCTTCAATGATGGTATTACTGGTATGACCTCAGTGGCAGCCGAAGGCGCGGTCGGTGGGTTCACTTATACTAAGGGTGGTAGCAACTGGGCGGATGCGCCAGCGGCGAAGTTTGAAAATGGAACCGTAACTTGGGACCTTGGTAATACCGTGTTGTCCGATGGTGAAACCGCAACGGTGAGCTTTATCGTTTATCCAAGCCAGGCGTCGCTAGATTTGGTTGCCGATTTAAATAACAACAAGGTAAATTATGATAGTTTGACTGATGATCAAAAAAGTCAAATCATCAAGAGTGGCGACAAATATACACTTAAGACTAATACGGATTATCCGACTTTGACTTATAAGACGGTGACGACAACTACAGTTAATGGTCAAACCGAGACGGTGGTTTCTGATCCGCAAACTGTGAGAATTCAGAATCCAGATCCGGTTGATTTATATCAGGAAGAAGCGGAATTGCAGAAGCTCTGGGAGGATTCGCTTGATCCTAGCCAGCGCGAAGATGATACTGAGGTGCAAGATATTTACCTTCAGTTCTATAAGAAGGATTTTAATCAAACTGAGTATGAGGAATATGATCAATTCCATGAGAATTACGATGCCAGTAAAGGTGGCATAAAAGTCGAGAAGGTGGCTGGCAGCACGACTTGGAGTTCTGGCAAGATTTCGATTGCGCCAGGTTTGATGGTAAGCGAAGGCCATGCTGCTTTTGAAGAAAATTCACCGTATGGCGTCGTGACGATGAATGGAAAGAGATATTCCATTTTGAATCCAGGTCATGACTATAAGTTTGGTGAGGCTGATATTAATAATCATTTTGAATTGACGAATTATATCTATCATCCTATGTTGGTGGATGGTACTTTGATGAATGTGATTTTTACGCGTTCTGGTAATACCTTTACTGGTGTTGAGTCGGCTAAAGCAATGTCGGCAGTGACCGCTACGAACACTATTAAGGGCGGTATTAATATTCAGAAGAAAATTGTCGACAAAGCTGGTAATGAAGTCGTTAATACGGACGATAAATTTACCGTAAAAGCTTATTTGAAGAATCCAGATGAAAGCGATTATAGCTACGATTATCGTGTTTATTGTTCGAAAGCGCACGACGATTGTACTCAGGAGCTAAAAGATGGTAGCGGTAATGTGACCGGATATCGTTCGGCGCACATCTATGGCAGCGGTACGATTGAGAGAGCAATTTCAACGGATGATGTGATTCGCGTTATTAATATGAATACTGGTACACTTTACTATGTTGAAGAAGACGCAAGTAATATGCCAGTTGGCTATTCTTTGAAAGATGTTGAATATCAGATTGCTTATGGTGGTGAAAATGCGAAAGATGACGAGGCCGCTAAGACGATTGGTGGCAAAGATTACTATGCGGTGGCTGGTAACTCCGCATCTTCAGTAACGGTAGTAAATACTTATACTTCCGGTAATCTGAAGCTAACGAAGAATGTTGTAGTTCAAAGTGGTAATGCGACTACCGCAAAAGATAAAGCATTTACCTTTACGGTTAGGCTCTATGCCGACGTTAATAAGTCTTCGGAATTAGCTAGTAGCTATAAGATTGAGGGTAGCACTAATACGATAAAGTCTGGTGGAACGGTGACATTGAAGGATGGCGAATCGCTGACTATCCTCGATTTGCCAGTTGGTGCGTATTATGAGGCTGTAGAAACGGAAGCTGCTGGTTATGCGATTACTAAGACTGGTGACACTGGTACGATAACAGAAGGCGTAACTTCGACAGCTGTCTTTACGAATACTTATAGTGTGAGTGGTAAGGTAAAAATTGAGGCTAAGAAAGATTTTAATGACTGGCGTACGGGTGATAAGTTTGTCTTTAAGCTGAACGGTGACGGCATAACTAATCCATTGACTGCGACAATTGATGGTGCCGACAAGATTGCGGAATTTGAAGTGCCGATTAATAATACTGGTACTTTTGAATATACGATTACTGAGGATCTTCAGGCTTCAAGTGCGCGTGGTGGTATTGCGCAAACTAGCGGCAACATTACCGCTTCCGTAACGGCGACCGACAATGGTGAAGGTGGTTTGAACTTTGATGTTACTTATCGAGGCGGTGAAGGCGAGGAGCTTAATACGATTGTGAACCGCTATTCTGCTAACGGTAAGATTCAGCTTGGCGCAAGCAAGATTTTGACTGGTCGCGATTGGCAAGAGGGTGAGCTCTATACTTTTACCTTGATGAATGCAGATGGCAAAGAAATTGAGAGTAAAGATGTTAGTAAAAACCAACCAGATGTAGTTTATAGCGAGATTAGCTATACGCTCGAAGATGCTGGTAAGACTTTTATTTATACGATTCATGAGAGTACTCCGTTGCCTGGTGGCATTACGAACTCTGGGGACGTTACTGCTACGGTTACTGTCGAAGATAATCATGATGGCACCTTGAAGACGACAGTTGTCTATAGTGGTGGTCAGGGTGAGAAGTACAATACGATTGTTAATACCTATTCTGCTGAAGGCGAATTTAACTTTGAGGCAACTAAAGTTCTTGAGGGGCGCGACTGGCAGAATAGTGAAAGCTATAGCTTCGTATTGAAGGATGAAGGCGGCAATGTTGTCGATACGCAAACCGTAGATAAAGATCATACTACGGTTAGCTTTAAGAAACTTAAATTTACGCAGGCTAATGTTGGCGAACATAAATATACGATTACCGAGACTGGTACGATGCCAAATGGCCTATCGAAGTCGGAAGATATCAATGTAACTTTGACGGTTACGGATGATAAAAAAGGTAACTTAGGTTTCGAGGCGGATTATTCAAATAATGGTACGATTACGAATACCTATAAAGCAACTGGCGAAGTACAGCTAGAGGCAACAAAGGTACTTGAAGGTCGCATCTGGCGTGAAGGCGAAAGCTTTGATTTTGAACTATCTGGTGACGGTATTGATACTCCAGAGATAGTTGCCGTAACAGAAACAAATCCAACAGCTAAGTTTAAGAAGATTAAGTACGATCAAACTGATGCGGGTAAGACTTATGTCTATACGATTAAAGAGAAGACCGACCTTACTGGCATGAGTATTGAGAATTCGGGCGATATTACCGTTACAGTGAAGTTAACTGATGATGGTGAGGGTGGTATTGTTCCAGAAGTAAGCTATTCGAAGGAAGATAAGACAATTAAGAATACTTACTCAGCAAGTGGTAAGACTACGCTCAGTGTTGAGAAGAAACTTGAAGGACGTGACTGGAAAGACGGTGAAAGCTATGAATTCGCTTTGAAAGATGAAGCAGGCGAGACAATTGATACTAAGACTGTCTCCGAGAACGGAACGGTCAGCTTCAAGGAAATTGAATATACCAAGATTGGTACTTATAAATATACGATTGAAGAAAAAACCGCAATGACTGGCGGTATGAGTAATTCGGGTGCTATTGAAGTAACAGTAGAAGTCACCGACAACTATGACGGTACTTTAACGGCAACTCCGACCTATAAGGACAATAATCAGACGATTATTAACACTTACAAAGCGAATGGTAAGGCGCAGCTAGAAGCAGTAAAGAAGCTCGAGGGTCGTGATTGGAAAGATGGCGAAAGCTTTACCTTTGAGCTATTCAAAGGCAGCGAATCGCTTGGTCGGAAGACAGTAACAAAGAGCAATCCAAAAGCTGTCTTTGATGAAATTGAGTATACTGAAGCCGATATTGACGCGGAGTATGTATACACTATTAAAGAGGTCGGCACTTTACCAAGTAGCGTTACAAGTTCTGGTGACCTAACGGTTTACGTTAATATTACAGATAACGGTGATGGCGCATTAAATGTCGTAACGGATTATGTGGATGGCGGTACGATTACGAATACTTACGAAGCTAACGGTAAAGTAAAACTTGAAGCAGCAAAAGTAATTGAAGGTCGTGATTGGCTCGATTCAGATGAATTTACCTTTGAGCTTTCTGGTGAAGGTATTGAAACGCAAACTAAGACCGTCAAGAAAGGCCAAGAAAAAGTTGTCTTTGATGAGATTAAATATACCGAAGCGGATGCCGGTAAGACCTTTACTTATACAATTAAAGAAACGACCGATCTTGATAGTCTCAGTATGACAGCTTCCGGCGAAATAACTGCGACAGTCAAGGTGACTGATGACGGTAATGGTAATCTTGAAACTGAAGTATCTTATACGAGTGACGACAAGATTACGAATACTTATACTGCGAGGGGTGAAGTTGAGCTAGAGGCGAAGAAGATACTTGAAGGTCGTGATTGGCTCGAGGGTGAAAGCTATGACTTTGTATTAAGTGGCAAAGATGGTGAAATTGATCGCCAGGTAGTCGATGCAAATGAAACTGTCACCTTCAAGAAGATTAACTACACTGAAGCAGATGCGGGTAAGACCTACACCTATGTGATTGCCGAGGATGGCGAATTGAAGGCTGGCATTACTAAATCTGGCGATATTACGGCGACCGTTAAATTGACCGACGATGGCAAGGGCAAGATTAGTGCCGAAGTTAGCTATACGAATGATGGTAAGATTACTAATACTTATGAAACCAAACCAGTAGAGATTGCAAAGCCATTTACGGTCAAGAAGAAGATTAACGATCAAAGTAATAGCAAGAAAGACGCAAGCTTTAAGTTTGAGTTACGTGACAAAGATGGTAATGTGGTTCAAACTAAAGAGGTCACCACGAAAGACTTGGTAGGTTCAGTTGACTTTGACGCAATCAAATTCGAGAAGGTCGGCACCTATGAATACACGCTTGTTGAGGTGAATGATAAGCAAGCTGGCTTCAGTTACGACAGTGCCGAACATAAGGTGGTCATAGAGGTTACCGACGACTATGAGAAGGCGCAACTGGTTGCGAAGATAACGATTGACGGTGAAGAAGTTGGCGAAGTTGAGTTTGAAAACAATTATAAGGCTGAAGCGACTTCGACGAAGATTGATCTCGAGAAAATCTTAACTGGTATCAATCAAGACCTTGCTAAAGAATTTGAATTCATTCTTTCGGATAAGAATGGCGTGATTGAAACTCTTAAGATTAAGGGTTCGGGCAAGGCTGAATTTAATGAGATAAAGTTCGATAAAGTTGGCAATTACACTTATACCGTTAAGGAAACTAAGGGCAGCGCTAAGGGTTATACTTATGATGAATCTGAATATACTGTCACGGTTAAGGTAAATGACAACAACGCTAATCTTGAAGCGGAGGTGAGCTATAAGAAAGATGGCGAAGACGTAGAAGCGATTGTATTCGAGAACAGCTATAAGCCAGAAGAAGTTGTCTATGGCTGTCTAGAGTGTAAGGTTCCAATTGCAGTCAAGAAGGTGCTTGAAAAGCGTGATTTGAAAGATAGAGAATTCAAGTTTAACATTTATCTTGATGGCGAGGTGGTGGCGACCGGTTACAATACGGCCGATGGTAAGGTTGTACTTGATGAAGGCATTACGCTTGATGAAGTGGGAACTTATTACTTCGTAATTAGGGAAGACATTGAAGATCGTGAGCAGGATATTACTTACGATGAGAGTGAATATACGTTTATCATTGAGGTAGAAGACGATGGCGAAGGTGAGCTTAAGATTAGCTCGGATACAAGTAGTAACGTTACCTTTACGAATAAGTATAATGAACCAGGTAGAGGTAACATTCCGCCTAAGCCGCCGGTTACTTATGATGGCGTTATGGTTTCGGTAGTGACGCTTGCGATTTCGCTAGTCGGTTTGATTGGTAGTTTGGTAGCTGGCAAACGCTATCTTAAGAAAGAAAACTAAAACAGACAAATAAAAAGAAAAAAGCCTCGGTCGAAAGACCGGGGCTTTTGTGGTGTGATATAATAAGAAATATGAGTAAATGCTTAGTTATATTTGGCATAGGCATTGGCCTTCGGGCCTAGATTTCTTGTGACTCTAAGAGCAAAAAGAGGGGGAATAATTAAGCATTGGGAGAAAAATATGGCAAAAATGGAAGACATCGTAAGTTTATGCAAACGTCGTGGTTTTATTTGGCAGGGTTCAGATGTCTATGGCGGTATGGCAGGTACTTGGGATTTTGGTCCACTTGGTATGAGTTTAAAGAAGAAAATTATGGATGCTTGGTGGCAGTATTGGGTCGAAGAGCGCGAAGATATGTATGGTGTTGATGCGGCTATCATTATGAATCCGCAAGTATGGCGAGCTTCTGGTCATACAGAGACTTTTAATGATCCATTGGTAGAATGTAAAGAATGCCATAATCGTTTTCGTGCGGATAAGATTGCTGATAATGTGTCTGAGCATGTTACGACTGAAGAATTTCGAGCTCTGAAGATTAAATGTCCGAATTGTGGCAAAACGAATTGGTCGGACATCAAACAGTTTAATGGTATGTTCAAAACGAATGTAGGTGTTGATCCGGATAATATTGCCTATTTGCGTCCAGAGACGGCGCAAGGTATCTTTACGAACTACAAGAATGTCGTAGACACGATTTATCCAGACTTGCCATTTGGTATTGCGCAGCAGGGTAAGGCATTTCGTAATGAAATTTCACCACGTGATTTTATTTTCCGTTCACGCGAGTTTTCGCAGATGGAGATTGAGTATTTTGTTGATCCAGAAACTTGGGAAGGGCATTTCGATGAATTACTCGCTGGTTGTCATGATTTCTTAGAGAACCGGATGGGGCTCAGAAAAGAGAGCATCCACGAGCTGGATGTGCCAGCAGAGGATCGTGCACATTATTCGAAACGTACGATTGATATTGAATTTGATTTTCCGATTGGTCGTGAAGAATTGATGGGGATTGCATATCGTACGGACTTTGACCTGAGTAACATTCAACGCGAAAGCGGCAAGAACATGGAATATATCGTGAAGGGTGGCGGTAAACGCTTTATTCCGCACGTAATCGAGCCTTCAATAGGCGTAGAACGCCTCGTAATGGCGGTCTTGTGCACGGCTTATGAAGAAGATGAAGTAAATGGTGAGAAGCGTGTTCTTTTGAAGTTATCGGAAGAATTGGCGCCATATCGCTTTTGCGTGTCGCCACTTTTGAAGAATAAGCCAGAACTCGTAAAGAAGGCGCAAGAAGTCTATGTTTTGTTGCGAAAGAAGTATGGAAATGTAACTTGGGATGATTCTGGTAATATTGGTAAACGCTATCGTAAGCAAGATGAAATTGGCACGCCAAAGTGTATTGTGATTGACTTCGATACGCTCGAAGATGACACGGTGACAGTACGCGATCGCGATACGACTAAGCAAGAACGCGTAAAAATAAAAGATTTATAAATAATGAAAGGGGAGGTTAAGAAAAAATCCGAGGATGGGATTAAGCGGATTTTGTACTTTGATTTTTTGCGAGCTTTTGCGCCGGTTGCGGTGATTTGGATTCACGTTTGTCCAAATATGTATCGCTTTCATCTCGATATATCTTCGAGTGATTTCATGATGAGCAATGCTGTGCAGTGGCTTGCGCGTTGGGCGGTGCCGATTTTTATCATGATGTCGGGAGCGTTGTTTTTGAATCCCGAGAAACAGTTTAGTTTTAAAAAGCATCTAAAGAAGAATGTTTTGCGTTTGGTGATAGTGTATCTATTTTGGTCGGTCGTTTATGCGACAGTGGCAGCAACATTTAGTTTTAGTTTGGGAAGTCAGGGTTGGTGGAAACGCTTCTTGTCTATAGTGTGCGGAGTACATTATTATCATCTGTGGTATTTGATTGTTTTAGTTCTGCTATATTTGATGGTGCCAGTTTTAAGGAAGATTACAGCGAATCGAGCACTAATGAACTATTTCTTAATTTTGGGAATTGTAATATGTTTTGCGTTGCCGGCAATAGGTGAATATTGCACTTTGATATTGAAGCGCGTTAATGATTCTTCGCAACTGCCAGTCGTAGGAGTACTGAAGGGCATAGAGGATATTACTGGATATATGGCGGGGAAATTAAGGCTAGATTTTATGGTCTACTTTGTCCTGGGTCATTTTTTACACTCAGAGGATTTGTCGCGAAAACTACGAATTGTATTGTATGTGTTCGGTATAGTGGCAATGATTAATATTATTTTGATTAGTATGTTGAGATTTAACCTTTTAGGCTATGATCGTAACGGAGCGACGGAGGAAAATATCAATGTGGCAGTCTTAACTTTCTCATCGGCAATATTCATAGCGGCGAAGTATGGGCTCCAGAAAGTGCGCAAGTTGCCGAAGTGGATTATGAATATGGCGAAGTATAGTTTTGGGATATATTTGTGTCACGCCTTGTTTATTGATTTTGTTTTGTATAAAAGAAATGTCAATCCATTTCCGGTTGGTCATAAAAAACTAGAGTTGCTATTATTCGTGGCGGCGACGGTAGTTATATATATAGCAAGTTATTTGGTAACTTGGGCGATTAGCAAGATACCGCTATTGAGAAAAATAGTTTAATCTTTATGCTGCTTCTTTGAAGCGGGGGCGGCGGATTTGGCGCGTTTTTTTTCGAGTTGTTTTTCTTGAGGGGATTTTTTATGCGATTTGGCGACGTTTTCTTTAGGCTTTGGTGCGAAGTTCGGAATAATGGAGCGCAACTGGCTGACGAGTTTGTGGCGGGCGTGACGCGAGAAGACTTTATCCATCCAGCCTGGGTTTGGTTTAGAGTTCTTTTGGGTGAGAATATCAACAACGTCGCCTTGTTGGAGTTTAGTTTTAAGGTTGACCATTTTGCCGTTTACGATAGCGCCAGTACATTGCGCGCCAATTTCGCTATGGAGGCGATAGGCAAAATCGAGTGGCATAGAGCCTTTAGGTAGGTCGATAATGTCACCCTTTGGTGTGTAAACAAAAATTTTATCGGCAAAGAGGTTAAGCTTGAGCTTTCTCTTGTCAATTTTTTCGCCAGAAGCAAGTTTGGTGGCAGATTCTTGTAATTCTCGAATCCAGTGTAGGTTTGATGGAAGCTTACCGACGCGGCCTTCCGTGTAGGCAGAGGTAAGCTTTTGTTCGTTATAAAAGAAAGTTGCGGCAAGACCGCGTTCGGCGTAGTCGTGCATTTCTTTAGTGCGAATCTGGAATTCGACAATTTGTTCATCATCTGTAATAACGGTCGTGTGGAGCGATTGGTAACCGTTTTGTTTTGGCATAGCGATGTAATCTTTAATGCGACCGTCCATTGGGTGGAAAAGTGAATGAATAATGCCTAGAACGAGATAACAGGTTGTAGTATCTTCCACGATGAAGCGGAGAGCGATAATATCGTAGATGCGATCGATGTTTTGATTATATTTAGCGAGTTTTTTGTGGAGAGAATAGATAGATTTGACGCGACCATCGCATTTGTATTTGATGTGTTCTTTCTTAAGAGCGTGCTCGACGGCTTCTTGGGCGGCTTTGAGCTTCTTGTCGGCTTTCTTGAGGCGATTAGCGGTAAGCGTTTTAAGTTCTTCATAGCGTTTCGGATTAACATACATGAAGCTTGTTTCCTCAATTTCGACACGAACGCGCCCCATCTGGAGGCGGTCGGCGAGTGGGGCGAAGACTTCAAGCGATTCTTTAGCAATTTTCTTTTGTTTTTCGGGCGGAAGGGCGCCGAGCGTACGGAGATTATGGAGGCGATCGGCTATTTTAATAATTAGAACGCGAATGTCTTGACCGGTGGCAATTAAAAGTTTAAGGAGGTTGTCGCCAGTTTCGGGAAGATATTCGTCGAGATTCTTCATGCCAGAGCGGGCTTTACTAAGCTTGGTGACGCCATTAACGAGAAATGCGACATCTTTACCGAATTGTTCTTCGATTTCTTTCAGAGTGAGTGGGGTGTCTTCAACGGTGTCGTGCAGAATGCCAGCAATAATAGTATCCTCGTCCATATTCCATTCTTCGAGGATTTTCATGACGGCAAGCGGATGGATAATGTATGGTTCGCCGGTTTTACGAAATTGACCTTCGTGGGCTTTGGTGGCGACCTCAATTGCTTGCTCGATGCGTGGCGTTGTTTTGCTCATATGGTTATTATATAACAGTGGTAATATCTTGTATAATATATTTAAGATGAGAGAAATAAAGATATGAAGTTATATTCTTGGAATGTGAATGGGCTAAGAGCAGTAATTAAAAAAGGAGCTTTTCAAAGCTTTATTGATGAATGTGCACCGGATATCTTATGTCTGCAGGAAACAAAAGCGAAGCCGGGACAGGCGGAAATTGATTTGCCGGAATATGAGGAAATTTGGAATTCGGCGGAGCGAGCAGGTTATTCTGGTACGGCAATTTTTACAAAGATTAAGCCGCTATCGGTAGCATATAGTTTTCCGAAGGAAATTGAGGAAAGCATCGAGGGGTGGGAAGATCGGTTCGGTGATGCGCGTAAAGAGGGGCGCGTATTAACGGCGGAATTCGATGATTTATATTTAATAAATGTCTATGTGCCAAATGAGAAAGATGATTTAGGTCGGTTAAAGTATCGAGAATCGGTTTGGGATTGTGCATTGTTGGCGTATATGCGCGAATTGGATATGAAAAAGCCAGTATTGGTTTGTGGTGACTTTAATGTGGCGCACGAAGAAATTGATCTGGCGCGTCCGAAGCAAAATGAAGGGCATGCGGGTTTTACAAAAGAAGGTCGTCAAGGTATGACGAATTACTTGAACAATGGATTTATCGATACTTGGAGAAATCTGCATCCAAATGAACAAAAATTTTCTTGGTGGTCATACAGGGGCGGAGCGCGTGCGAAGAATATTGGTTGGCGGATTGATTACTTTTTAGCTTCGGAACGTTTGCGTAGTCGCATTGTAACGGCGGAGATTTGTGATGAAGTAATGGGCTCGGACCATTGCCCAATTATGGTGGAATTGAAGAATGAGTGATTACGATTATTGGGAGAAACAAGGTCTGAAACCGTTATTTGGCGAGGTGGATACTCTACCGCCAGAACAGCGTAGGCTGGCGGGAAAAGTTTTAATTATGGGTGGAAATAAAAATGCCTTTTTTGCAGTAGCGAATGCAATGACGGTCGCGCATAAGATAGGGGTAGGCGAAGCGCGAGTATTGTTACCTTCGAGTGTGAAAGGTCAAGTGCCAGCGACGACAGAAGTATATTTTGCGCCAGTTGAGAAAAATTCAGGTGCATTTGGCAAAGAAGCGGTGTCGGAAATGATGGTTCAGGCCGACTGGGCAGATGCGGTAGTGCTAATTGGCGATGTGGGCAAAAATGCGGAAACGACGGTAGCATTGGCGGAGTTTCTGCGTAGCTGTGAGAAGCCGGTCTATATCACGCGAGATGCGATTGATGCGGTTACACCGGAAGTGGCGGATTGGAGTATGTTGCGTGAGATTGAAACGGGTTTAATCTTGACGGTGCCGCAATTGCAGAAGCTGTTAAGAGCGTTATATTATCCGAAGGTGATAACTTTATCGATGCCGATGAATCAGCTAATTGAAGCCTTGCATAAGTTTACAGTCAGCTATCCATTAATGCCAATTATGACGGCGCATAATGGTCAGATAATTGTTGCGCAGAATGGCAACGTGGTGACGGAAGCCTTAGAAGATACGGAGTGGACACAGATTACGCTTTGGGGCGGTGATTTGGCGGTACGGATGGCGGTTTTAAAGCTTTGGAACAAGTCAATCGATAGCTATAAAGTTTTTGCGAGTGCTTTGCTAGAAAAATAACCCCAGGCAGAAGCCTAGGGTTGGTGGAGGTAGCGTTTGTAGTCTACGAAGATACTAGTAACGCTGAGAATGGCGATAATTACCATACAGATAAAGCTGGCCAGTGCAAGGCGTGATTGGGCGATGGGAATTGTGAGTGAAAGCGAAGCAATACCCAGCCAAAGACACATGATCGCCATGCGGACTTTATCTACTAGGCTTGCACCAATACCAGTCGGCATCTTTGCGTAGTATAGAAGGAACCAGGCAATGAATAGTGCATCGCGTAGAAACATCACGCCGAGGCAGATATAGAATGCGACCCTTAACTCTACCGTGGGAAGGAAAGCCGTAGCGGAGGTCGCTAGGATAAAAGCGATTACCATAGGATAAAAGATTATTTTGTCTCCTAGCGGATCAAGCGCCTTGCCAGCCTTGGTGATTTGATTAAAGCGGCGGGCAAGATAGCCATCGGCTGCATCGGTTGCAATAGCAAGTGCCATAATAATGGTTGCAATGGCGTTACTGATTGCACCGAACGGTTGGACGGCAAAGAGGTGCGGTATAAGCACGGCTAGTCCCATGCGTCCGATTGAAATCCAGTTAGGTGTTCCGATGCGACCATCAGTACCAGCAAGCCAGCTATCGTCGGTGGCGTGAAGTGTCATTAGGACGCAGTAGAATGTGTGACAAACGGCTGTAAAGGTTAGCGTATACCAAGCATAAGTCCTGAGGGTACTGTCACTTCTTTTTTCGACCAAGAGGATAAAAAGAATGACGGCGGAACCGAGGCGCATTAGAAACGGTGCTGGGGTATACCAAGGACCCTTTTCAGTGTTTGGTTTCGTGTCGAGATAGGCTCCATGCGTGACAATCATAGCGATATCGCAGATTGATATTACGAGCCAGAGATAGAAATTATCCATAAAAGTGCCACTTAGAATGAAGATGGCGACATTGATGAAAAATGTAATCAACTCTGGCGCGGAAATATGAGTGACCGCAAGTTCGAGCCAATCCAACAGCTTTTTAGGTTTAATAGCCATAATATCATCTCCTTTAAAGTGCTAGTAGTGTAACTCGATTTGAGGGTAGAGAAGCGAACTGCAAAAGCAGTCGCGTCTACGACTCGACTATTTATATTCTATCATAAAACTGATTAATTGTCAATGAAAGCGTGATGGTGTATAATGTGCTTATGGATAATGTTCAAGCCGTAAAAGAGAATGAAATCGACAAAATGAAAACGAATGAAACGCCGGCTTGGAAGATATTTCTTTATGCCATGATTGGATTTATTGGCCTAAGTGCATTGATTGGTATTTTTCTGATTATTTTTAGCGATAGTGACCATATGGAGTATTTGGGTGAATTTTTATCAAGAATTTTAGAGACAACCTTTGCTTTAGGACTTTTTTGTTTTTTGGCAATGAACCTTGCTTTTTGTTGTAAGAATAGGAAACGGTTAGTCCGGGTAGCAGCGACGGCTGGTCTGATAATGAATATATTTTGGCTAGTACCATGGATGTTGTATTTTTGGGGGACTTTTGACGTTCTAAAAGACGGATGCGTATCTCCAATATATTCATATAGTGCTAGCGATTACGCGAGACAAACAGCTGAATATGATAGAAGAAGATATAGCGAGTACCAAAAATGTATTGAACCGTATGAGAACGCGATGATGATTGGTCGCAAAATACTAGCAACGACAGGAGCTTTGGTGGTGTTGCTAACTATAATTGCGAATTACGTTGCTTTTGAGAATTATACGAATGCAATTCGAGTACTAAAAATTACGGCGATTAGTTGCGGAATAGTATTAGTAAGTATTTTTATATCGGTTTTGGATTTCGACATTGATGATCTCAGTCAAATATTTTGGAAAATAGTGGCAATTGTGGGTGTTGTCTTTGCTTTTGCGCTTGTCGTCACGCCTATTTTAGTAATGGTGAAAAAGAAGAAACGATAGACCGTAGGATCTGTAAATGAAACCACACATTAAGCGATACGAAAGTTACTCCAAACATCTCTATTTTCGCAAAAACACCCCCGTTAGCGAATGCTAACGAGGGCGTAAGGTGTGGGATGTTATGGATTAGCTAGAATAATCCATGAGACATCTTTTTTTGAGACTCGTGAACTAACCAGGCGTCATCTCGGAAAACCATTTGTCAATCACAGAGTGGCATACTTAGAGCAAAGCTCTAAAAGCTTGTCGCTCAACAGACTGTCGCCGCGCCCGAGTCCACGAACTCTTTGAAAGGATCGTCTGTTTTGGCTTTGAAAAGGAATTTTCCAAAGCGCTGAAGATACGGCGTTTCACGGCAACTCTCCAAAAGGGAGCGAGCAATCATCGTGGACATGGAAGTCCCAATCTTGACATGGCCTTCTTTGAAAGCGGAGTCAAGTTCGCGCAGGATGATGTTCGTATAGTCACGAACAATCAGCTCTTCCATAGCGGAGATTGCAAGCTGTGTGCTTCCGATTTTTAAGCCAGTCGCGAACATATCTTTGACGATCGATATGCCGCCGATAGAAGCGTAGAGTTCTTTTGCTGTAAGGTTCTCGCATAACATAGTTATACCTCCTGCGTTTTAAGCCCGTGTGGCTCTAGATTTTTCGAGAGCGTAAGAAACGAGTTCCGGACTCTCTGTTTAATTATAACATTTATAGAGGTAGATCACGGTTTTTAATACGTTTCTTGTCGTAAAAATGGTATAAAAATAACCCTCTATTCTCACAAGGGATTTAACAGGCATTTATAAATTACGGAATAGTTAAAAAACAATTTTATAAACCGTTTGGTGGGCGAGGAGGGACTTGAACCCTCACGGTCGTGAGACCAACAGATTTTGAGTCTGTCGTGTATACCAATTTCACCACTCGCCCAGAGTGATTTAGATGTCTAGATTCTACCATAAAATAGTGAATTATGCTAGAATAAGGGCAATGGATAACAGTAAAGGTGGGCAGAGTAGCGCGATGCCGGGCTGGAATGCTTGGGCGGCTGCGGGAAATAGGGCTGGACAGGGAATAGTTGCTAAACAGCAACAGCTGACTGGTGCTCAGATTAGTGCACGCATGCAGCAAAAAACTGCCACCGACTTGGCGCGTAAGAAGCTACTTGATGCCTACAGAATTACACAGGGACGGGAGCATAAGGAGCCGACCAAGACCTCTCCGAAGCCGCAGACGATTTCGCATGATTGGCAGAGGTATCATTCGGCGTGGCAAAATTATTACCAGAAATATTACGGTGAATATTATGGTAAAGTGGCGCGCGAATATGTAGCACGCGAGAAGATGAAGATGGAGCGAGCGCAACTCGAAAAGGAGCGCAAAGAGAAGGAGACAACCCATGCGTTGCCGGTGGTGGCAAATGCCACGGTGACAGATGAATCGCAAGAGCTTCAAAATGATTTTCGTGAGAAGATTCGGAAAAAGGCCGAGAAACGGGCGAATAAATTGCGCCGTTCGAAACATTTTATTCCTTTGTTGATTGGTGGATTAATTTTACTAATTGGTTTCTGTTTTCAATATAACCAAGTGATTGCTTCGCATATTGTTGCCTATATGTCGCCGGGTAATACAGAAGTAAATGAGATTACGGCGATTGATCCAACTTTATCGATTAAAACGCACGAGAGCCCTTATTTGATGATCCCAAAGTTAAATATTGAAGTACCAGTGGTATTTGGCGCAAAGAATGATGTTAATTCGATGAATGTGGCAATGGATAATGGTGTGGCACATTTTTCTGTACCGGGTGCTTCAGCTACGCCGGGGCAGATTGGTAACTATGCAGTATCTGGTCACTCGGCTGGTAATATTTATCAGCAGAGTAATTATAAATTCATTTTTTCTGGTTTGACGCGTATGGCGGAAGGTGATTTGGTCTATATGGACTATAATAATGTGCGTTATACCTATAAAATAACTGGCACGAAAACTGTGAAGCCAACTGATGTGGCGTCTTTGAAAAAGATTGCAAATGATAATCAGGGCAAACCGATGATTACATTGATTACTTGTGTACCATTAGGCACATCACGCGAACGGTTGTTGGTGTATGGTGAACAGATTGCGCCAAACTACGAGAACGCGTCGACGACGAATCCTGAAGAAGGAAAAGAGGACGACGGGAAGACTGAGATGCCGGCAAATCATGATTCGCCACTTGAAGGTTTCTGGAAGTGGCTAACTGGTCAGTCTTAGATAAATAATTATTCTAACTTTTGACGTTTTAGGGCGTAGATTGTATCTGATTCGGCAGACTTGCTTTCAAAGAAGTAAAGCCAGCGGTTATTCTCGGTGATATTGATTGGAAGGGAGTTGTTTACGTCGAGAATTTCGCGGCGATTGTTGCCATCGAAGTCGCGGATAATTATTTTTTTATTACTATTTTCCCAGATTAGGTAACTGTCTAGCCAGTTAAGCTTGGTGATTTCGGTTTCTACAGTCGAATCGTAGTAATTTCGGGTTTCAATGTCGACCGAAGTGAGATTATTGGCGCCAGTAAAGATAACGATGCGTCCGAGTTGGTTGGTGCTAACTAGGTTTGGAGTGTACTCAAGGTCGCGCTTAATGATTTTTTTAAGGTTATTGTTTTTGCTTGGTCGGTCAAAAGATGGATAGGTACCACTGGATACCACGATATGATTATCAGTGCTATATGCGAGCCAAGATTCGTTCCAATAGCTGCCCATGGCAAGTGTAATGTTTGATTTCTTTTCTTTAAGATCAAGAATAGTGGTCGACCCTTTTTCGCCCTCCTTGAAGATACGTAGCTTGCGATTGTTATTATCTTCTTCGTCTATGTCTACAAAAGCGATGACGTCTTTATTATTCGTAAATTGTTCAACATTTGAGATGATGACGCCAGAGATAGATTGACTATTTGTATCGATGATATGAATGCGTCCATTCTCTAGGGCCCATAGTTTTGAAGCGGAGTCATTAAGAATGTGAATGTCCGTAAAGGTCATGCCAAATTTGGCATCAAGATTAACGCTTTTAGTAACATTATCTAAATCAATGAGGTGCCAGCTGGTTTTTTGGGAGCGAGTCCAAGAAACGATGATTTTATTGCCTGTGTCATTCCAGGACATTAGTTTAATCTCGCCCTCTAATACATTTTCAGTTTTACTAAGAGCGTCATTTAGTGAGATTTTATGAGTATTGATTTTTTCGCCCTGAATATCGATATATTGGATGACTGGAGAATTGTGTTCAATTATGAGAAGGTGTTTGCGATCGGAAGAATACGCAGCCAGACGGATGTCGCTGTAGTTTGCTACGTTAGTAATTTCGGTATTTGTAGGAAAAAGTCGAGCCCACTCAACGCGCGTAAGTAGGCCAGGATCGACATTAATAGTTTTTTCCCAAGTATCGTAGCCAGGTTTACTGATTTTAACGTTATGTTTACCGGAGCTGAGCATTTTATTGAAATCGGTGCGGCTAAATTGGGCTTCGCCGTCTATTTCGACGGAAGATCCCTTAGGATTTGAGCTGATTTGAATCAGGCCAGATTGCTCAATGCCGCCTTTTTCGTTGAAGTTATAGCCCATAGCTATTAGCATGAGAACAAAAACAATGCCAATGACGGAGATGCCCATAAAAATATTTGTCATAATGACGCGGGTGTTTTCGAGTTTCTTTTTACGCTTTCTGTCCATTATCTTAGCTCAAGTCTTTTGTTAGCTTTGGATGTAATTATATAACAAAAAAATGCTTATGGTTAAAAAACGAGAACGTAGTTGAATAAATTATTTTTCGATAACAGCAAAATGCTATTGATTTTCGTACGCTTATGTTTTAAGATTACATTAGCAGTATAAAGTGAGGAAAAATGGACGGAGTTATTAGA
Source organism: uncultured Candidatus Saccharibacteria bacterium (assembly GCA_946406315.1). Taxonomy (GTDB): domain Bacteria; phylum Patescibacteriota; class Saccharimonadia; order Saccharimonadales; family Saccharimonadaceae; genus UBA2834. The sequence continues at coordinate 121,593 of CAMJKD010000001.1, forward strand.
AAAGGGAGAAACTCGACGGCTAATCATGCTAGTTCGGTTGATCACCACCGTGTACAAAAATCCTCAACTTTGAACCGTAAGTTCGTGAAAAGACCGACTGCAAAACCAAAAATTCGTAGTACTGTGGCTGCTGGCTCAAAAAGCTTACGTCAACAGGGCTATAATCGGACAATTTTGCAGAAGGGTGGTAGCGTAAAGCTTCAGCCGATTCAGAAATCTATTGCACAACAGAGAGCTACGCAGGGCGGCGAACAACAAGTTAAAGTTGATGGCGTTGAAAAAGTCGCTGTGCGTCGTGCGGATACACAGCAGCAAAATCAAATACAAGCTAAGCGTCAGGCGGCGGCTCGTAGAATCGTGCAAAAGCGTAGCAGCGATGTTTATGTTAAGAATGCGCAGGCGGTTGCGGCGAATCAACGCATGGCAGCAAGGAAGAGCGCGGCTTATCAAGGCGGTACCGTAAAGTGCTTGACTGCGCAACAGATGAAAGACCGTGCAATTCAGGAAGCATTGAGCCGGATGAATAAGATAGATCAGGCGCAAAATACTGGTTCGAAGCAATCGATGCAGATACAGTTTAACGAGTCTAGAGGGAAACAGGGCGGAATCTTCAAGGGCAAGAGATTTGCAATTGCGGCTAGTATGGCTATTATTACTTTAGCGGTACTTGGGTATCTTGTTTATTTGAATATGCCAGATTTATCGGCACGCGTTGCGGCAATGCAGGCGGGTATCGAGAAATCGTATCCTAGTTATGTTCCGGCTAACTATCGTTTAGATGGATTAGTAAAGGAAGATAATGGACGTATCACGATGAATTTCAAAAATGATGCGAACGATAAATTTACGCTGCAAGAAGAAAAGTCTAGCTGGGATTCAGTGGCAGTATTGGCTAACTATGTAAAGAAGAATTGGGGTTCTGATTACTCAATCGCAAAGGGTCAAGGCTTAACGATTTATGTTTCTGGGTCAAATGCGGCCTGGGTAAATGGTGGAGTGCTTTACGTCATTACAGATACTGGAGGTCATTTGAGTTCGAGCGATTTGCACGATATAGCAGTTAGCCTATAAGAATAGTCCACCGTAAGGTGGGCTTTTTGTCTCTTTGATATAATTATTTACAATAGAGGAGGTTGAAATGATTGAATTTAAATACACGGGGGGAATTGTAAATGAGGAAGAATACCAAAAGAAGATTGACGAAGCGCGTACTTATGTTGCGCGGGTAGAACAGGACAATTTTGGTGGTTGGGTAAATTTGCCAATCAATTACGATAAGGATGAGTTTAAACGTATCAAAAAAGTGGCTGCGAAAATTAATGAGGATTCGGATTATTTAGTTTGTATCGGTATTGGCGGAAGTTATCTTGGACATCGCGCGATAATTGAGGCGTTAGGCGGCGAAAGGGGGCACACTAAAATTCTTTATGCTGGTAATAGTTTAAGTGCACGTGCTTTAGAAAAAGTGATCGCGCAGCTGGGTGATGCAGATTTTTCCATTAACGTTATCTCAAAATCTGGAACAACAACAGAGCCGGCCGTAGCATTCCGTCTTTTTAAGAAGATGCTGATTGAGAAATATGGCGAAGAAGGCGCGGCGAAACGTATATATGCTACTACTGATGCGACGAAGGGTGCATTGCACGATGAAGCAATAGCAAAAGGATATGAAACATTCGTGGTGCCAGATAATATTGGCGGCCGTTATTCGGTTTTGACGGCGGTTGGTTTGTTAGCGATTGCTGCGGCGGGAATTAACATTGATACTCTAATGGATGGGGCTGCGGAAGAGCGAGCGGGTTTAATTTCTGATGGTGGTGCTGCAGCGGAATATGCTGCGATGCGGAATTTATTGTTAGAGAAAGATTATAATATTGAGATTTTGGCGAATTTTGAGCCGCAGTTTATGTATTTTAATGAGTGGTGGAAGCAGTTGTTCGGAGAGAGCGAAGGTAAGGATCATAAGGGCGTTTATCCGGCTAGCGTTATCGATTCGACTGATCTGCATTCGTTGGGGCAATATATTCAGCAAGGGCGCCGAAATTTGTTTGAAACTTTTGTGGAATTACGCGAGGATTATGCAGGAATAAAAGTGGCTGAAGCGGTGGATGATTTGGATGGATTAAAATACCTTGAAGGGCGCGAGTTAGATAGTATTAATAAAATCGCCAATGCAGCAACGCGCGAAGCTCATATAGCAGGAGGTGTACCGGTACTTGAGGTTGTGATGCCGACAATTGACGAGCGTTCGCTTGGTGCGTTGCTTTATTTCTTTGAGATGAGTTGCGCTTTGAGTGGCTTTACTTTAGGAGTTAATCCTTTCGATCAGCCAGGCGTTGAGGCATATAAGACGCGTATGTTTGAGCTGCTTGGTAAGCCTGGATATAATAATTAGCGCTTAAAGGGGTTTTCGAGGCCGAGTTTTGAGTTGGCTTCAGTTATGCGCATGAGCTCATTGTATTTTGCAATGCGTTCTGTGCGCGAGAGAGAACCGGTCTTAATTTGTCCGGTGCCGAGGCCGACGGCAAGATGTGCGATTGACGTATCTTCAGTTTCGCCGGAGCGATGAGATATGACACAGCGATAGTTGTTTTGTTTGGCGAGCAATACGGCATCGATTGTTTCGGTAAGGGTGCCGATTTGGTTAGGTTTGATGAGGATGGCATTAGCCGCTTTTTCATCAATGCCACGTTGAAGTAACTTTGAATTAGTGACGAATAGGTCGTCGCCGACGAGTTGGAGGCGATCGTTGAAGCGTTCAGTAAGCATCTTCCAACCGTTCCAGTCATTTTCGCCAAGGCCATCTTCGATGGAGACGACAGGGTAGTTGTCGATAATCCATTGATACCAGTTAGCGAGGTCGTCGCTGGTTTTCCAGTCACCATTAGTTCTAAGTTCGTAATGGTCGTCTTTAGCAAATTCGGAAGCGGCAATATCCATAGCGATAGCGATATTTTTGCCGAGTTCATAGCCAGCTCTTTCGACGGCGAGTTTGATGAGCTCGAGGGGTTCATTATTGCCATCTCTAACAAATGGAGCGTAACCGCCTTCGTCGCCGACGGTAGTGGCGTATCCGCGTTCTTTTAAGACGTTTTTGAGGGCATGAAACACTTCTGCACCCATACGGACAGCTTCGGCCATATTGCCAGCACTGATCGGTATAATCATGTATTCTTGAAAATCGGTAGACCAATCTGCGTGTGCGCCACCATTCATGACGTTCATCATTGGCATTGGTAGTCTCATGTCGTCGTTAGTACCTGCAACTTCGGCAATATATTCATAAAAACGCATACGCTTAGCGTGAGCAACGGCTTTGGCGCAAGCGAGCGATACGGCTAAAATCGCGTTGGCTCCGAGGTTTGATTTATTTTCGGTGCCATCTAGGTCGAGCATAAGGCGATCAATTTGGCGCTGGTTGCTAGCATCGTTACCGATGAGGACGTCGCTAATTTTATTATTTACATTCCAGACGGCTTTAAGAACGCCTTTTCCGTTGTAGTGGTCTTTATCGCCATCGCGAAGTTCAAGAGCCTCGCCGGCACCAGTTGAAGCGCCAGAAGGAACAGCGGCACGGCCAGCGTGTCCACTTTCGAGGATAACGTCGGCTTCAACGGTTGGATTGCCACGTGAATCAATAATTTGACGGGCATGAATAAAGTTAATATTGCAGTTAGTTTTTTGCATAGGTGATGCCTTTCTTCTCCCTTGGATTATGCGAAATCTTTTGACTTAATTATAGCATAACGCTTAAGATTTGTTATTGGGATTTATGTTTCTTTGTGCTATAGTTAAGCTAAAGCACAATTATAGGAGGGCAATATTAAGTATGGCAACGAAAACTGCCACTAGAAAGAAAACAACAACAAAGAAGCCATCGGCAAGGAAGGCTTCGAGTAAGAGCGACTTGTTGCCAATTGGCATCTACAAGGAAAATCATCCAGAGAAACATATAGCAACTGGAAAATACAAAGTGTTCTTTGTGATATTTGGAGTATTGATGGTTGCTTTCGCTGCATTGGCTGTATATTTGTTTATATTCTCAAGCAATTTACTTAATGAGTATGAAAAGGCTGTCGAATGCCAAAATAGTGGCGTTTGCAATACGCACGTAAAAGAATCAGCTAAGATTGATGGCGCTAGTATCACTGAAGGTGGTGACGGACAGTAAGGTAGAATTACTAACTGATACTGATGAAATATGGACGATAAGGAAGTAATTGACGAGGAGGCTGTTGCGGAAGAGGAATTTGTTTCTGATTTAGAAGACACGATTGAAAATCCATTAGTATATGATGGTGATAGACTTACGGTTCAAAATAAAGTAATGCAAGAAGATGGGGGAAAGAAGGAAGAATTGGCTGGAGCGATAGGTTCTGGCGAATTGGTAGTTAATAAACCATTTAATAATGAAGAAGCTTTAAGGAGCGAAAATATGAATGATGGAGATAATCCTTTCGGTTCGGATAGTACAACTAACGAAGGTTTTGGCGGACCAGATAAGGCGCCGCTAGAAGATGCTGCTGAGACGATTGCGCCGTCTGCTACCTCTAATGGGGCAGAGGCGCCGGTTGCCGCAAATACTACGGGTGGTGGCGAGTCTGTCGGGGCAGCAGCTCCTGCCGCGGAGAGCTGGTCAACGCCGACTCCGGCGCCAGTAGAAAATCTGGGCGAATCGGCGACCGCTAATCCTGCAGCGCCAGTTACGGGTAGCGTATCGGTTGCTGAAAATCCAACTAATAATGCGAATGCGAATGCGCCAAAGAAAAAGAAAAAAACTGGTTTAATCATCGGTATCATCGTCGCTATATTATTGATTGGACTTGTGGTTGGCGGTGTAATATTTTATATGGCGCACGAATCGAAGGAACGAACAGTTTTGGATGCAGTGACGAATTTGATTGGCGGTAATTCGCAACAGCTCGGTAGTTCTGTCAAGACAGACGCAAGGCAGTTTGACGGAACAATTAAGATGACTGACATATCAGAGAATGGGGGTGGTGCAAAGGATGTGAACATTGCGAAGAGTGTTACCTTGTCATTCAAAGCAGATACGAAAGCATCGAATTTTAGCGGAACTGGTTCATTGGCGATAGATTTTACTAACGGAAAAAGTGTTTCGATTGACGTTAGTGCTGCTTATATGAGTAACGATGGTATTTACTTACAATTTAATCAGTTGAAAGACGCTAAACTTGAAGATATATTGTTTGGTTCGATGACAGGTGGAACAATGTGTGATGACGATAGCGGATCGATTGGACGAAATTGCATTGACGATAGTGATATGAGCAATTTAGATGGCGGGCTTATGAGCAGTATGATATCGTCGTTAATCGAAGCGGTTGATGGTAAATGGTTTAAGATTGATAGTAGTACTTTTGCGGATACTGAGAATTATCAGAAAAGTTATAGCTGTATGACAGAGGCTCTGGATAAAGTGTCTTCTAAAGAAGTTAAGGATAAGATTGCCGCTATTTATAAGAGCCATCCGTTTGTAGAGAATGACGACGAGAAAGGTATAAGCGACGCAGACGGCTTAAAGTATTTTTCAGTAAGGACAAGTGATGACAAGTATCAAGCATTCCTAGATGAGGTGAAGGGACTTGATGCCGTAAAAAGTCTAAGAACTTGTGTGGATGGTAGCTCGGATTCGTCATATGGAGATAAAGAAGATGAGAAAGAGAAGATTACTGCGGAAATCAAACTTGGCATTACTGGATGGAGCCATGAACTAAAGGTGGTTAAGGGTAATATTAAGAGTAAATCTGCCAATATGGATATTGACGTTAAGATTGGTTATGAAGAGAAGAGCGTAGTAGCTCCAACTGATAGTGCAAAGACTATTGAAGATTTGGGTAAAGACTTCATGTCTTCATTTGTCAAATCAACATTTATGACGAACTACGTTGAACAATTGGCTAAGCAGACATGCGCAAGCTATATTTCGAACGCATCGGTCTATAATCAATGTGTTGAAAAAGTTAAAGAGACGTATACTGCTAAGATGTTGGAAGAAATCATGGGCAATATTGTGCCTGGAGTAACGCAGACTTCGGCTTTATTGCAATAGGCTAAAAACTAAAAACCACCTCTATGAAAAGAGGTGGTTTTTGATGATACAATTAAAGAGTATTATGAGTTTAACGCCTAAATTGAAAGAGAAACTTAAGGAACTTCCGAAAGAGCCGGGAGTATATTTTCATAAAAATTGCGAAGGTGAAGTAATATATGTTGGTAAGGCGGCAATTTTGCGTAATCGTGTGCGACAGTACTTTCAGTCGCCAGAACGTAAAGATGCGAAAACGCGCGCTTTGGTAGCTGAGATAGATGATACGGACTGGATTGTAGTTGATACGGAAATGGATGCGCTTTTTCTTGAGAGCGAAATGATTAAACGTTATATGCCGAAGTGGAATATTCTACTGCGCGATGATAAGTCGGTGAGTTATGTGCGGATTGATATGAAATCGGAGGTGCCTTATGTTTCGATGACGCGAAATCCGGATGATGATGGGGCTCAGTATTTTGGACCTTATTATGGAAAAGTGGCGATTCAGCGCGCTTTGAGGATATTGCGAAGAATATTTCCGTATTACGATAGGCCATATAATGGCAAGAAAACTTTGAACACTGATCTTGGGTTAACGCCGGGGATAGAAATTGGTAAAATGACACCGCGTGATTATAGACATTCTTTGCGTCATATGATTAGTTATCTGAAAGGAAATCGCAAGAAATTGGTGCGCGACCTTGAAAAGCTAATGTACGAAGCGGCGGCAAAGGGCGATTATGAACGGGCGGCGGAATATCGGAATCAATTTTTCGGATTAAAAGGGTTGGGGACAAAAATTGTCTTTTCGGATAAGGAATTATTAGATATTTCATCCGATAAAGCCTTAGAAGATTTGCAGGATATGCTAGGACTAGAGGGGCCGCCAATTCGGATAGAAGGCTACGATATTAGTCATCAATCTGGCAAGAATGTAACGGGTTCGATGGTCTGTTTTATCAATGGGGCGGCGGATCGAACAAAATACCGACGTTTTAAATTACGTAAACAGCAAAATAATGACCCTGAGAGTATGCGTGAAGTCATTATGCGACGTTTGAATCATCTTAAAGATTGGGGAAGACCAGATTTGATTGTGCTGGATGGTTCAGTGGGGCAGATTGCGGCGATTCGCCAGTTGGCTGAGCAGGCTAAGATTCCAGTGATAGGGCGGGACAAAAGTGGTGATCATAGTAAGAATGCGCGCGTGCGGATTGTGATTCCGGAAGGGGAGAGTGATTATCGCATGGTGGAGTTGGCTAAAAATAGCCATGTTGCGAAGTTGATTGCGCGGATTGACGAGGAAAGTCATCGCTTTGCTATCCAGTATCACACGTTACTTAAACGCAAGGACGTGATAAAATGAGGGAATGATAAAGAAGCAATTTGTAGCGTTTTTGATTCGTTGGATAGTTTCTAGTGTTGCGATGTATATTTGTATCAATTTTTTTGGCGAATTTAAAGAGGGGTCAGAATGGATGCAATCTTCGTTCTGGCTATATTTGTCGGCGGGGTTAATTTTTTCACTCGTCAATACTGTAGTAAAGCCAATAGCGACAATTTTTGCATTGCCGCTCATCTTTGTTACTTTGGGTTTGTTTACGTTAATTTTGAACGCAGCAATGGTTGGTTTGACGATTTTATTGATTCCAGGCGTCACGATGAGTTTCTGGGGTGCAATTGGGAGTTGTCTCTTGATTTCTTTTATAAACTTCCTTGTCAATATAGGGATGCCTAGTGTAAAATAGTCCTATGGATATAGGTGTATTTCTAAATATATTGATATTTGTGTCGGCAATTATATCGATTTTGTTGATTTTGTTGCAACAGCGTGGCGCTTCTTTAGGCGCTGGTTTTGGCGGTTCTGGCGAATTAAATACTGAACGCCGCGGTCTTGAGAAATCACTTTTTAACGCTACAATTGTGTTTGTTGTAGTTTTTGTTTTGTCGATATTAGCAATTCTAATTGTTCCGTAAATGAGAATAAAAAGTAAAAAGAGTGGGCACAGCAAGGAAAGAGTCAGTCGGCGCGTTACTAAGGCTGCCAATGAATTTGGCGAGCGCGCGGGTAAGCATTTTTCCGAGCGTTTTGTACGACGTTTGCCGAATATTCATGAAGTTCGTTTATGGGTTGTCGAGTGGGTGATTCTGGTTTTAGTCGTATTTTTGTTGGCGATTGTGCAAAATATTTGGTATGGCGAATCGTATGAAACGGAAGCCTTCGTCAAAGGTGGGGATTATAGCGAGGCAACGCTGGGAAAAATTAGTTCAATGAATCCGCTTTATGCCACTACGAGTTCTGAAAAGGTATTAGCGCGTTTGCTATTTGCGAATATAGTATCTCCAGACTCAACGGGGCATCTAAAACATGAGTTAGCTGATACGATTACCGCCGATGAGGCGAAGAAGGTATGGACACTGAAATTGCGTAATGATTTGCATTGGTCGGATGGCGAAAAGATTACGGCTGATGACGTCGTTTATACTGTCGGTCTAATTGTGGATTCTTCGGCGAAGACAACGATTGCTGTTAATTTTACAAATGTAAAGGTAGAGAAAAAAGACGAATTAACGACTGTATTTACTTTACCTTCTCCATATACGGATTTCGAAGATACTTTAGAGTTTCCGCTAGTGCCAGCCCATATTTTGGGCGAAATTAGTCCAGCTCTGGTATATGAAAGTAATTTTTCGACGCATCCAGTGGGGTCTGGACCATTTGTCCTGAATGCAATGCAGTCGGCGACGGCAACTAGCACGAATATGCAAACCGTGTATCTTAACCGTAACGAAAAGTATTATAAGAGTGTGGCAAAACTGGATAGCTTTACACTTAAAACTTATGAAAACTCGGAACAGATTTTGGAAGCGATGCGCAATTCGGATGTGATGGCGACTGCTGAATTAACTAAGGGGGAGGCGAGCGAGCTCCCGGGCTCGATTAGTCGCAAAAACACATTAATTAATGGTGGCGCATTTGCGTTTTTAAATACAACTGGCAGCAAGCTTAGTAATGTTAAAGTACGTCAAGCGATTCAGCGCGGCGTAAATATGGAAAAAGTACGTAAAGATATTGATGATTCACAGATTTTAGATTATCCAATTTTGCAGCGTCAGGAAGATTTGAAAATGCCAGATTTGGGTGAATATAACTTAGAAGAGGCGAAGAAGTTGATTGTCGGCGCTGGTTTGAAGTATAAAGATGACCAAATTGTAGATAATAGTGGTAAGCAAGTCATGTTAAATGTTTCCGTACCACAGCGTGACGTATTAACGAAGGTAGCGGAGCGTTTTGGAAAACAGCTGGAGCGATTAGGCTTTGGGGTTGTTTTGAATGTCTATGATGAGGCGAAGGCTTCAACGGATTTCTTCTCGGCTGTAGTGAGAACGCGCGATTATGACATCTTAATCTACGAAGTCGATCTTGGTGTTAGTGCTGATCCGTTTGTATATTATAGTTCATTGCAAGCTTCTGGTTCGGGTTGGAACTTTAGTAACTATAGCAATGGCTTAGCAGACGATGCGTTAATTTCGGCACGTACGACTACGAATGCTAAATTACGTAAGACAAAGTTTGAATCATTTTTGAAGCGTTGGACGCAAGATGTACCGTCGATTGGTCTATATCAATCGACGATGACGTATTGTCATATGCCGAATGTGCAAATTTATTCAGAAAACAGCGAATTAACGGATGTACTCGATCGTTTCAGTGACGTGCAGAATTGGGCAAGTCGTAGGATAAATGTTAATATGACGCCATAGGAGGATGGGTAGTATGAATGAAGATTTGAATGCAAAAATTAGAGCACTAAAGCCGGATGATTTGGCGGCGATTGAGGTGGCTACTGCTGGCGCCATGGGGCAACCAGGTGAAATAAGTTTTTTGTTTTGGAATGGCAAGAAGTTAGTTGGACAGGCTTGGGATAGCGCTTTGAGAACTGCGGATGTCGATTCAGGATTAATAGAAAAGGTGATAGCCGTTATTCGTGCTAATCCAAACTGGAATTATGTAAATCTTGGAATGGGAAACACTTTATATTTAAATGACGCTTATACTACCTATGCCGTAGAACAGATGCGCGGTAAGCATCCATTTACTGCCTGGAAAGAAACCTTAAGCCGTCCAAGAAGAGTGGAAACTCATAAGCGTGAGCCTGGGTTTTGCAATAAATTTCGTCAAATGCAGACAAAAGAGTTGGTGGAGCATATATGTGAGCGTATTGTCGCGAAGGATCTCGAATCGGTTCAGATGGATATATATAAAGTAATTCCTCCATTTTTATCCTATAAACAAGATGCTGAGATTGATCGTACCTATTTCATTAGTGACGAAATAGAGGCAAACTGCTATATTCAGCACGAGGATTTTCGTCGTGTTCTTTTGAAAGTTTGTACCGCGTTTCTATCTTGGGATGATTTCGAGCGGGGCAAGGCGTTGCGCGACAAATATGGTAATTTTGACTCGGTATGGTCATTTTTGGGCGGTTCTTTGACGGCGTTTGAGAGTTTAACGATTGAATATATCGGCGAAGGGACGCACGATGTAATAGTCTGTATGCTTTATCGCTTCTTCGAGGGGCGACGCGATGAATCGGTCGCAAAGGAACTTGGTTTACTAGCGGAAGATTAAGGCGAGGCCTAACTATAGGGGGCTGAGTTTAATGTGTGTATATGGGGTTGTTTTTTGAAGGGGCGTTTTACAAAAAAGGGTAAATATGCTAAGATGTAGCTATCTGCGCCCGTGGTGGAATTGGTAGACACGCTAGCTTGAGGTGCTAGTGGCTATTCAAACGGCTGTGCTAGTTCGAGTCTAGTCGGGCGCACCATGAATTCGAGTTAGAATCTGCCATCTTGGCAGTTTTTCTTTTTTCGCTCGGTCTATAACCGCGCTTGAAAGAAGAATCTACCAACCTGGCAGATTCTATTCTCGAATTCTTCTGTTTTTTGATTCTACTCGATTGGTAACTGCGCAAGACAAGGAGAGAATACTTATCTGCACGATTTTATTCTTCAATTCTACTCGGTAGACGGAAGTTTTTTATATGAAAAATGTTATATTATTTACTATTGCGATGACTTATAATAAAAGGCAAAAGAGGTAATTTCTCATCGTTTAAAATGGGAGATGAGTGATGACTAAGGAAGTGCCGACAATAGTTAGAAACTAGAGCTAGATAATTGTAGGTCTGTTCTTAATTTGATTATTTATGGAGTATATGATATAATATAAAGGTAGCTGGTTTTTAGTGTCCTGAAAAAAAGGAGGTGTGTATTTATGAATATAGGCACTATTAAGGGGAAAAACTACGAATACGGCGGAGGGGTTATCGATTTTTTTGGCTATAAAGCAGTTTGCAGTAACGGAGTATGGTCTGCTAACTGGATATATAGAGAAGGGTTTTACCCAATTAAAAGAGACCCGTCGATTTTGGCTTTTATTGCAGAATGTATTGCTATTGATGTCAAAGCTGGCAATGGCGATAGAATAAAGCAGCTTCAGATTAACCCTAAAGGGGCTATCGGTCTTTTTATGCTGAATACGATCAAGGTCGACGATCTTATGCGAGCTCAGGAGCCAGATGACGGCAGTTATATCGATATTCCCAATGTTCAGATTAGTGGCCGTAAGCTTACGGTTCGTGTGAGCGAAAAATTTAAGTTTGCGAGTGCTATAGCAGATGCTGACGGCGTCATCATCTGATTGGGGGAGTTCATTTATGTGGCCACCAAGTGTATTGGTGGCCTTTTGCTATTTATACATAACTTTTTTGTTAGTTTTTATGCTATTATTGAGACAGTAACAAGTGAGGAGTGATGAAAAAAATACTTAGGTTGGGTATAGCCCTAATGATAGCTTTTAGTGCAAGTATCGGCTTAACGGCTTTTGCTGACGAAAAAGATGTAGTCTCGTCGTTGACGGTGGATGAAACGCAGGTCAGCTACGGAAACATAACTGAGGTCGGTAGAAGTTACACTAAATATATCACTCTCAAGAATAATACGACTGCCGATATGGTCGTGCGTCTCGAGGTGACGAATTATAACGATAAGAATGAATCGTCTGCTACTGATTGGATTGCGTTTGCTGGTGGTAAGCGTAAATATGATATTAAAGCTGATAGCAGCGTTCAAGTTGGTTTGCGTTTAATGGTACCAAACGATGCCAAGGGTGGCACTTATTATGCAAAGGTTAAGGCGGATAATGGTAAAGAAGACGAGGAAGTAGAGATTATTGTCCGTGCGGACGTGGCGAGCGAAGATTACAAATACGGTGGCGAAATTGCGGAGCAAAGCGTAGGATTCTTTAATCTGGGTGATAGTATTACGGCTAAAGCGAAGGTGAGGAATACTGGTACGGCGGGTTTTTCCGCTCATTATCTTGTGCAGTACAAGAATGCTTTTGGTTTATCTGAGTGGAAGCAAGTTGCAGAAGAGACGTGCGACGTAATTCCAGGCGCAGAGGAAACGTTTACCGTTGCCGATGAGAGAGCAAAGGTTGGTTATGGTATTTTCACGGTCGAACAAAGGATTAGCTATGTTGATGCTGAGGGGAAGCAGAAGGAAGTGATTTTAAGTCATGCGGTTCTTAACTTGCCTTGGTGGGTTCTAGCGATTGTCGGCGGTGTAATTGTATTGATTGTTGCAATCATCATTGTGATTAAGAATCGTCGCAAAAAAGCAGAATAAAGCATTTTCAAAAAAAATGGTGAGTCCGGTGAGACTTGAACTCACGACCTTGCCCAAGGGCAAGAAGGCAGGTGCTGTATCTATCTATGGCCAGCTGAGCTACGGACCTGCACATTTTTTCTTCAAAAAAATGGTGAGTCCGGTGAGACTTGAACTCACGACCTTGCCCAAGGGCAAGAAGGCAGGTGCTGTATCTATCTATGGCCAGCTGAGCTACGGACCTGCACATTTTTTCTTCAAAAAAAATGGTGAGTCCGGTGAGACTTGAACTCACGACACCCTGCTTAAAAGGCAGGTGCTCTAACCTGCTGAGCTACGGACCCAATGGTGCTATTATACTCCAATACGAGATAAAATCAAGAGTAAGCGGAACCATGGTAGAATATAAAAAGAATCATGGAAAAACAAAGTTCGAACAGTAAAAGTACTGAATTATCTGACATCCATCAGCGTTTTGTGGATTTTTTAGCTTCAGGCGAAAAGGGTGATTTGAGCGAAGACGAAGTCGACACTGCGATGCGTGAGTTGGCAAATAGTTCGGAGCTTAATCAAAAATATGGTGAACTATTGGATGATTTCTTGCATAGTAAAGATGGTATTGAGTTAATAAGGCGTGGGGTAAAGAAATATATGACTGGTCGAAAGCATGAGATTTCGATGCGCGATGACGTTTTAATGTTCGTCGAGGAGGGAAACTTTGTCGAGACAGATTATCCCGAAGTTTATGACGTGAGTTTAGAACAGACACGTAGTCGAATGGTGCCAGTGATGCGAGAGATAATAGGAAAGCCTGGATTCTATAATGATTTCATTAATGCAATTCCTCATGGGTCGATTGACTTTGAGAATTTAAGCGAAGAGGCGCTGAGGCCAGGCATTGAAAAAATGGCCGGAGTTTTAGCATACGGATACTCGCTTAAAGAGATGCCGAAAATAATAATAGAAACAACTGATGAAGGCGACGAATCGGGGGTTTATTGTAATAATGCAGGTCAGCAGAGTGGCATCGAAAAGACGGTAAGAATTGTTGTGGATAGCCATAGTTCGATTTCGGAAATAGCAATCACCTTGAGTCACGAGCTTTGGCATTGTAAGCAGGACGAGATTGCAAAGTCTGATGATGATAGCGAGATTGCACAAAAATATCGAATTAATAAATGGAAATATGTTAAATATGAGCCGGAGCTCAGAAATTACGCTAATTATAAAAGCCAATTGATTGAGCAGGAAAGTTATTATATTGGGGCGCAGATGGGAGCAATGATTCGGTATAACTACCTCGTAAATCATCCGGCAGAGATGCAGCGTTTGGCAGAAGATTATGGGCGAATAGAAGCAGGCGAACTCAAGCCGGGCTAGATGAAAGATGGCTTAGACGCGGCGTATTATCGAGATGCGAGGGATATGCTTGAACAGAATCGACGGAATGCAGACGAAGAGCGATGATTGATGATTATTGCCAAAAACAGGGGAATGTGCTAATATTTTTATAGACTTTATGGGCGGTTAGCTCAGTTGGCTAGAGCGCGTCTTTGACGTAGACGAGGTCAGAGGTTCAAATCCTCTACCGCCCACCATCTGAAAGTCTAGAATTGCCTATCTTGGCATTTTTTTCTGTCATGGCTTGGCGAAGAAGATGCGCCAAACAAAAAGAGAATACCAATCTAGACAATTCTAATCGTTCAGGAAAATATAGTTTGTAATTAGCCTAATGGGGTGAGGAAGAATAAGATGAAAGATAAGAGTAAAATTCGCAATGTGGCAATTATTGCCCACGTAGATCATGGTAAAACTACTTTAGTAGATGCTCTTTTGAAGCAGAGCAATACTTTTCGCGAGAATCAGGCGGAAATGGGTCAGACTCTTATTATGGATTCGGGCGACCAAGAGCATGAGCGCGGTATTACGATTACGGCGAAGCAAACAGCGGTTTTTTATAACGGCTATAAAATTAATATTATCGATACGCCAGGCCATGCGGACTTTTCGGGCGAAGTTGAGCGTACGCTCAATATGGCAGATGGTGTATTACTAATTGTAGATGCGCAAGAAGGCCCAATGCCGCAGACGAAATTTGTGCTGCAGAAGGCTCTAGAATTATCTTTAACGCCGATTGTAGTCATAAATAAGATTGATAAGCCTGCCGCACGTTTGGGCGAGGTAGAGGACGAAATTGGCGATTTGTTCTTGGAATTAGCGACTAACGAGGAGCAGCTAAAATATCCAACTTACTATGCAATTGCGCGGGATGGTAAAGCAGGGAAAACGCCAGAATTAGACAATGATTTACATGTGGTCTTTGATGCGATTATTAATGAAATTCCGGAGCCACAAGTTGATACGGATGATTCTAAGGGCGCACAGTTGCTTGTAGCGGCATTGGCGGCCGATAGTTATTTGGGTAAATATGCAATTGGCAAAATTTTCCGTGGCAAACTTAAGAAAAACGAAGCAGTTTCCGTAATGAAGGTTAACGGCGAAGTTGTACGCGGCAAAATTGATAGTCTGTATACTTATCGTGGCTTGGGGCGCGAAGAGGCGACTGAGGCGATAGCTGGCGATATTGTGGCTTTGGCAGGTCTAGGCGCGGCTTCGATTGGCGATACGATTGCAACTGGCGACAATCCGGAAGCGTTGCCGACAATTGAACTTGAGGCGCCAACGCTGAGCATTTATATCGGACCAAATACGTCTCCGCTGAAGGGGCGCGAGGGCGAATTTACGACTTCGCGTCAAATTGGCGATCGTCTGAAACGTGAACTTGAGACGAATATTGCTTTGCGTTTGGAGCCGCAGGGTTTGGGCTATAAAGTGTCGGGTCGTGGCGAATTGCATTTGTCTGTACTGATTGAGACGATGCGTCGTGAAGGTTACGAGATGGAAGTTGGTCGTCCAGAAGTCGTTTACAAAATGGAAAATGGCGTTGAAATGGAGCCGGTGGAAGAATTAACAATTGAGGTAGCATCGGAATTCGTAGGTGCAGTTTCGCAAGAGTTAGGTGTGCGTAAGGCGGAATTAGTCGAACAAGAAATGACAACAACTGGTAGTGTACGTTTTCGCTATAACATTACTACGGCAGCTTTGATTGGTTTACGTAATAATCTCTTGACGGAAACCAAAGGAACGGCGATTATGAACACTTTACCAAAAGGTTATCAGCCGGTAACTTCACATTATCGTCAGGAGCGCAATGGTGCTTTAGTAGCTTCAGAAGCTGGTCAAAGTACAGCTTATGCGCTTGATGCAGCGCAAGCACGTGGAATTTTGTATATTCCGCCACAAGTTGATGTTTATATGGGCATGATTGTGGGCTTATCAAAGAAAGATGAACTAGACATTAATGTTTGTCGCGAGAAGCAGCTTACTAATATGCGTACGCATGCATCGGATGGGGCAATTCAGTTGACGCCTTATACGCAATTATCGCTTGAACAATGTCTAGATTTCTTGATGGAAGATGAGCTTTTGGAAGTTACGCCAAAGTCGTTACGTTTGCGCAAAAAAGAGCTGAACCCAACCATGCGCAAGCGTCAGCGTAACCATCAATTGTAGTATAGTTTAGACATATGCAAGAGGGTGAGCGCAAAGATTTATTTACTTTGATTGATGATATTTCTTCGTGTCGAATTAATTATGTGAAGTACTGGCATATTCTATTACAGACAATGCGTGAGGATGGTTTAATAGATTAAAAAGCTCATGTTTGACATGAGTTTTATACTCTAAGAAAATAGACTAGACATTATTAGTGATGATTCTCACGATGGAGAGAGGGGGGTGATAGAATGTTGACCCTTAAAACAATTGGTCTAGTAATTCTGTCTGTTGCAATAACTTGGGTTGTGGCTGAATTTTTAATCAATGCGATAATGCTAATGTGGGTGTATCCATATGCCTTGAGCTTTGTTGTGGTGTTTCTGGAGGATAAAGGTCGCGGCTACTTCGGGTTGGTTTACGAACGGCTTTTTCGCTATGCAATATGAATTTTGCCTGGTTCCTAGGATTGGACGTTTTGACCATTTTGAAGATGGGGCTGACGAGGGGGATAAAATGGCAGTATTCAAGCAGCTGGATGGCGAAGAATTCAGTTTGAGCATGGAGCCTTGGGGTGCGGAAGATTATCCGGAAGAGAGCTACCGCTATGCTGTAATGGACGCCTTCAATTATCAGGCGTTCTTTCAATTAATTTAGATTTACTAGACCAAAAAAATAGGCTCGGAATGGAGATTCCGGGCCTTTCTGTTGTTTTTTATTCATTCGTCTATCAATTCAATGCGTCCAGTGATGTGTACTTTAACGCGAAGTTGGTCGCCAATTGAAATATAGCGCCAGTCTTCATAATCGAGCGTATAATGAGATTCCTTATCCTCGTAGATGGCGGAAAGTCCATAGCTTGCCATATGTGCGCCTTCGCGCTTTTTGTCGGAGGTGAGTTTAACCTCTGGCCAGTATGGCTCTCTATTGTGCGCCGAGGCGGTTTCCGTATGGTCATAGACCCATCGTTCGATGTCGTAATAATATTTGGTTTGATAAACAGGCTCGTTGCGGTAAACGGGTTCATCTGTGTAGTACGTTTCCGTGCCGTAATCGTAAACCGTGCGAGTTTCTTCCTCGAAATAGCCATTACCAAGGTCGCGATAGCCTACGACTTCTTCGTGGCTACCAATGACGACCGTGCGCTCGTGCGACACTTTTTCGTAGTGATCGAGCACTTGCTCGTAATGATGTATTTCGTTCTGCGTATAGGTTACGCGTCCACCAGACGGAACGTACCAGTCCGATTCGCTTACGGTGCGATATTCTTCGATGACAATATTACGTTCCCAATCCATATCAGTGACAGTAATCGTGCGTTCCTTAGGCATTAAGACCATTACGATACAGATGATTGCAAGAATGATTGCCGCGAGAATGCCGATGCCTCTCCAGGGTAAATTGGAAATAGTATCGGAGAAGCCATTCCAATAGGTGTCGTCGTTGTTGTCGCCATCGTTATCGGTAGCATTGTGTGCATTGCTGTAGCGACTATTTCTGGATGTTTGACCCGCCGCGTAATGTCTGGTGGCGTCAATGGTGGTGTCAATGGTGGCGACGCGTTCTGGGTGAAGTTCAAAATAGTGTTTATCGCTTTCATCCCTAGAGTGACCGCAATTATGACAGATTGTTTTATTGGCGGGATTGTTACTGTCGCAATAGCTGCAAGTCCAGTCTGGACCGGCTTTTGCTTGACGATATTCATCGCTGTTAGGTGAAACTACGTGGCGCGGTTTGTTGCTGTCGTGTGGAGTAACATGAAAGACCACGTCTTTGCCGCGCGTTTTGCCGCAGTTTGGGCAGGTGTAGATATTACCTGCAATATCTGTTGTGTTGCAATAATCACAATCCCAATATCCTCTAACTATTTTCCCCAATACTTTTTAAAACCTCCTGCGTATATGGACGAATGAAATATTAATGAGCGACAAGATGGTAGGGGAGGGCACTTGTAAATTGCCACCTAGTTCATCTTAATTATTGATATTTTACAATGTTTATGTTTAGTAGTCAATAGCGGTAGGTATGCCTATTTTAAAATATATTGTAAAAAATGCAATAGGGACTATGTTCGGTTATTAAAATATGGAATATGACAATATGCAAGTGTGGAAAAGCATAAGAAAAAAATTTTTTTTGTTCGGTTTTACATCTGTTTTTGTGGCTATTTTTGCACCATAATGTGGAAAACTAGATCAAAAAAGGTCTTGTATTTTTAGAAAATGTTGTCTAAACTAAGGACAAGTGGAAACAAAAAAATAAAAACCACGAAATAAAAATAAAAACCATAAACGGTTGGAGAAAAAAGACAATGAGAAAGAAGATTAATGTAGAGAACCAATCGCAAGCATATCAGGTTGTTACGTTGACGAAGCGCTAATTGGTTCTTATTTTAGTACATTAAAAACGTTCGAATCCGAACATCTAGGAGTTTTGGGCGCGTTTAGGATACGCGACATAGAAACCGTAGGTACATTCATTAAAATACACACCTCCCAAACATATAACTCCACCTCACACAAATTAAGTCTCTCAACTCTACAATTAATGGGTTGGCTAAATGCTGGCTGGTGATTGTAGAATCTTAAATGTGTAAAGGACAAAATAAACAACAAAAAACACAAACACCTGAAATTTCTAGATGCTCGGGTTCGAACTACGATATAATGAAGAGATGAATGAAGTTCATATTCCAGTGTTATTATCGGATGTAATAAAGTATCTGCGGCCGTCAGAAGGTGAGACGTATTTAGACCTTACGGCGGGATATGGTGGGCACGCTGATAAAATTTTGGAAGTAACTCGGAACTATAATGGAGCGGTCCTGAATGACCGTGATCAAAATGCGATTGATTTCCTTAAGGCGAAGTACAATGATGTGAAGCCGAAATTAATGCATGATGATTTTTATAGTACTGCGCTACGACTTGTGGAGAGTGAAATGAGATTCGATATGATTCTGGCGGACTTTGGCGTTTCTTCGCCGCAACTAGATAGAGGGGAACGAGGTTTTTCGTTTGCTAAGGAAGCGCGACTTGATATGCGAATGGATGAGTCGCAAGAATTGGATGCTTGGACGATTGTAAATAAGTGGAGCGAACGGAAATTAGCGGATATTTTTGAACAATACGCAGAGGAACGACGTGGTCGTGCTAAATTGCTAGCCCGCGAAATCTGCATGAATCGACCAGTCGAAACAACTACCGAACTCGCCGATTTAATAAAATCAAAATCGCCGTACTCGCATACACATCCGGCGACACGGATTTTTCAGGCAATTAGGATTGTCGTAAACGATGAGCTTGAAATTATCGAAAAGACATTGCCATTATTGCCGAAGCTATTAAATCCGGGCGGAAGGGTAGCAATCATAACTTTTCACAGCCTCGAGGATCGGCTCGTTAAAGAGTATTTTAAGGATGAAAGTAGTAAAGGTTTAGAGTCGACATTGCGCATTATAACAAAGAAGCCAATTGTTGCGGATAAAACTGAAATCGTTAATAATCCCCGCGCGCGGAGTGCAAAGCTGAGGGTGGCCGAGAAGATTTGACCAATCTTGATGGCGCCTATAGTGTTGTATGACGAGGCGCAATCGTAAAACAAAAAACAAAAAAAGGAGTATAAGAGTATGGCAAAAATTACTGTTACGAACAGAAGCCGTGCGCAACAAGTTAAAGTTCACTTCCGCTAATTGTTAGCTATATTTTGGCTAAGCAAAAAGATTTTATTTTGACCGATAAAAATTCTTTTTGATATAAAAACGCAAATACGACCTATATGCCCCGGGTTTCGGGGTGCCTCTACGATAGGTGTAGTTAGCGCGGAGTGTGTAGACCTATAAACATTTTTGACCTTCTTTGGTGAAGCTGGGCATTTTTCTCTTTGTGTCCAGCTTACCGCCAAAGCTTTTGAATGTAGAGAAGTGTGAATATAAAACAAAAATAAAAAACGGAAATTTTGATGCCAGCATATTACGCAACCAGAAGAATGTCGGGAACGAGTAGCCCATCGAGTACATGGGTACGTAATCGTAACGCGGTTCGTCATAACTCGAAGATTATCCTGGGGCCGGTTAATCATACAATTGTGATTGTTTTAATTGTGTTGTTAACTGGCTTGATTTTTCTGACGCAAAGTACGAAAGTAACCAATTATGACGTCGAAATAGCCAAGGTAGATGACGAGATTACGAATCTCGAAGCGCAGAGGGATGCGTTAGCGGTGGAAAATGCGAAGATTACCGCTAAGGCTGCAGATGAAGACAATAATAAAGTCGCAACGACGATGGTTGATGCGAATAGTGCGGATTTTGTGAAAGAATAATCACTTTTTTCTTGTAAAAAACCGGTCAGTGTTTGGCCGGATTTTTTATGTTTAATATGGGGTAGCGATGTAGTATAATTTACTTATGTTTATGTCGCGTAAATCGCGTTATCTATTGGTTCGAGTGCTAGTTTTTATAGCATTATTTGTTGCGGTTGTGCGATTATTTTTAGTACAAATTGTCGACCACCGCAGATATGTTGATGTGGCAAGCGAGATGCGAGTTTCGAAGTATACATTGTTGGCTAAACGAGGCGAGGTCTATATGATGAGCGGTCAGAATTCGACGACGCCTGTGATTATGAATGAGCGCACTTGGTTAATTTTTGTTGATCCGAGTTATGTGCAAGATAAAGATAAAGTTCAAGCACAATTGACGAATATTTTAGGTAAACAGATTATTACAACATGGGACAAAGTTTGGTCGGACATGGAGAGTGGTTATGTCGAAATTGCAAAACACGTAAATTACGAAACGGTGACGAAAGTAAAGGAGGCCAATTTGCGCGGGGTTGGCCAAAAGGAGACGTCGCGTCGCGTGTATCCGGCGGGGCAATTAGGCGCGCAGATTTTGGGCTTTATTAATGCGGAGGGTGTCGGTACGGGATTAGAAGGCGCATTGAATGACCGTTTGGCTGGTAAGAATGGTTTATTGAAGACGGTAACGGATGTTAATCAAATTCCGCTTTCGATTGGCGATGACAATGTCGAAATTCCGGCTAAGGATGGCGATAATATTGTTTTGACGATTGACGATAATGTGCAGCGAAAAATTGAGAAGATTCTGAAGGCGCGTATGGAGAATAATAAAGCCATTACGGCGGCGAGTGTGATTGTAATGGATCCAAAGACGGGAAAAGTCATGGCGATGGCAAATTATCCATCATTTAATCCAGAAGAATACTATAAGGTGAAGGATGCGTCGTTATTTACGAATCGTGTAGTCGAGTCGCCTTATGAGCCGGCATCGGTTTGTAAAACTTTTACTTATGCGGCGGCGATTAATGAAGGCGCGATTCGGCCAACGGATACTTATTACAATAAAGGTTATACGATGGTGGGTGATCGTAGGATGCAGAATGCTTTAACGAATACGGCTTTGGGTGAGATTAATTTTCGGACAGCTTTGGATTATTCGTTTAATACGGGGTCGATTGAGGCTTTGCGTCGGATGGGTGGTGGTAGCATTACGAAGCAGGCACGTACGAAATTCTACAATTATTTGACGGATAATTTTGGTTTAGGTAAAAGGACGGGGATTGAACTGAATGATGCTCCGGGAATTATTATCAGTCCAGAAGAAGATGAGGGCAATGCGGTGCGTTATGCAAATATGACCTTTGGCCAGGGGATGAATTTGACGATGGTGCAGGTTGCATCGGCGTTTTCGTCTTTAGTTAATGGCGGGAAATATTATCAGCCAACAATTATTGCCGGCACGATGAATAATGGTGCATTTTATGATGAGGGGAATAAAGAACCAATTAGGCAGACAATTGCGGAGAGTACGAGTACACAAATGCGTTCGATGCTTGAGGAAGTGCGTGCAAATGAAGTGCCGAAATCTGGCGATAAAGCTGGGTATAAGATAGGCATAAAAACTGGTACGTCGGAGACGTATGATGCGAGTGGCAGATATACTTCAGATGCAACAATCGCGAGCGTGATTGGCTATGGGCGTAGAAATGAGGAGGGGTCAATGCCGGAATATGTCGTGATGGTGCGATTAGATGGTAATAGTCTCTTATGGGGCTCTCTAGATGCGGTGCCGGTATTTACCGAGATTAGTAATTATTTGTTAGAATATTTAAGAATAGAGCCAATAAAATAGAAAGGATAGTGCCGAATGTTAGCAGATATAAATTCAAATATCGGATATGAGCTGATTTTGGCGCTCGGGGCTTTTCTATTATCGATGTTTTTGACGCCGATTTATACAAATTTTGCGTATAAGCATAAATTATGGAAGCGTCAGAAAAGTGTAGATGTGACGGGAAAAGAATTAACTGTTATGAATAAACTACACGAGGATAAAATCAAGCGCCATTTTCCAACGATGGCCGGCATGATTATGCTAGTGGCGGTGCCGATTGTTCTAATTGCCTGTAACTGCTTGAATCGTGGTCAAACTTGGCTACCAATTGTGGCTTTTGTAGGCGGCGGTTTAATTGGTTTTATTGACGATGTGATTAATTTGTTTGGTAAAAATGCAGCGGCAGGTTTGCGTGCGCCGGTAAAGTTCTTTATGATTACGGCGTTAGGCATAGCGTTAGGCTGGTTCTTTGCCGTAAAGTTAGGCTGGACTTCGGTAATGGTGCCTTATTTTGGTTCTGTAAATATTGGCGTAGTAGGGATGATTGTATTATTTGCTTTTGCGGTAGTGGCGACGGGTAATGCGGTGAATATTTCCGATGGTCTCGATGGTTTGGCGGGCGGTTTGGCGATGCTTGCATACGGTTCTTACGGTGTAATTGCATTATTGCAAGAGCAGTGGTTTTTGGCAGGTTTCTGCTTTATTGTGCTTGGTGCTTTACTTTCCTATATTTGGTTCAATGTTTATCCGGCACGTTTTATGATGGGCGATACGGGATCGTTTGCGCTAGGTGCGGGGCTTGGCGTAGTGGCGATGATGACAAACTCATTTTTGCTCCTACCGATTATCGGCGTACTATTCGTCGTAGAGGCTGGCAGTTCATTGTTGCAGATTTGCTCGAAGAAATTTTTTCACAAAAAGATATTCGTGTCGGCGCCATTGCATCATCATTTGCAGGCAAAGGGCTGGGAAGAGAGCAAGGTTGTGATGCGTTTTTGGATTATTGGTGGCGTAACGGCTATGCTCGGTGTATTTTTGGCGATGGGTGGGGGTATTATTAAGTGAGAAAACATCGACCAGATTTTGCGATTCTATTATTGACGGTGGGCTTGATGGCGGCTGGGCTTATTATCGTGTATGCGATTGGGCCGCGTGCGGCGCAGTCGGAGGGGATAGATGGTGACTTCTATTTTTCGGGACAACTGAAAGGTGTTTTTGCTTCGATTTTATTTTTGCTGTTAGGATTCTTTGTTCCATATGATAAATTTGGTAAATACGGCAAGGCTTTTACAGTTTTTTCTTTAGTCTTGTGTTTTTTGACGGCAGCTTTGGGTCGTGCGGGTATGGAATCTTTGGTGCTATGTGATGAAGGCGCGTGCCGAGCGATCACTTTACCGATACTTGGCAGTTTCCAGCCGGCGGAATTGTTGAAAGTGGCAGTATTGTTTTACGGCGCCTGGTTAGTGACGGATCGGCGGAAGAAAAATCAGCTGGATAAAAGTGAATTTTGGGTGCCGATGGGAGTAATTATTGGCGCCGTGGCTTTTGTGGTGGCTTTCATGGAGAAAGATTTAGGTTCGACGGCAGTAATTTATTTGATGCTTGGCATTATGATGTTTATTGGGGAAATGCCGTGGAAGCAGTTAGGTCTGTTCGGTATTGTGGTTGCGATTTGTGTGGTGTTGCTAATTATGATTGCGCCGCACCGTCTGGAGCGTATAGCGGGCTTTAACGGCGAGGGTGATAATTTTCATATTATGAATTCTTTGATTGGCTTTGGCACGGGCGGGGCATTTGGCGTAGGGCTTGGTAATAGCGTACAGACGACTGGTTATTTGCCAGAAGCGCCAAGTGACTCGATTTTTTCAGTGGTAGGCGAAGCTTGGGGGTTCTTTGGCTCAGTTGTGTTGCTGATTGTATATGTAGTTTTGCTAATGCGAATTATGGACGTGGCGCGCAAAACGGCAGATGAAGAGAAGAGCTTCTTCGTATTAGGGGTTTTTGCCTGGATTTTGGCGCATGTTATAATAAACGTAGGTGGAATGTTGGCATTAATGCCGATGAAAGGCATTACGCTACCGTTCCTGAGCCATGGCGGCTCGAGTATGCTGTGCGTATCGTTCGCAATTGGCATGACATTACAAATATCTAGTTGGACGAAAAGAGAAGCAATAGATGAGGATTCTAGTAGTAGGCGGGGGGAGCGGGGGGCACGTTACGCCGGTGGTCGCCGTCGTACGTGAGATTTGGAAGATTCGCCCGCGAGCAAAGGTTGATTTTTGGACTGACAAAAAATATTACAAAAATGCTCGTAAAATTACCGTCGAAAATGGGATGGATGTTGAGATTAAAAAGGTAGCGGCGGGTAAATTGCGTCGTTATGCGAATTTTGGTTTTATTGACTACTTGAAGCATTTTGATATTATTTTGCATAATATAGCGGATTTCTTTCGTCTGATCGGTGGTTTCTTTCAGAGCTTTTTCCGTTTGATTGCACATCGTCCAGATGCGATCTTTCTGAAAGGTGGTTACGTATGCTTGCCGGTGGGAATGGCGGCACGGTTGTTGCGTATTCCATACGTAATTCATGATAGTGATGCGACGCCAGGTTTAGCAAATCGCTTGCTTTCGAAAAAGGCAGCAAAAATTGCGACCGGTATGCCGTTAAGTTACTATTCCTATCCGGAAGATAGAGCGGAATGGACGGGGATTCCAATTAGCGAGGAGTTTAAGCCGGTCTCTGAGCATAAACAGAAGATGCTGAAGAAAGAATTGGGTTTCGATGCGGAAAAAAGATTAGTGTTGGCGACTGGTGGCAGTTTGGGTGCTGAGGATATTAATTTGACGATGCGCGAAATATTACCGGAACTGCTGCAGAAAACTTCCGTAATGTTAGTAGCGGGACGTGAGCGCTATCCGGAAATGATGGACCTGAAAGAATATGAAAAGTGGGAAGATGGTAGTTTGCAGTCGAATTTTCGCATGGTTGAGTTCTCGAGTGAAATGTGGAAATTATTTGGAGCGGCAGATGTTGTGATTTCGCGCGCGGGCGCTTCGACTATGACGGAATTATCCGCAATGGCAAAGCCGGTGGTTATGGTGCCGAATGAGGAATTGCCGGGGCGCCATCAGGTTAAGAATGCAAAAGCCTATGAGAAAGCAAATGCGGCGGTTGTGGTATCGGATTCGAAAATGATGAAGAAGCCGTCTCTATTATTGGATGCGGTTTTGACTTTGTTGCGTAGTCCGCGCGAAAGAGATAAATTATCAGCGAACTTGCACGGTTTCACTAAGGAAAATGCTGCTGAAAGTCTAGCAAACATGGTGATAAGCGTGGCAAAAGAGAAGTAATAATCGCTTGGGCTTGTCAAACGCTTAAATAATTGTTAAAATAGTAGTACTGGTCACGTCGTCTAGTGGTTAGGACTCCAGGTTTTCATCCTGGCAATCGTGGGTTCGATTCCCACCGTGATCACCAAATTTGTTGTTAGAATCGCCTATTTGGGCGATTTTTGTCCTCACTCGTCCGCTAAGACGCGTTTTGAACAAAGAAATCACCCATCTAGACGATTCTATCTAATTAATTGATGAAAATATGTATTTACTATTGACATTTTTATAAACGTGTGCTAGAATTAAAAATGTCGTAAAAAGATGAACTTTTTGAGAAGGGAGGAAAGGAAATGCGTCAAATTCCGCAAGGTCGGAAGCGTCTAATTTTTAAGACGCACCCGCATCCGCTTTAAGTGCTCTTTCTCGTGGCCATAGCGAGAATAGGGGCTTTTACAGTATGGCGGGAAGCGACGGGCTTCTCGAGTTAGGTTGTACTATAAATGGTTTTAGTGCAGGCAGCTACGATAACGTTATATTAGCGTTATTAGTTAGCTGGGCTCGGGTCGCTACCGAGCTTTGACCTACGGCCGCGTAGGAGTATGCATGAAGTGTGGTCTTGCAATGCGGGAGACTCTCTAGGTTTGTCGAACCCCTACCCATTCGTGGGGTACTACTGGTGGAACGACGACCGCTATAGAGATCGAGCAGAGCAATGGCCAAGCCGAGCTCGACGCATAGAATTCTAAGTAGGTTTAGGGGGAGCCCCGCTTAATTATTTTGGGGCTGTGATGCTCTGCATACAATACCTACAAGAATTCGAAACCATTTAATAACTTAACTCCCAATAACGGGCGCTCTGGTAAAGGCGCCCGTTTTTCTTGTCTAAAGAGTTTATGTTCAAAGCGGTCTGATGATATAATTAGACGTATGAGTACTAATAAGTTATTTAAACGCACTAAAATCTTGGCAACGGTTGGCCCATCCGTATTTGCAGAAGAGAAGTTGAAAGAAATGGTTTATGCGGGCGTGAATGGTTTTCGCTTAAATTTTAGTCACGGTACTTACGAAGAGCGTGACCAACAGATTGCGACCATTAGGCGTTATGCTGCCGAACGGGGTAAGTCTGTTGCAATTGTGCAGGATTTGCAGGGGCCGAAAATTCGCTTGGGTGACATTATGGGAAATCATCTCGACATAAAGACGGGCGATGAATTGATTCTTGATTACGCCTGTAAGGAGCATGATGGCGGTCATGTATTGCCAGTACAATATAACTTAGCTGAGAAGGTTAAAGTTGGCGAGCCGGTTTTGCTGTTTGATGGCAAAGTTGAAGGAACGACGATTGAGATTGTTTCGCCGACGGCAATTAAAATTAAGGCCGAGAATGATGGCTACGTAATGAGCCGCAAGGGTATTAATTTGCCGGATACTGACATGGGCGGTGATATTATTACAGAGAAGGACTTAGCCGATATTGAATTTGGTGCAAGTCGTGATTTTGATTTTGTGGCAATGAGCTTTATTCAGAGCGCTGATGATATTGATAAGTTGCGTCAGATTATGGTTTCGCACGGATCGACGGCGCAAATTATTGCTAAAATCGAAACGAAGAAAGCGGTCGAAAGCGATGAAACGATGGAGGCGATCGTAAAGGCGAGTGATGGTATTATGGTAGCGCGTGGCGATCTCGCTTATGAGGCTGGTGCAGAAATAGTGCCAATCGTACAGCGCAAGTTGATTGCGCTTTGCCGCCAGTATGCCAAGCTTTGTATTGTGGCAACACAGATGATGGGCTCGATGGTAGATAATCCGCGCCCAACTCGTGCAGAGGTTTCCGATGTTGCAACGGCGGTACTTTTAGGTACGGATGCTGTAATGCTTTCGGATGAAACGGCGAATGGTAAATATCCAATCGAAGCGATTAAAGAGATGAAGAAAGTAATTCTCTATACGCAGGATAATTCTAAAATTTTACCGATCGAGAAAGATACAATCGGTAATTATCAGAATTATGATGCAATTTCGCGTGCAGTGGTGCGTTTGGCGGAGCAGATTGATGCAGATTTGATTGTAACTGCAACCAAGAGCGGCGCAACGGCGGAAGCAATTGCGGCACAGCGTCCGAATATTCCGATGATATCAATTACGAGTAATCCGCGCGTAGCAGGTCAGTTGGCTTTGACTTATGCGAACTCTGCCTATGTGCGTGAGTACAATGAGGATTATGCGATAGATGCGACACAAGAGCTAAAAAATAATGGCTACCTAAAGGTGCCAGAAGGCAAAGATAGCCTGACTGTGGTAGTGGTATCGGGTTTGCGCGATGAAGAAGGTGGCACAAATCAAATAACGATTCGCAAGATTTAGAAGGAAGGCAAAAAGAGGAGGTAAAATGGATTTTCGCAAGAAAACAGTACGTGACATCGACGTAGCAGGGAAGGTCGTCTTAGTGCGCGTAGATTATAACGTACCAATAAAGGATGGCAAGATTACTGAAGATATGCGGATTCGTGCAAGTTTGCCAACTCTTGAATATTTACTGGAGCAAAAAGTCGCGAAAGTTATTTTGATTTCGCATTTGGGGCGTCCGGAAGGGAAGAGGGCGGAAGAATACTCTTTGATGCCAGTCGCGGAATGCCTAGCTGGACTTTTGCCTGATAAGACAGTGCGCTTTATTAATGAAACTTTTGGCGATGGAGTGAGGGCGGCAGTTAAAGATTTGCCGGAAGGTGGCATTTTGATGCTTGAAAATTTGCGTTTTTCGCCAGATGAAGAAGCGAATTCGGAAAAGTTTGCTGATGAAATTATTGCGGCAACTGGCGCAGAAATCTTTGTACAGGATGGTTTTGCGGTTATACATCGTGCACACGCTTCTACTGAGGCGATTGCGAAGAAATTACCGGCAGTAGCTGGTTTCTTGGTCGAGAAAGAGGTTTCTAGCCTGGAGGGTGCAATGACGAATCCAGAGCATCCACTTTTAGTTATTATTGGCGGCGCAAAAGTTGAAGATAAGCAGCCTTTAATTGATAAGTTCTTGCCGATTGCAGATATGATTGCGGTTGGTGGTAAGATAGCGGCGGATGGTTATCGGGCGACTGATTCGAAAGTGTATGTAGCAGATAGCTTTGTGACTGATGAAAAAGGTGCAAAATTGGATATTTCTATAAATTGTGTGACTGAAATTTTAGCAATGATTCTCAAGGCTAAGACTGTGATTTGGAATGGAACTTTGGGTATGGTTGAAGATGAACGCTACGCGAAGGCTTCACTGGCGGTTGCGCGTGCGCTCGGCTCGCGCGATGTTTTCTCGATTATCGGCGGTGGGGATACGACTGGTTTCGTAGAATCAATAAAAGATGAGAATTTACATTTTGGTTTGGTTTCGACTGGCGGGGGTGCAAGTTTGGAGCTACTTTCGGGCAAAAAGCTGCCTGGTTTCGAGGTATTACAGGACCGCTAGAGAGAGTGTGTAAATGAAACTTTTAGGCGGCAAGAAGAAAAAGGTCGAAGAGAAAGCTGAATCAATCCCAGTGCGTCGTCAGGAGCGTCAAAATGAGAACTATCGTATTGGGCGGACGATTGCGGGCGATGCTTTTTCAGACGAGCGTAAAGCGAAGCTTGAACGCCTAAAACAGCGTAAGAAGACGAAGCGCAAGAATGTAAGCGTCGTAATTGGCGTAGTGATATTGATCGCTTTAATTGGCATTGTAGTTGGTCATTATGTTTCCGAATTGCTGGCCGAAAGTAGGAAAAAAGAAACGGTTATACAAGAGCCAGAGCCGACGGTGGCGATTTCGGATGATAATCCCGGAACTGAGATTAGCGCACGCGTGAAAGAATTCGTAGTACGTTTAGAGAAAGATGCTAAGATTGAAGGTTTCGAGCTTGATCGTGTCGTGTTGCCGCTCAATAAGGCGCGCGAGATTCATGTTTACGTCAAGGAACGTGGCGAATACTTCAAGATGACGATTGATCGTGGTAGCGCCGAGCAGGCAGAAGACATGGGGCGAATGATTCGTTATTTGGATAAGAAGAAGGTAAAAGCGGAATACGTTGATTTACGCGTAGAGGGGAAAGCGTATTATAAATAAGAGGAATGATCGAGGCTGCCTTTTGGTTTTTCGGCTTTTACTCCCCCGAGTTCCCTTATGTTCGGTTTTTGTTCGGTAAGAAAATCGAGCGAAATAGATACGAAGGTGGCGAGTTGGTCAAAACGCGTTGCAAAAATAAAAATAGGGGTAGGGGAGCAAGAGAAAAAATGAAATCGTGAAATTGTCAAATAATGAGAGATTTCACGCGTGAAAAATTGGCGCTTTGAGTGATGATTATGTTATAATATGCGATTTTACAGAGGTAGTGACATATGGATGCTAGAATCATTGTCAAATTTGAATGCATGGAGCCGCTCCCCCGGCTGATTTTTTCGGGGGAGCCCCCCTATTTTTGTAAGTTTTTGATTTCGGTGTACGGATCTGTAATATAGATGTTTGAATAGAAGTATATCTATTAACAGGGTTTTTGTAGGTTACGTGTCTGCGTTTTTTTTGAATTGTTATGTGTCTGGCATTTATATATGTGTAAGTCGTAAAATATACATTGTGCGACATTAAGAATATGGCAAAAAGTTGATTATACATACGTCTTGTTTATGCTAAGTTTTTAGACCATGAGCCGGCTTTTGCTCTATTTGCCTCTTATTTTGCGCTCTAAGGTCGTTCTAACCTTGCGGACGCTATTTTATACTGCTTATGTATTATCGCGTATCGTGGCGTCTCGCGTGGCTTCGTAAGTATTTGCGATGCATGAATAGTTAATTAACAGAGGTGGCTATTGTCGTTAACAGGGGTAGAATAGGGGGGCTTACTCTATTAAAACGGGGGTAGGGGGGTAAAATCGAAAAATCCACTTCCCTGGCGGCTAGTTTTGCGTGAAATAAATAATTGTGAAATAATTTCACGGTGCCCTTTAGCGAAAATCATTCGTCGATTGGCCATTCGTCGATTGGCTAAGCAAGAAATTGGTGTCAAAATAATACTCACCAAAATAACTATAGTTGAAATATTAATATTATCAGAAAAATCACCCCCCAGGAGATAAATCACCCCCCCAGGAGGCAATTTTGCGCTTCCCTTGCCCTTTCTATCTCTGTTGCGCCTCTGTTAATGATTTTTGTTTTTATTACGGTTACGGCTATGGCTACGATTGTTGCGATTATGATTTTTATGGTTATTACTGTTTTGATTTGAGTTCGGATGCGTAACGATAGCAGAATCTCCGTCGCCAGAGGTTATCATCGGGCGTTTATTGACGGTTTCTTCTTCTGGTTCATCTTTTACGATGGTAGTCTTAATGTTTGGGCTAGAATGCTGCTTAGATTCAATTTTGTTTGCTTTTTCACCTAATAGTTTACTGAGATCTTTAAGACCGTTGCCGGATTTTTCTTCTCCTTCAGCGGCGTTAGGGGAGATTTTTTGTTTACGAAAGTCGGCTTGTGGAGTAGGGACAAAGGTATAGCTTGGTTTTTCTTTCGGATGAGAGCCTTTTTCGCCAGCGGCACGACCGGAATCGGAGAGGTCTTTCTTCCATTTCTCTGCTGCTTCAATATTGGCGCGGATGTCTTCTTCGACTTCTTCCCTACTGCGGGCATAAACTAAGCGAGAATTACGAACGATGCGCGGAGTGATGTCGTTGGGCGGTTTCGGAATGCTTAGCGTAGTGGCGGAGAATGCTGGTGTTTTTTCGCCGTTGATAATCATTGAAACGACAAAGTGGCGATTGTTAAGATTAAGGAGATCTTGAGCTTCAAAGATTGGCTCAAATTGTTTTGAAAGGATTGGAGCATCGTCGGCTGACACGCGGAAAGAAATAGTGGTACCGACGTTACCGAAGACGGCGTCGCGAACGGATTCCGTCATCTGTGAGGTGTACTGGTTGGCGACGGTGAGATTCAAGCCATATTTGCGTGCTTCGGAGAGGATAACTGAGAAGGAATCGGTGGCAAAGTTTTGGAACTCATCGACGTAGAGATAAAATGGACGGCGGTCTTCGACGTTTGGTATATCCGAGCGGCTCATGGCGGCGAGCTGGACTTTTGTAACTAAGAAAGAACCAAGAATAGCGGCATTATCTTCGCCAATTAGACCTTTCGAGAGATTAACGACCAGAATCTTTCCTTCATCCATAATTTTGCGGATATCGAAGCTAGACTTTGGTTGGCCGATAATGTTGCGAATAATTGGATTGGCCGTAAAGGCGCCGACCTTGTTCAGGATTGGTGCAACCGATTCGGTAACTTGCTTATCGCCCCAGGAACCGAATTCTTGTTTCCAGAATTGGAGTACAGTAACGTCTTTACAGTATTCAAGCGTTTCTTTGCGGAAATCTTTATCGGTTAACATGCGAGAAATGTCGAGCATGGTGGTGTTTGGTCGATCGAGGAGTGCGAGTAAAGTATAACGCAGAATATGTTCGAGGCGTGGACCCCAGGATTCGCCGAACATACGTTTTAGCACGCCAATTACCTCGGAGGAAATATTTGGCTTGCGGGCGGGATCGTAAACTTCGAGCGGATTAAATGCCATTGGATATTGCGTGTCGGCTGGGTTGAAGTAAACAACATCATCAATGCGGCTTTCAGGAATAAACTTCAGGTTATCCATAGCGAGGTCGCCATGTGGATCGATAATGCAATAACCTTGATTATGGTAAATGTCACTGAGCGCAAATAGCGTCAGAAGACCGGATTTACCTGAGCCGGTTTGACCGATGATATAGACATGACGAGAGCGATCGCGGCGATACATTCCGAATTGATGTTTGATGCCGCGGAAATCAGTAAGACCGAAGGCGGAGATGTTTTCGTCGTGTGCTTGTTCGCCAGTAAGCATTGGGAGTTTAGCGGGGGGCTCAGCGGTTTTACTCGAAGCCCAAACGATGTTTGGCGTTTCTACGTTGGTGTGCGGTAAGTGGTAGACCGATGCGAGCTCGGAAATATTAAGAATAAAACCACTATTCGTGAATTGGCGCTCTTTGTAGGCGTCAAGAGCGTTTTTGTCAAAAGTACCGCCTAGCATCTTGAAACCGTTTAGGTTAGTAGAGTTAAACTGCTTAAAAGTACCGACTAGTGCTTGCATATTAAGCTTAGCGCTTACTTCGTCTTGACCAACGTAGGCGAGACGAATTTTAACTTCATAACCGAGTTTAGTGGCTTTTTCTTCGGCTTTAGCAACGCGAGTTTTGTCACGTTCGGAGAGCTCGACTTTAACTGGCTGTTCGGTGCCGCCTTCTGGTGGACGCCACAGGGCTGCGATGACCTGTATGAACCATGCCCAGTCGATATGGAAGAAATCGAAGCTTTTTCCGGCTTTTACGGCTTTCACCCAGGCGTCGGTTTTTTGATGCCAGTTATCTGCAATTGGGCGGGTGAGGATTTGGATCCAAAGTTCTTCACCTCCGTTTGGATTTAGTTTAGCGAGAGTGCCAGTGATGCCGGCAAGTGGGTCGACTTCAAAAGATTCAAAGGTCTTGATTGGTAATGCTTCGTTTTCGGTAAGAGTAATTTCTGTGCTGTATGTGACGGGATATTTGCTACGTCGATCGACGTAATCTTCCTTCATGCGGTAGATTTGAACGCTTGGATACTGAGAATAGATTTGCCCTTCTACGAAAGATTGAAGTATTTTTGGTACCCAAACGAAGAAGCGGATCTGATTACCGCTAGACGCAATTTCAAAAGAAAGATGCTCTTGAACGCCGCCAGAGTTACGAAGTTCGGTGGCGTCGCGTAATATGCCGTGAAGAGAGGCAAAAAGTTGCTCGGCGGCGAGTTCCTTTTTGTCATTATCCTTTGGTATTTCCATCATCAAAAGTACACTATCGACATTAAGGACTTGTAGGCGGTTAACTTTACGATAGTTGCGGATCGTTAAGATAATTAAGATTACGACAATTGGAATCCAAACAATTGGCATCGTCAAAAAACGAAGAATCTCCATGCTTATATTTTAGCATAACTGTAACTAAAAGAGGTACTATTATTATGTTAGAATCATAAGTATGATTACATTGTTTGGTGCTCCAGGTAGCGGGAAGAGTGTGCAGGGGCAGATGTTGGCAAGAAAACTAGGTTGGGCATGGTATTCCTCGCGCGATATGCTTTCGACTATGCATAATAAGGATATTATGTACAGGCTTGACCATGGTATGTTCGTAGATGACGATACGATGAATAGCCTCATGTGCGATGTGATGCAGCAAGCTCATGCGCGCGGCGTGGCGCGTGTGGTTTTAGACGGCTTCCCTTCTAGTTATCGTCAGGTACGTTGGATGATTGATCATGGCGAAATCGAGTATTTGACGGGCGCGATTATTTTACGTGTGCCGCATGGCGAACTTTGGAAGCGTTTAATGGAGCGCAAGCGCGTGGATGATACGCGAGCGGCGATTGAGCGACGCAACGAGCTCTATGATCGTTCGATTACTGGTATGGTTCGGGCGCTGAGTATGGAAGATGTACTGATTCGCGAGGTGGATGGTATGGGCACGGAGCAGGACGTGCTCGAGCGTATAAAAGAGATACTTGGAGAATGGGATTTAATTCCGCGTAAACAGTACGAGAAAATTAAGCAAGTTTATAGCTATCGCGACCGACTTTGATAAATAATTTCTTGTTTTGAAGATTAAGCAAGACGGTCGTTTCTTTAACTTTGCGTTCTTTTAGAACTTGTTTGACGATTTCTTTGCGAGAAAGACCTTCGTCACTAGCTTTCTTAAGAATTTTGATAATAATATCGGAAACGGTGCCCTTTTGGTATCCCCAGCTATCGAGTGCGTAAATACCGCGACCAATCAGAACAAAACGAGGATCTTTGATAAGTTCGTTATGAATAGCTTGGACGGTAACGTCTTTACGTTTAAAATCGGATGCACTGATTGCCTTGGCGATGTCATTGAAGTGCATTGGCTCTTTGTGTTCTTCGAGGACGACATAGATTTTATCGCGAATATTCTTCGGATTGACGGTTGGCCATTTAGTCAGACCCCACTGATTATTAAGGGTAGAAAGTAATTTGCTAATGCGGGCAATTGCTTCAATGTGGGATGGATGCTCATAATTAAGCTTTTCGTCAAGTTCGTCGATAGTGATTGGCTTTTTATTGGCTTTGACTATAGCGACAATCTCATCGACTTTGGCGCGAATGGTTTTTTCGTCGCCATATTCAGCTATACCAATGGCATTGTGATACTTGTCGTTTTCGGCAACGATAGTTAAGGCGGGAGAAATTTCGCCGAGAAAGCTGAAATTAGCCTTGTCGACAGTATTAGCTTCGTGACCAAGAATTCTCTTGGCAAGATCCGATGCGCGCGCGATGCGGCCCATTTCGGTCAAGTTGCGTATGATTAGCTTTTCGGCAGGAGCGAGATCGGCGATTTTGCCTTCTTCGGCTGCAATGCGGAGACGTATGAGAATTGCTTTCTCGAGCTGGCGAACCCGCTCGCGAGTAATTGATAACATTTCGCCGATTTGCTCTAGGGTTTCTTTATGTCCGTTGAGTCCAAATCGACGGGAAATGATTTCTCTTTCGCGTTCTTGTTCAATAATGCTGAGGCTACTAGAGATAGCCTTAGTAATGATATCCGCACTGTTCATTGCTGACTGCTTCCTTTTTTCTCCGTCTACTTAGGTTGGTATCTTAACTTTTAAATATAATAACATGACTAAGCCATATTGTCAACAAGTAAAATTATTTTCACTTAGTGCTTATTGTACCACATTTTTGGCAGTTTTCCGAAAAAAGTATATAAAACTATAAGCGTAAGTGGAATTATTACGCTAGTATTGCGTATTTGAGTGATTTAAGTTGTTATTTTTACAATAAATTCCGAACTTTTCGTTTTAATTAATCTTTTTAAAGGGTAAATTGCCAGCTTGTATTTTGACAAATAAATAAAAATATTATAATATATTTGCATCCATTCGAAGCGGAGAGCTTGGTTCTTTAAAAGGAGGTGAATGTGTGAGTTATATAAGGACGATACGTTCAATTTTCGATGGTCGTTATGGAAAAACGTTGGTGTTTTCCTTCGACAGTGTGCATGCCGATATCGATCCCGATGCCGAACTTGGACCTTTAGACGAGCAGGATTATGCAACTATTGATTATCATGTTCCTAAGATAAGGGTTGCTGGAGATGTTGTGATTGCGGATGTTACTAATCGGAACGAGCCCCTTCTCTGGGACAATGCGCGTGAGCGCTACGGCGATGAAGCTGTTGATGACAATGATTTAGTAAAAGCTGGATATTTGCGAATATATCGGAAAAAAGGTTTCGGATGTTTACCCAATATTTCCGATACACAGAGAATTGTGCGTGAGTTTGTGCTCGAGAGGGATCTTTCTATGTTGCCGCCAAAGTATGCCATGAGCTTTATAGTTCGACCACAATCTGGCGAAATCTATCATGAATACTATGGCGATAAATATGGTGAAGTTGCCTTTGCGTGGCATGAGGGGCATTTTGATGCCAATTATGTTAATCATGGGAAAAAAGAGAGCTACATTCTGAGCGATTGGATCTTTGATGTGGGATATGATTATGTATTGTCGGTAGCAAAAATCATCGGTGTTCACTCTTGATAATATGAAGACTGCGCTTTTGGGCGCAGTCTTTTCTATTTTTTCTTGGTAGATTTTTTCGTCGTTGTACGACGCTTAGCGGGGCGACGGGTCTTTTTAGGTTTATTGGCGAGATATTCTTCAGCCTGTTCTTTGGTGACGGTTTTAGGGTCGACATCCTTAGGAATGCGAACGAAATTGCGACGACCGGGACCTTTAACGTATGGTCCATAGGCACCGTTGATGATTTGAATTTCTCCCCAGTCAGCAATGAATGAATCGCGTTTTTTCTCGTAGAGCGGTTCAGCCTCTTCAAGCGTAATGACGTATGGATCATATTCTTTGCCGAGCGGAATGTTATATTTACCGCCTTTAAGATATGGTCCGAACGGTCCGGCGGCGGCAATAATTTCGGCGCCATCCTTTGCTTTACCTAGGCTGCGCGGTAGCTGAGGTAGGTCGAGCTGCTTGAGGGCTTGTTCGAGCGTGACGGTCTTAACACTCTTGCGCTTTGGTAGCGGTGCGAAGCGTGGTTTTTTGCCGGTTTCCTTTTCGTTTTCGCCGAGCTGGATGAAGCCGCCATTTTTGCCGACTTTTGCGTAGATAGCCTGCCCTGTTTTTGGGTCGTGGCCGAGAAGGCGGGCGTTGTTGTAACGTTCAATTCCTTCGCTAGCGAGGACTTCATTGTTGAATGGACCATAGAAATCGCGAAGCATTTTGATGCGGTCGAGTTTAGCGTCGGCAATTAAATCAAGGTCTTTTTCGATATTAGCAGTGAATTTGTAATCGACGATATTTTTGAAATTATCTACGAGGAAAGCAGATATTAGTTCGCCAACTGGTGTTGGGAGGAGCTTGCCTTTATTGGCGCCATACTTCTCTTTAACGCTTTCCTCGGTAATTTTGCCATTTTCGAGTTTAAGCTCGATAACTTCGCGGTTTTCGCCTTCGGACTCGCCTTTTACGACGTAACCGCGAGCTTGAATGGCGGTCATAATACTGGCGTAGGTACTAGGACGACCAATGCCGAGCTCCTCGAGTTTCTTGACGAGTGAACCTTCGGTGTAGCGAGCTTGCGGTTTGGCAAAAGTCTGATGAGCAATGATAGTCTTGGCGGCTAGTTGGTCGCCAACCGTACATTGTGGCAATTCATTTTCTTTAATGCGGCCATAAACTTTGAGAAAACCATCAAAAGTGACTACTTCGCCTTTGCCGATGAAGTTATATTTAGTTGGCGTGCCAATAGTGATTGTTGTAGTTTCGATATGGGCGTCTGCCATTTGGGTAGCTAAAGTGCGATTACGGATTAGGGCGTAGAGGCGTTTTTCGAAATCGTTTTTGCCAGCCGTTTCGCGGTTAATGTCAGTTGGACGGATTGCTTCGTGGGCTTCTTGAGCGCTGGCGGATTTAGTCTTAAAATTGCGCACTTTAACATATTCTTTGCCGTATTTTGATTCGACATATTGCGCCATGCTTGCGATGGCTTGCTTGCTAAGATTGAGGCTATCGGTACGATGATAGGTAATTAATCCGGCTTGATAAAGAGACTGTGCGGCTTGCATAGTGGTACGCGTGGAATAGCCGAGTTTTGAGTTAGCTTCAATTTGCATTGATGCAGTCGTAAACGGTGGAGCTGGCTTGCGGGTGCCTGGGGTGTTTTCGATGGCATCGACTTTAAAAATTGCACCGATCAGCTGTTCGAGAAAACGACGCGTTTCGTCTTCTGTTTCGAAATCATGGTCGAGCTTGGCATCGAAACCAAAATCGCCGGATACTTTATAGGTAAATTTACTGGCGAATTTTTCAATGGCTTGTTCGCGCTCGACGATTAAGCGGAGGGCTGGGCTCTGGACACGGCCAGCTGAAACGGCGCCGGGAACTTTCTTGCGTACTATGCCAGAAAGATCGAAACCGACGAGCATGTCGAGAGTTTGGCGCGCCTGTTGTGACGCAACCATATCCATATCGACGGTGCGTGGGTTTTTAATAGCATCTTCAAGTGCAGATTTGGTGATTTCGTGAAAAGTAATACGGGCGGTATCTTTTGGAAGCTTAAGCACTTCGCAGAGGTGCCAAGAAATAGCCTCTCCTTCGCGGTCTTCATCCGTTGCGAGCCAGACTTTGTCGGCGGATTTGGCGGCTTTCTTAAGATCGGTAATAACACTCTTGTGCCCGGGGTCAATTTCGTAAGTGACTTCAAAAGTATTCTTATCGACCTTTGTGTCTTTGCGGATATGTCCAACGGAAGCTAATACGACAAAATCGTCGCCGAGATATTTCTCGATAGTGTGCGCTTTAGCTGGAGACTCTACGATAACTAAGTTTTTACTCATGTGCTATATAATATCATACAAAACTTTGCAAGAAAGCATAAGAGTTTTATTTATTAAAAAGATTACGCGTTTCCGTGCGGTCTAGTGATGAAATATAGTCGATGATAGCGAATTACTTGACTCTTTTGCTTATATATGTTATTGTCCTTGCAGGAACTAAAAAACCTTGTACTTTTATATGTTTGGAGGTCTATATGGAAGAATTATCAAAGAGTGATATTATCAACGCCGTAGCGACAAATGACGAGAAATGGCTGGCGGATGTTTTGTGTAGTCTCGGATATGAAGATAAAGATACCTGGGCTATTTTTACCGAGGAAGATAAAGTAGTCATGTCTACGCTTTTCGCAAGTGCGGCGATTGCTGCGCAGAATGGTATTCTTAAGCCCGAGATCATTGATCTGCTGATTGAACGTGCGCATTCCGTAGTAAACATTTACAGTTTTCTTGATTTTTATCGGCTTGCACGGCGTGGGTGTAGGAAAGATGTCGACTTCGATCTGATTCCTGAAGATGTCAAGCGACATCTCAAGCGTAACGATATCAAGTATGGAGAAGAGATCGGTACCATCATCCAGGGGATGAGCTCTGCTGAGTTTGATGCTCTTGGCGAATTCATTTTCGAAGAAACCGAAAGCCTTCACAAGTCTTTCGGTTATCCGTTAATTCACCACATCTGCGAACACGATCTTATTTCTAAGGCGCAGCTGATGTTGATTATGGGATTCTCTCTTAGTGAGCCGTTGTCTGACGAAGAAGCAATATTGTTTGCGGCGCTCGGTAGTCTGTTTCGTTAACATACTCTTTGCAAATATCGCAACATCGTTGCTATCTACCTCCGATAAACCCAAACACCCCCGTAAGGGGGTGTTTTTGCGACAAAAGTTATGGTTGGTTGTAGAAGACTTTTTTGTTGATGTAAGCTCCTTGACGGTGCGATTTGTCAATTGTGATATATTAATAGTAATTAAGTGGAGTGTTTGAATGGATTGGGATGAATATTTTATTAAGATAGCCGAGACGGTAGCTTTACGCTCAAAAGATCCTTCGACAAAAGTAGGTACGGTAATCGTAGATGAAAAAAGGCGTCCAGTTTCTTTTGGCTATAATGGCTTGATTCAAGGTGCGGATGAGTCAAAACT
Source organism: uncultured Candidatus Saccharibacteria bacterium (assembly GCA_946406315.1). Taxonomy (GTDB): domain Bacteria; phylum Patescibacteriota; class Saccharimonadia; order Saccharimonadales; family Saccharimonadaceae; genus UBA2834. Next base: position 161,429 of record CAMJKD010000001.1, read on the forward strand.
TACGCTCACGGAACGTCCAATGAAATATTATTTTTCCATGCATAGTGAAATTAATGCAATTATCTTCGCGCATCGCGATTTGGCGGGTTGTACTTGTTATTCGGTTTATGCGCCATGCGTGGATTGTTTGCGCTTTCTGTTGCAGGCTGGAGTAACTAGGATCGTCTATAAGAATGCGCATGTCGAATCGCATAAGAATAAGGCTAAGGAATCGATGCAAAATATGGAGACCGATAAAGCAACGATTGCTCTGCTCGATTCGATGCCACACGTTGAAGTTGTCAACTATACAACTGGTAAGACTTATAAAGAAGAATTACTTAGAAAATAATTAAGCACCAAAAAGCCCCAGGTAAGGGTGGGCATCACCTGGGGCTGTTTAGCCCTACAACACACCTCCTAAGGCATCCGGAGAACTCCGGAAGCGTGACCCACCTCACACATGGGGTCCGCCGGTTATAGGGATTGCTAGCTTTAGAAAGATCTTTCTAAGTGGAGGTAATACTTTTCACTTCAAACTATAGGAGAAATTTGAAGGCCGAAAGAGTTTCTAAAGCACGCAACAATTGCTAAAATAGCAATGTTTCAAAATTTTTAGGTGCGGTTTTTTGGCTCTTTCAAGCCAAAACTATTTGAATTATAGCACGTATTTGCATTTATTGCAAGGGTTTTTACATATTTTTTTGCAAAATCTATGTAAAAATGGGTAAATATTAACAGATTAGGCTTGATTTTACAGGGGTGAAAGTGCTTATTGTTATTTTTGAAAAAGGTGTTATAAAATGTTGGAAAAACTAATATTTTACAATAAAATCTCCAATTTCGCGGAGGACTTCAGGGAGTTTCTCGTACTCGGCGTCATTGAAGCGTGAAAGAACGAAGTCGGTGTCGCCAATCTTGCTGCGTAAACTATCGTTGGCGGTACCAATGCGAAGGCGCGGAAAATCGTCGGTGCCGAGATGCGTTGTGATGGACTTGAGTCCATTATTGCCACCAGCGCTACCCCGCTCGCGGAAGCGGACTTTGCCAAATTCGAGGTTGAAATCGTCGCAGATAACTAAGATGTCCTGAGCTTTGAGCTTGTAGAAATCAAGAATGGTGCGTACACTGAGGCCAACTTCGTTGTAGTAGGTTTGAGCTTTGACTAATAGAAGGTCATGTTCGTCATCTTTTGCGACAATAGCATTAAATTTTGGTTTGTTTTGCCAGTCTAGTTGATGAATTTTTGCATAAAAATCTAGTGCTAAAAAACCGAGATTATGACGAGTGAAATTATATTTGCTACCCGGATTACCGAAACCGACAATAACTTTCATGAGATAAATTTTAACATAAAAAAGGGCCGACTGGAGTGTCGACCCCTCTTTTGCAAGGTTAGTACTGAATATTAAATGTACCCCTTTTAGCGTGGCCAAGAGCGTGCGATAATCTGCGCGCCAGGGCGCTTGATTTCGCTTTCGCCATCGAAGTAGACAATAGCGACATTGTCGTCTTTGCCTAAGTAGCGAACGGCACGTGCCAAAGGATTGCCATGCCATCCAAAAGGATTTTTGGTCTGACTGGGGTCACCGCAGAGCGCCAACTTGGTGCCACTATCGCAACGTTCGATGTAGGCCTTAATCTGAGACAGTGTATTAAACTGCGCCTCATCGCAGATGAAGAAAGTATCCCAGAAGCTACGACCATTGATCTGGCCAGGCGTACATAACTCGATATTGTTCAATATCGAAGTGGCTCGAGTCGCAATGTCGCGTTCGCTAAGCGGAAAACCTCCTGTCTTCTTGTCGCCGCGTGAACGTAAGTAGTTCCTGATATTATCTAAGTAAGCATCAAGTTTGTCGACAAGTTTCGCTCGTTTGTCGCCAGGAACTGGCGCCATTTTGTCACCCAACATACGGTCGGGCGGACAAAGAATGATGCTCTGATAAGGATAATCCTCATCACTCGGCTGATTCATGATAGATTCTACTATACCGCCGCTGCCGTAACTGCTCTGCGCCTTGCGTCTTTTACGGCCGTTGCCGCGATTGTTTTTGTCGTTCGTGTCGGGGCCCGGAACGTCGGTAAATTTTGCATTTGCCATACCAGACTGCGCCAAAGCGGTGGATACGGCGGCAAATGTCTTACCTGCTCCTGCATTACCATACAGGATAACGACGCTAATCTCGTCTGCGGGCGCCATTAACACCTCGAAGGCCATCGCCTGAAGCTCGCCAATTGGCGTGACTCCATGCAGCTGACGGTAATACGTTAACGGTACGATCATTTTCCTGGAAGCGTTATATCGACCAATGTGGCCGAAAGCATTCGTTTTGCCAAACAGGACAAACTCATGCGGATGTAGCGGCTCGGCATCGGGGTGACACTCTTGCCACTTATCAAGCGACATACATTTACTCCTCCGCCAGAAGTCGATAGCTTCCTTATTCCAGGTGCGACGGTAGCCGGTATAAGGTGCCGGCGAGAACATATGAATTTGCAGATTCGGCCTATCAATGGCAGAGATCTGCATCAGCGGATTGTTGGTAAGAATTACAACTCTCTTGATTGACTGCTGCTCGGACCAGTATTCGGCCAGAGTGATTGTTTCTTTGATGTGCTCGCCTTCCAGTTTCTTCCCGTTGTAGGGATGATCCTGATAGTCGAAAATGACATGCAGGTTCTGGAGATGATACTCCACGGCGCCATCATTGCGAGTTTTCTTACCCTTTTCAATCAATTCATACAGATGATTCGCTAACTCGTTCGAAGCAATGCCACGGTCAGATTCCTCGTCCTGCATTTTATGCAGGCTCTTTTGATAGCCGCGAGGAATAATCAAGTGGCGTTCCGGAAGATCCGCGTCGGGATCGAAGAATTCCGGGAAATTGAGTGCTGCGTTGTAGTCGACCACATAATATGTATTAGGGTCAAACGCAAAGCCATTAGGGTTATTTTGCATAAGAAAATCCCCTCCTTTTCTTTTCAATACATACTTGCGAGATGGGAAGGTACTAGCAAAATAGGCTCGAATGAGAGCCCACCTTACTGACACCAGTATAGCACAGAAAAACAGTGTTGGACAGGTGTGTAATTATATGTTGTAGCTAATCGCGATTGCGAAAACTGAAGAAAATTGGCGTGCCAGTAAAATCGAACGCTTCGCGGAGGCGACGCTCGAGATAGCGCTTGTAGCTCCAATGGAGAAGGCTAAGGTTACTACCGTAGACTACGAACCATGGCGGGCAAGTATCGGTTTGAACCATATAACGAAGTTTTGGATGGGTATTTTTGAGGCCAGCCGGAGGATGCGACCTGACGGCATCTTCGAGCAGTTTATTAAGGTCGGAGGTTTTGAGCTCGGCGTGGCGGGCGCGGTCGATTTGCTGAGCTAATTCGAAGATTTTTGTCACGTTCTTCCCCTCAACGCTAGAAGTCATAATGACTGGCGCATATGGCACGAAATTGAAATCATATTCAAGGTCATCGAGAATTTCGTTGGAATCTTTGTGTTCGAGATCGGTTTTAGTTACAACTAGGATAATACCTTTGCCGGCTTTGGTGATTTCGCCAGCAAGGGTTTGATCGAGCTTAGAATGCGATTCAGTGCTATCAATAAGGAGACAGCAAACGTCAGCTTCTTCAATTGCGGCGAGACTACGAAGGGCACTAAATTTTTCGATACCCACTTCCCTTTTACCTGGCCTGCGCAGGCCGGCAGTGTCAAGCAATTCAATGGTCTGACCTTTATATTTGAGCTCGGTACGGTTAATGTCGCGAGTGGTGCCGGAAAGATTCGCTACGATGGCTTGTTGTTTCTTGGCGAGCGAATTGAAAAGGCTAGATTTGCCGACATTTGGACGGCCAATAAGAGCGATTTTGAGTGTGTCGGCTTTGTCTTCTTTTTGATTGAGATTAAAACCGAGTTGGGCTAGTTCGTAATTTATTTGGCTACGGAGTTCGTTAAGATGAAGACCAGTAGTTGCGGAGACGCGAAGCGGGTTTTTGATGCCGAGGCTGTAGAATTCGTCGAGCGGCAAAGCTTCGCCCATATCCGATTTATTTAGTAGCAAGATGACTGGCTTGCCAGATTTAAGCGCTTTTTTAGCGATTAATTTATCGTCATGGTTAGGATATTTGGTGGAATCCATGGCAATTAAGATTAAATCGGCAGACGTAACGGCATCGTCGATTTGATCTTGAATATGAGCTTCAAAATCATCGCTAGGATCCTTAAGGCCAGCGGTATCAATCAAAATATACTTCCCTTCAACTTTACCAACGACGTTGTCGCGGGTGGTGCCTGCTTCGCGGGCTACAATAGCCTGCGATTTGCGGACGAGGCGATTAAAGAGGCTAGATTTGCCGGCATTGGTTTGGCCGATGATTGCTACTACTGGTAAATACATACCTTACATTTTAGCAAAATTGACAAAATGTCGCAAGTGTGATATAATAGACTTCTCATAGAAAAAACAGCCGCTAAGGGCTGTCTTTTTGATTATTGTTGTTGCGGAATTTTATTATACCGTTTAGTTTGCCTATAGATGCGCCAGCGACGCCAGAAGCAGAATATAGCAACGTAAACTAAAGTACCCATAATGCCCGCGAGAGAATCGATAAAAACGTCTCCGATGGTGGCGTTACGACCAATAATGGTCAACTGGTGCACTTCGTCAATAGCGCCGTAGGCGATACAGAGCACGATTGGATAAAGAATGAGGGTAAAGTTTGGAAATGTCGCGGAATGTAAACCCTTAACGAAGCTGGTAATAGAATACCCGAGTGCGCCAAATAGAACAAAATGCGCCAGTTTACGTGCGGCGGCGTTAGTTAAGCCAAACGAATTGGCGAAGTTTAAAGATTGATTATTTGAATTTTCGCCGTTCATGGCAGAAAAATGCCATATAAGGATGACGAAGAAAATTGGAAAGATGATACGCCAGTAGCGTTGGATGGTTTTCATTAATATGTTACTCCCTAATTCTAGCGGTTTATTCCGCTAAAAGTTATATATATTATACCATGTTTTTTCGATTTGCAAAAGACGCCGTCATCTGGTAGAATAGCCGTATTGGTCCCGTCGTCTAGTGGTCTAGGACGTCTGGTTCTCATCCAGAAAATCGAGGGTTCGACTCCCTCCGGGATCACCACACCGGAGTTGCTGCCATCGCAGGACTCTTTTTTGTTGTAAATAACGGAGAAGAGTGGGCTTAAATCGTCCGTTCCAAAAATTTTCTCCTTGATATCGAAGTGTAAGCCATTTGGAAACAGCATTTTTTGGAACGCCTGCCTTGTCTCGAGGTCGGCGTCTTTCCAAAGTTTGGCCGGCTTCGTCATGAAATTGCACACGTAATCTATTGTGGCTTCATTTAGGCCTTGATTCCGTTCCAATTTATCAATTTCTCGTCGCAGGTCTTGACGCTTCTGCTCTAAGGCCTCGCTATACCTGTTTTTATCGTCAATTGTGATCTTACCATCTAGCATAGCGTCTACCGCTTCTATTAGCTTCTTGTCAATATCCGATATCGCCTCGCGGCGTTGCGCTAGTTCGCGCGTCGTATCACCGAGCTTCTTAGCCGCTGTACGTTTTACGATTTCTTTAAATAGCTTAATAGTACCCTCGCTAGGCGTGATTTCCTCTAGGAAGTCTACGAATAATTGGTGCATTTGCTCGATCGGGACTGAACTATGGCCTTTTGTCGTACAGTGATAACGCGGCGACCGCTTACCAGCCGAGCTTCGTGGCGCGCTAGATCGTATTAGCGTTCCACATTTTGAGCAAATCAATAGTTTGCGTAGCGGATATAATTCGCTATTACTCGGCACCAGCGGAGCGCGTTTGCCGCTTAGAATCCGTTGGTTCTTATTATAAGTGTCAATATCAATAAGACCGTCAAAGTCTTTAATCTTGGTCGGCTTGCCGTCTAATAGATTCTTAGATGTGTTATATCCGGCGTAAACCGACTGACGCAAAATGCCAAGCATGGTATTCAAAGTGATAGGTTTACCGTTCTTGCCATTTACGCCCATCTTATGCGCTAAGTTTACTAACTCCATCGGTGCTATATCGCCCTCGGAGAAACGATTCAGCAGGAATTGTATATTCTTGCCAATATCATTCGTTTCGTCGATCTCAAGCGTATTATGGTGCTTTTTCTTGCCGTCGTTGGTATATTCGCCAGTCATGATTGGCTTGAGTTTCAGCCCTATCGGCGCTTGCGACATCCACCATCCGTAGCTAGCAAGTAGCGACATATCGTCCTTAACGGTCTTAGACTTGATATCGTTATCGAGTTGGTGAACCGATAATGCGATATTAAGCATAAAGCGTCCGGTCGGCGATTCGTCGATTACTTCTTGCGTAGAACGCAACGTAACGCCGCATTTAGCTAGGATAAAGCCAATGTCGTTGAAGAATGACGTCATATCGCGAGAAATGCGTGATACGTTATAAACGACCACGTGATCTATGCGTCCTTTGCGTTTGGCGATATCCGCCAACATTTTCTGAAGTTCTGGGCGGTGTGCGGTTTTGGCCGAAATACCGGCGTCGGTATACCAGCCAATTATTTCTATATCGTTTTGATTTGCGTATTTTTGTATTGCAAGTCTTTGGTTTTCCAAAGAAGCGCCGTAAGTTTGTTCTTCCGTCGAGACGCGAGTGTAGCCGAACGCAATGCGTTTTACTCCATCGTTCATTAACAACATACTATACCACCTTTTCGCCAGAATGGACGATTTTTATATCAATAAGATCGCTAGCGATACGGTGCATTAGTCCGATAAGATTGGCAAGCTCTAAATCTGATATTTTATCAGAGTCTGCTTTGCCTAGCAGTTTGCGCGCTTCTTTGGTGGAGATTATGATCTCGTTTGAACACAGAAAGCTGTCTTTATACTTCTGTGCTTTCTTGTAAGGGGTTCTAGGCATAAAAGCCTTTCTAATGTACGTGAGGTACTTATTGCTCAAATAATGAGCGTTGCTTCCCACCGAGTGTGCTCCCCACCGAGCGCCCACCGAGCACACTCCCCACCAAGGTTAAAGTTAAAAAAGACACCCATTCAGGTGCCGCAATTTAACTAGTTCCAATTATACTCGCTAATGGTTAGTCGGGCAAGCATAAGCATTTTGAGCAAAAGTGGCGTAACAAAAAACTTGCTGCATATATTGCAGCAAGCCTTTAATGTCTACCTACTTAATATTGAATTCTGCCAGTCTACGACTATCTGAGGAATACTTGCCATCCACTCTTCTGAATCGTTCCCGGAAGTAGATTTTTCTACAATCTTATCTAGAAGTTCTCTCATGTCGGAATTATGAAAAGCTTTATTGCTTTCGCGCATTTGTTTCAGCGTCCGCAACATATCGACAAATTGAGCAATTGTTATTGGCGCGATCTTTTGTTTCTGGCCTTTATATCCAAAGTTATTCGCCATATAAAATGTTTCGGCAGTATCTGTATGAATCGATGGAGCGATAAATAAGCAGTACGAATTATTATGTGATTCTTCGAAATCTCTGAGGTGCCTCATAACTGGTTGACCTTCATTAAACCACTGGCTTCTATTCTTCAACATCGTCACCTCACATACCATTCCAAATGAATCGTAGACACACTCAATATCAGGAACGCCGCCAGGCGCGGTAGAGGTAGGTTCATTATCGTCGCCAATAGGATAGTTTGGCTTTACAGATATTGCGTCATTAAATGCATGTAATCCCATAGTAGACAAATGCTCAAGCATAAGAGCGCGGCTCTTCTCGTCGTTGGAATAAATTCCATCAAATTGCTCAATACATTTCGCTATATACTCAGCAGGTTGTGCCTTATCATGGTCGTTTTTATTTCTAAGATCATTACGGCGCTTTCTTAAATCTTCGATTGCTTTCTTTAGATCTTCGGCAGAAGAACTTTCAAATGAATCTGGAATTACCTCTTCATTTTCTTCGCGTGCAAGTTTTATCACATCTTCTTGTATATTATCCGCAATCTCACGGAGTTTTTCTTCTGTTTCCCATGGATATTGCGGTTCAGTATCAGAGCAAAGATAATCGAGATACGTATTTTTGTCTGTAAAATCTTTTGGTTTATACCATTCTGATTCAAAGAGCGCATTAATCTCTGTTGATCTACTTGGCTCTACATCGACGTAGAAGCCACCGCCGCGTATACGAATAAAGTTAGTCAAACGAAAATAGCGGATTGCATTGTCACCATAATCGTTCAAGTTCTTTAGGAACTTATTTATTGTAGACGAATCGCTAGTACCGAGATAGTCTCTGGCAAAATTTAACCTGTAGTTATCGCGAATCGTCTTTCTTTCTTGCTTGTCATGACCACTCTGTAGATCGCGAAGCTCAATGACCATGTTTGCGTAAGAATCGATATCATTATAATTTGTAAGCGTAGTAGCAAATAAAGCAAATTCACGTTTTTGTAGTCCAACTCCGCTATTACCACGAGATTCTTCAAGCTCATTTACGCGAGCTATCAATTTTAGCGCAAGTACAAAAGGGATTCCAGAATATCCATCTTCTTCCGGATAGTCTCTACTTGCAGGATTCGGGATTTGCCATTTGAGAAAGCTTCTTAGCAACACCTTTCCTATTTCGTTGTCATCAGTTTTCAATAGCTCACGACCAGAATCGGTTAGAGTTATTACCTTTGTTTCATCATCTATCCTAATGAATCCGAATTTCGTAAGTGGGTTCATCGATTGGCGGCCGCGCATGTCAAAATCGGCATAATTTTTAATCCGTAGAATCTCGTCGATAGTCTCCATCGGTATTTCTGCGTCGGTATCATCAATTAGCGATGTAATTTCTGCAGGCAAACCATTGTAAAATTGTACGCTGTCAAAACCGTACAGACGTTTTTGAATTAGCAACTTCTGATATTCTTTTTGTGTATCTTTATTCCATGGTCTTCCGCACAACTCTGCGGCAGCTTTAAGAAAATCCTTAATTCTTAGCGGATTTCGTACGGTAGTTGTTATAGACCACGGCTTTCGCATGTTTCTATTATACTACGGATCTAGTAATTTGTAATTAGCACCTCTTGAGTTTTGTGGTTACTCGCAGTGCTATGATAATTTGAATTATTGTATGAAAAGTTTAGATTGTGAACATTGTATTGTTGTGACCAATCATCTAATATCTCATTGCGTCGGCCTTTATGCTCAATAACGTTTGATAAGGCAAATTTAATGCCTTGTTGATCAACGCGTGCCAGAAAATCCAGCAAATCTTTCTCATCTTTCTCGCTCCAACCATCTTTTTCGTTGTAAGTAGCAGTGGTAATTAGATATGGCGGATCGCAATAGATCATGTCGTCGCTACCTAGTGTTGAAATATCAAAGTTTCTAAAATCTGTGTTTAATATGACGGAATCTTGAGCCGCAAGATCTCGACAGAAACTTGCCAGATTATACTTAGTGCTTCTGTTGTAGTCTCTTTTGCCTACTGGCAAGTTATATTCTCCTTTATTGTTGAAACGAATCTGATTATTGAAGCCGTAGATTATAAGAGTGAATAACATAGCTAGATTATCGCGATTCTTATCGTTAAAATCTTTGCGTAATTTTTGAAACGCAGCTTTGTTGTATTTTCCTAACCCATCAGAACTATTGCAGCCATAATATCCGTATCCATACGCTTCAGAATCGGAAAGAGCATAGTCTGAAATTATTTTAGTTACCTGACCGTCTATTGTTTCAAAATCGTTGTTCTTAAAGTAATCTATTAATTTTATGACGTCTTTATTTAGGTCGTTATAAATAGTACGTTCTGACAATATATTTACGCCGACATTTCCGCCACCGCAAAATAAGTCCACAAACGTATTTATTTTCTTAGGGAATAAAGATGTTATCTGTGGTAGCAGTTTAGTCTTTCCGCCAGTATAGTTTAGTGGGGATTTGGTAAACACTTTCTTCGCCGTCAGCATAAGAGGATCTTTGACTACGCAGACGAATAGCCTTTCTTCGTTCGTAGTGTTATTGGATTTTCCCGTGGTGAATGCTTTGTATTTTTTCGAATACACATCCACTTTGCCGCGCATTTTGAGTATACGAATTATTTCTTCATCCGATATTCGAGCATTACTTCTTCCATCCGCTTTATTTCCAGTATTGTTATAGGACAAAACTATATATTTACACTTCAGATTCAAGACTAGATCCTCGAAAGCCTTTGCGGCACTTTTGCTACAATACTCGCTTTTAATATTCGTACGATCCATTTTTCTTGCCACACCCTCTACGTCTGGCTTTTTCCATTCGGCAACATTTTCTAGCACATGATATAGATCACTATAGTTGCGGCTATTGTATGGTGGATCGCAGTAAACGCAATCAACAAATGGAAAATCGGCCTCTTTGATGATCTTGTTTGCGTCTCCTCTATAAAACTCTGCTGAATTGCTAAAATCATTAATGATTTTTATTAACTTATAATCAAATTGTTTATCGAAATGTGCGCCTTTAATGAAAGCGTCGTAATGACCACAGGTATTTGCTATTTTATCCATTGAATAGAGGAGCGACGTGATCAGAACCGCGCGCTCACGGTCATTTATCATATTAGCAGCCTTATATTCTTCTATTCTGTCGCGAATATAGCCTATTTTTTTACAATCATTGTACGAGAAATAAGTGTTACCGAAAGTCTCCGACATATAGTTTTCGGGCAACGTTGCAATATCTATGTTGTTGAATTCATTTGCTATCGTCTTTAGCTTTAGCACATCTGCATGCTCGTGAGACATAAAGGCAATGTGCGAAATGTAGTTACTGTACAGAATGTCATTTGTAATGACGTTCATCCTGTCTGAAAAATGCTTTGCTACGACACCAGTCCCCGCGAATATATCTAGGATAGAAGTAGTATTTGGACAATATTTTGTTATAGTTTCGTCAATAAAATCTAGCAGTTTAAATTTATTGCCAAGAAACCGACGGTTTTGAATATCCATGGTTTTTTCAGGGGTAGCTACAGTTGTTTCTTCTTTTCGTCTTAAATCGATTGGTTTTTCGGAAAATGCAGGGATTAGCCAAGTTTTTCCTTTTTTTATTGCTCCGTCTATTCTACCCTCTGCACAAAGAACCGATACTCGCCTCGGAGATAGCTCCCATTTTTTAGCTATTTCTATTGAAGTAAGCACCGCACTATTATCCATAAGTACTATTTTATACGTTTATCGGAACAAAAGCAAGCAAAAAATGTTGCCGAAAATCGCAGTGTTTTCCACACTATAATTCAATGTTATTACGTCGTTTGTCAAGAAAAAATCCCACCCCTGTTTCTTGCACAATAACTTTCAAAACCCGATTGTGATCAAGTGGATACCATCTATTGACTAATTACCAGAATGTTTTATTAGAATCGTGGCCGTAATGCACGATATCTTCTGGTTCCGCCCAAAGCGAAAGCTTACCGACTTTCCATTTGCCGATAAAGAACATCTGCACTATCGCGTCATTTACGTCGCGGTTATTTAGCGCGCGTGGAATGTATGCAAGCGAGAAATGGTACCAAGTGTCGTCTTCGCTATCTAATCGCGCAAAAACGCGCTTACCGCGGCCTAAAAGGCGCACATCGAAGCGCTGAGCTAGAGTTTCTAGGGAATAAGTCTTGAGTTCGTGGATCGCGTCGCGGACAGGGGAGCAGGTTAGTTCCATACGCTCGAACTTATCATAATCGCGCGAGTTAAACTTGCCGTTATGGTCAAGCATAAAGCTTTCGAGCTCACGAGCAGTAACCAGTATTGGCTTACCGGGTTTTGTCTTCTTGAATGTGCGGCGTTTTGCCATGTTGACCCCTTTTTTAAAGGTGCGCCCATCAGGCGGTTTCTTTTGCGCAATTACTTCGCTGCGCTCCCATATTTCACAATTTTATCAATAACACTCTTTAAGTCTTCAAAGTTACTTTTTACTATTCTCATATCAGTACGGTATTGATAGCTTTTGTCCTCTAAGTCGTAATCGGCAATCGCTTTGCTGATTGTTTTAATTTTCTTAGTGTCCAAAAGAACTTTATAGACACTAGCTAATAATTTGAGAGCATTGTTATCGCGTTGCTTTTCTTCTTCTTTAAATTTCTTCATTATGCGTTTTAATCTCTGTTCTTCTGGTTCCTCAGGATCAAAAGGAGAAGAGACTGAGCATGACGTATCCATAAATAAGAAGCGATAGTCATTGTCAATAAAGTTACGAATTAAGGCATGTCCCACTTCCTCATTCTCATATGACGCGAAAAAGTTTTGGCTAAAATATAAATTTACAATTCTGATCATCTTTCTCGAAAATTTTTGACCAGACATGCCAAAAGTAATTTCGTCGAGAAAAGTAGCTCTCCTGTCGTTTATCTCATCGCCCCTTAAGCCAACAAACATTGGCAAAGCTTCTAGGTAAGAAATAAAAAGCCCCATCGCCTTTGCGTTTGATTTTTTATCGTTAGAATTCAAGAGTGCTGAGATATTCCATTTATCAACTGGGAATATTTCAAAATCAAAATGATTATTTCCCTCTGGAATACTATCATAGACGCCAATTATTTCACTTAACGCGTCAAAAGAAAAGTTCCTAACCGCGTTGAAAATCAAATCATTAGACTTAACGTTCCCCAATTTTTTATCGAAAGACCTTGAAATGGAGAAATAATACCTGCTGTCACCCTTAGATAATAACCGAATTAGCTTTCTTACAATTGTTCGTTTGATATAGACTCCATCATTCTCTTCTTTTCTATCATCGATGTATGCGTCAAAAGCAAAATCGATAACCGCATTTTGAAAATCTGGGCTTTGGTAGTAAAGCCTTTCCATGTTCTGTGTTAAGCATAATTCATATTGCCAGTACTGGTTTTTGTCAGAGGCCGAAAACTTACTAAAAAATATTCTTAGATAATCTTTTAGATATGCATTTTCCAACTCAATTGAACCAAACAGATCACTCCAAACATCCAACGAACCATTCGGATCTAACTTTTCTAGAAATTGTATTTTCTGCTCTTGTCTATAATTCTTTTGTTTAGCCCGTCCAACTTTATCCGACATGAACCATTTAAATAGACATACTAGATTTTTTACTAAAATGATTATACCAGCAATAAAAATCAGTAAGAGTACTAGTTTAACCCAATTGTTGTCAAACTTCCAGAATATGGCGGTAATAGACGAAAACAATACGGCACCAAGAATCTGCCATCCCTTTATCACTCTTTGAAGTAAAACTGTCTTGTCCCAATTAAACTCGTTAAATGATGGTTTTTCTTTAAATTCTTGGTAAATCAGAATGGCAACAGGTATATATAAAGAAGTTACCACTGCAAGACATCCAGAAAGACCACCAACATCTATGGAAGACAATACGGCCAATACAAAGTCTCTCATGAGCCTCCTTTATATCAATAATTACTCCTTATAATTATACCATTTCTATGGTTTTATCTGGTTAAAAGACATACTAATACTTAAACAACATCTCATCACCGTCCCAGGCCGCCCACTCATTGCGTTTCTTTTCTTCTTCGGTCATATGTTTCTGATCTTCTTCTATTTGCTTCAATAACTCCACTAAGCCAAAAAGTGCCTTAACTGTTTCTCCAGAATCTATCTTACTCATCTTGTGCCTCTCTGCCTCTTTTTTCTAATTGGTAAATATCGTAGATTATTCTTGCAAACTCGTCTAGCTCCCTGCGAGCTTGTTCTGGCAACTCCTTGTATTTAGTTGCTGATATCGTCTTTTTCGCCATAGACACTCCTTTTATTACTAGTGTCTCCATTCTAACATTGACATTGTAAGCTCTTAGGTAGAGCTTTTGCATTGACGTTGACGGCTCTACTGCTCGTTCGGGTTGCTAATGCTTTGGGTTGTATATTCATTAGTTCTACTGAGGCCGGGGATATAGTTTGTAGGATATAAAATACTGATAATACCCCTCACCCGGTAGAAGTCCTCTACGAGGATATTCCAATTCGATTGGACGCGGTTCACCACAGGTAAAAAGAACGCCCGTAGGGTGTTTTTTGTCGGCCGTGCTCCGGTGGGAGGCGAACCGGGTTCGCCCAATGCCCGGCGAAGCGACGGTGCACTGTTTATCTCCCCTCTGGAATTACCGATTCAAGCATAAGCGGTTTAAGAAGCGTGATGAACAAAAAAGAGAGCCCCATGAGCTCTCTATTACCTAGAATACGATTGCATCCGTGACGTTGTTGTCGATTTCGAGAATAGTTTTCCCGTCGAAGCACTTGAGCTCGAATATTTCTTCTGGCGTTTTAACAGTAGCGATTTTCGTGCCAGTACCTGCGCCTAGTTCGAATTGCCAAACGACATATTGCTCTTCGGACTCTCTTTCGAGGCTGTATTCATGATTTTTGTATTTAAATTCAATTTCATGATAGCTAGTAAGAGCTTCGGTATACTGAGCGACGAGCTCCTTGCTTTCTTTTGGGTTCATAGGTCTACTCCTTTTAGGAACTTCTTATATTTATTATAAAGCTTTTTGTCAACGATGCCGTCCTCTTTGGAAGCGATAATGTCCGGTTCGTGATCCTTGCCTCGTTTGTAATGAATATGGAGGCTCACTTTGCCGTTGTGCTTGCCGTAGTCTATGTCAAATAACGGCTTGCGATCTTCTCCATATTGGCGAAATTGCTTAAAGCTTCCATCCGGGTTAAGCATAATATATGCCGTACCAGGTGTGTTAGAGAATGGAGGGAGAGATTGGCGTTCCTTGCCTTTAGTTTTCTTTTTGAGAATCTTGATGCCGTACATCTTGCCGTTTTCTTCCCAGCCTTGCGTTTTGAAGCCGCCGCTTTCTAAGAATGCTCCAGTACTACCCATTGTTTTTTCTCCTTGCGTGAAGCCTTTGAGAGAAATTAGGGTAATAGACTACATTGTCGAGAACCTCGTCAAGCTCTGGTATTGGTCCGCCAGCGATTATGATGTGGCGCGGCTTGATTCGTTCGTTGACTTCTATGACGCCTTCGATAAAAACGTTGTGGCTGATAAAATTATTAACTGAGCCGTTTGTTGATACTGCAATCGATGAATCGAATGGGATACCGGCTAGGCTCCAATCGAGATCATATAAGTAGGCAAATGATACGACTGGAATTACATCTACTCCGTAGGATGATTGGAGAATGTAATCTATGGTTCGATTCTTCCCCACGCTTTCCTTGCGCTGCCATGCGGGCATATTGCGGTATGCGGAGAAATCCGTACCGATTACGCCTTTTGCTTTTTGATACTTCGCAGCGTATCGAAAGAGGTTATTGTAAACGCAATTAAAATTGCTGTCGTCGATAAAGTGATCGACCCAATATCTTTCTTCGTGCTTACATGATCGCCATTCGTTGAATGAGATGACGTTTTCTGGAATTGAGTGGGTTGGTTTTAGAATTGGGTAACCTTCCGAACCGGCGAGCTCTGCGCCCTGCAGATACTCTAAGTATTTGAAAGACTTCTCCTTGTAATTAGTAGCCATAAGCTACCTCCTTTATTATTTTTCTTATGGTTAATAATAGGGGTCGCTTATGCTTGCCAGTTATAACGCTTATGTTGTATCATAAGCGTATAACTGGCCGCAAAAAGCGAGCTTTGTTGCATTAGCGCATTTCTTCTTACCAGGGATTAATGCGCTTTTTTGTTGTTTGGTGGCGACATTGCTACCTCCTTTCTCAATTATTTATATACACGAAAAGGCACCTACTGTCAGAAAAGCAAATTATGTTTACACTCTCTCGCAATTCTCACTCGTAGGTGCCTTATATTTTTTCGATATTCGACACATCTCTGAGCCAAAAACGCGATAAAGTATGCCATAAAACCTCCCTACCTCATTGCGCCTCCGATAGTCTCTCAGAGACACTTTTATCGTAGCATATTATAATAGTCTGCGCAACTATGATTTATAGAGGTAATGCTAATTTTTACCCCTGTTAGTACCGTATATGGCTATTTTGTCAAGCGTTCATTTTTAACCCCTGATAAGTGCGAGCGACTTATCTGTTGTTTGACGTGTAAAAACATGGCAATTTTGGCGTATTACCTATTTACTTATAGTGTTATATAT
Source organism: uncultured Candidatus Saccharibacteria bacterium (assembly GCA_946406315.1). Taxonomy (GTDB): domain Bacteria; phylum Patescibacteriota; class Saccharimonadia; order Saccharimonadales; family Saccharimonadaceae; genus UBA2834. Next base: position 177,489 of record CAMJKD010000001.1, read on the forward strand.
ATTTATAATATTCTTTTAATTTTCTTGAACATTTTTCAGATTTAAGCTTAAATACTACTACTTTTGCGAGGCGTAGCCGTAATTGATTAGGAGGTTAGCGAGTAGCTCTCGTTTTAATCACCCGCTTCGCAAAGGTAACAGAAACCACTTATGCGAAATAGGTGGTTTTTATGCGTGTCCGTCTTTGAGTGTTATTTTTGCTGTCCGATAAGATTGCACGATGGTATCTAGTGCTCGCGTAAGCCTCCGTCGTCCGTTGAATGGATTCCGTAGTCGCTGCCCCTCTCGGTGCTCTATTTCGGATATAATCTCCTGCGATTTCGTATGGATCATCAATCTTGCCATGGCGAATAGTGGCGGTATTTTTTGTTTGTTGCGTTGAATTTCTTCTGGGTAGCCTGTTAGCTTTTTCTCGTTTTCCCCATACACTCTCCTCGGTTATATTGACCTCATCATACCATTGTTGGGTTGCTAATGCTTCAGGTTGTATGTATTGGTTCTAGTGAGGTCAGGGATATAGTTTGTAGGATATAAAACAGTGATAACGCCCTTGATGCGGTACATATCTGATACGAGGTCGTTCCAATTCGATTGGACAAGATTCACCACGGGTAATTTGGTCTGTTCTTACGCCTGAAATTAGAGTTTGAAACGGTTCTTTATATCTGTAAAGGACCATTTTTGTTGGTCAATTTCGAGATTCAAGAATAATTTTCGGGCCAAAATGTCCATTTGAAGCATATCAGCCGCTCTCATCTGTAAATCCAGGGAATTTAGGGGGCAAGAAATTTTCGGCAGTTAGCTCATAAGATAGTATCTTGCCGGACAGATCAAATCTTAGTTGGCAAATTAACAAGCTTAGTATTGCGAGAGTTCTAGCGGCAGGTTTACCTTTATAGACATCTTGCTAGGCGCAACAGCAGATATCGATAGCCTTAGTATTTTACTAAAATCGTTTCGGAATGTCTGTTTAAGATTACGATTATTCAGATATAAGCCAAGTATTGTCACTAGTCAAGTAAGAATAGCTATGTTGTCTTTTGTGAATTTCAAAATACTAGCCCAATCCATACTAACTCTTAGCCTCTTTTAATACATACTTCGCTTCGCGTGTTTCGCCAACTAGCTCTAGATAACCTTCATCGACTAATTTCCTCAGCCGCCTCTGAATACTGCGCCGGCTAACTTCTGGTAAAATACTTTCGGCATCAGAAATACTAATTGAGCCAAATTTGGAAACATAGCTTATAATATCTTGATCTTCACGGCTAAGTGATGCTGCATTCTTGTCTGTTATGGCGAGATTTATCATGCGTATTTCGGCGTCTAATACGTGAAGTGATGTCAAAAAACCATCAGTAAAGTATTCTAGCCACGGCGTTAGGTCGGATTTTATTGAAAAGGCGTAGTTTTTGCCGCATAAAAGTTGCAAAATGGCGTAATACGCCTTGCGGTCTGAAGCGTAATAGGAATCTAAGACCAAAGCACCGTTGCAGTCGTATTGATTCAGCGCTAGGAATAGAGAAGTTAATGCGCGCGCCGTGCGACCATTTCCGTCAGAAAACGGATGAATTGCGGCAATGCGGAAATGAACTGTAGCGGCAATGATAACTGGATGAATGGAGAATTGGCTTGCATTAATCCAGCTTAGGAGTTCGTCAAGCGCGCCCTCGACCTTATCTGCATCAATCGCAGTATAAAGAATCTCATGATCTTGATTTTCGATATAAACTGGTTTTTTGCGAATTTTGCCATTGCGCGTCTTATCTAGGAGGCGGTCGGTTATGGTACGATGGAGTTCCAAAATATCCTCTAATGTGATTTCGGAGTTGCCATGGCGTCGTTTATCAATGTAATCTAATGCATTTTTATAGTTTTGAACCTCAATTTCGGCATATTCTTCTTTACTCGGAATCTTGTCTGAAGTGATTACGGCGCGTACCTCGTTAGCGTTTAAAGGATTACCTTCGATGGATGTAGAACTATGGATAGATTCTACGCTAGCGCGTAGACGAATAGAAGCCTCTACTTCCGGCAAAATGTGGTTACCGCGGATATTATTCTTCAGTTTTTCAATATTCTGGAGGTTGCTTTTAATTTTTTCATTGATAGTATATTGGGGCACGTAACTCATACTTACATTATACCACATTTGCGCCACTTTTTGCGCCAATTTTGCGCCATAATACCTTTGTACGCGAAAGACTTTTCATTGAAAAGACCCACTTGCAAACAAGTGGGCTCACTCCTGTTGAAGTTGGCTACTAAATTGCCCTTCTTCGGTACGACCTTTGCTTAGGGTTGTATTCCGGATGCTCAAACATCCAATCAATCACGTTATAGAGGCGGCACGTCATCTCGTTTGCTGCATCAACAAGTTCTCTGCAACGTTCGCCATACCAGAGCTAGAGCCGTCTTCGGGCTCTTTTTTGTTGCCAATAACGGAGAAGAGTGGGCTTAAAACGTCCGTTCCAAAAATTTAGATTTCTCTTCCAGAAATGAACTAACGTATCAATGAGTTTCTCAAACAAAGTATCAAGAGTGATGATGTTATTAATCTATTCACTGATGTTGGTGGTGAATTGAACAGAACCATCGACTGGTAAAAAATACGACTCGGCGCACGAGCTAAGAAATAGTAATTTTTCTAATAAAACGGCAAGCAGGCAACATAGATGCCTCGAATAGATAAAGGAGAAACTCAGACGTCAGATTAAAACGAGAGTCATGCTATTCAAACTGGATTGTTAGATCAATGATTAGAAATATAATAAATATTGAACTCATACTTTCTTAGTCTTTTGGTTCGAGTTATCTTAAATCAGTAAAACTTAAACAAGAGGATTGATAATGTTCGAGAGAATAGGTTGGTGGATACATTCTCAATGGAGGGCGAACTAAGCTAAATAGAAAGCTTAAAAGAATGAAGTAAAAGAGTTAATCGAAGAATTGACCCTTAGCTGTAGTATGAAACCACTGGCTTAGCCGGTGGTTTTGTCTAATACCACGCCGGGCGCGTTACAGATGATGGAACACCGTTAAACATACCGTTTTTATTCGTAAGGCTTGACGTATCCCAATTAAAGATTGGATTTAATGAGGTGATACTGCTGCAGCTATTGAACATATAATACATAGTCGTCACGCTCGAGGTATCCCAATTAGAAGCACCATCTATATTAGCAAGGCTGGAGGCACCTTGGAACATAGAGCTCATATCAGTAACGCTTGAAGTATCCCAATCAGATGCGCCATCTATATTAGTTAGTGCTTTTGCATTATAGAACATAGCATTCATATTAGTAACACTCGAAGTATCCCAGTCGCTAAGCGCGTCTATATTTGTGAGGCTAGAGGCGCTGTGGAACATTTGCTGCATAGTAGTCGCGCTCGAAGTATCCCAACCAGAAGCGCCATCAATATTGCTAAGGCTGGAGGCGCCACGGAACATTCGCTGCATAGTAGTAACGTTCGAAGTATCCCAACCAGAAGCGCCATCAATGTTCGTGAGGCTAGAGGTGCCGTAGAACATAGACTGCATAGTAGTAACATTCGAAGTATCCCAGTGAGATGCGCCATCTATATCGATTAGTGCTTTTGCGCTATCGAACATATAGTTCATATTAGTGACTTTTGAAGTATCCCAATCAGATGCGCCATCAATGTTCGCAAGGCTAGAGGCGCCGTAGAACATATAGCCCATATAGGTAACGCTCGAAGTATCCCAATTACTAAGCGCGTCTATATTCGCGAGACTGGAGGCGCCGAAGAACATACCATTCATATCAGTTACTTTAGAAGTATTCCAATTAGATGCACCATCAATGTTCGCGAGGCTGGAGGCGCCGCTGAACATACCACTCATATTGGTAACGCTCGAAGTATCCCAACCGGCTGCGCCATCTATATTTGTAAGGCTGGAGACGCCATAGAACATAGAGCCCATATTAGTAACACTTGAAGTATCCCAGTCGGAAAGCGCATCTATATTGCTAATTTTAGTGCCACCGAACATAGAGCTCATAGTAGTAACACTTGAAGTGTCCCAACCGGCTGCGCCATCTATATTTGTGAGATTGGAGGCGTTGTAGAACATAGTGCTCATAGTAGTAACACTCGAAGTGTCCCAACCGGCTGCGCCATCTATATTTGTAAGGCTGGTGGCGTTGTAGAACATA
>CAMJKD010000002.1 GCA_946406315.1 uncultured Candidatus Saccharibacteria bacterium
GGAGATGACTTGGAGGTTTCATATTGAGGCATATCTATGACTCCATTCAGTTTATGTTAATTATTATATCAAATGAAGAAGCGGAAATGTCTCTTTTTTCGTTGTCGAGGGTTGCACTTGAGGGGTTAACTTAGGTGGCACATTGACTTTTTAGGTGTTTTTTGGTATAATTAGAAAATGGCGAGTGATTCTTTTGATGCACAAAATATGATTAAAATACGTGGCGCGCGGGCTAATAATCTTAAAAATATTGATATTGATATTCCGCGTGACAAGTTAGTTGTAATTACTGGTCTTTCTGGTTCTGGTAAGTCTTCCCTGGCCTTTGATACGATTTATGCTGAAGGCCAACGTCGTTATGTAGAATCACTCTCGTCTTATGCGCGGATGTTTTTGGGTGTAATGGATAAGCCGGATGTTGATATGATTACCGGTCTTTCGCCGGCAATTTCGATTGATCAAAAATCTACTTCGCGCAACCCGCGTTCAACTGTGGCGACCGTGACGGAGATTTATGATTATTTGCGTCTTTTATTTGCACGGATTGGTGTGCCGCACTGCCCGGTTTGTCATTCGGAAGTGGCGCGCCGTACGGTGCAAGACATTATTGATCAAGTTATGGCTTGGCCGACGGCGTCAAAATTGATGGTTTTAGCGCCAATTGTGTCGCAGAAAAAAGGCTCTTTTTCACATATTGGCGAACAGTATTTAGCTAAAGGTTTTGCGCGGGCGCGGGTGGATGGCATCATTTATGCCCTTGATGAGTGGCCAGAATTAGACAAGAACTTGCGTCATGATATCGAGATTATCGTGGATCGTTTTGTAATGGCGCCAGGGTTAGAAAGTCGTGTTTCGCAATCGGTTGAACAAGCGCTCGATTTGGGCGATGGCATCATGCAGATTCTTTGTATAAAAGATAATTCGACAGCGATTGGGCAGAATAATATCAACACTACTAATGCGGAAATTGTGACCTATTCGCAACGTTACGCTTGCCCGAATCATCCAGATGAGCTTATTCCAGAGTTAGAGCCACGTCTATTCTCATTTAACGCTCCGCAGGGTGCTTGTCCAACTTGCACTGGTCTCGGAACGCGGATGGAGATTGATCCTTCGCTAGTTTTGAACCCAAATTTAACCATTGCGGAAGGTGGTATTCGTCCGTATAATCGCATCAATCAGGATTCTTGGTGGCTAAAACGTTTGTCTGCCGTGGGTGAAAAACATGGTTTTTCGGTGCGAACGCCGATTCGTGAACTTTCGGAAGAAGCAATTCAAAAGATTCTTTATGGTACTGGCGAAGATCGTTATCATGTACGACTAAGTAATGGTTATGAATATGATGCTGTTTATGAAGGTGTAATTCCGAATTTAGAAAAACGATATAAAGAAACTGAGTCTGACTTTGTGCGCAAAGACATTGAGCGTTTTATGCGTGAACGTGTTTGTCAAACTTGCCATGGTGCGCGTTTGAAGCCAGTGGTATTGGCGATTACGATTCATGACTTGAATATTATGGATATGTGTGCAATGGATGTGGAGCAAACTTTAGACGCACTAAACTCTGATTTGGGTTTAACCGAAAATGAAGAAATGATTGCGCGACCGATTTTGAAAGAAATTAAGGCGCGTGTGGGCTTCATGAAAGACGTTGGCTTGAATTACCTTGAACTTGGTCGTTCGGCGGCGACGCTCTCGGGCGGCGAGGCGCAGCGCATTCGTTTGGCGACGCAGATTGGTTCTGGTTTGCAAGGGGTCTTATATGTACTCGATGAGCCGTCAATTGGTCTTCACCAGCGAGACAATAACCGCTTAATTGACACTTTGAAACATTTGCGTGACCTGAAGAATACGGTAATCGTAGTTGAGCACGATACGGACACGATTAAGCAAGCTGACTATTTAATCGATATCGGTCCGGGTGCGGGTGTAAACGGCGGTAGAGTAGTTTCTGCTGGTACGCCAGATGAAGTCGCAAAAGATCCGAATTCAATTACTGGTAAATATTTATGCGGTAAAGTTAAGATTGATACACCGAAAAAGCGTCGCAAAGTCACGAATAAATATTTGGAAGTGATTGGTGCGCACGAGAACAACTTGAAAAACATTGACGTAAAGTTTCCGTTGGGTGTCTTGACGGTAGTTTCTGGTGTGTCCGGTTCGGGAAAATCGACGCTCGTAAATGAGATTTTAGCGAACGAATTGTTGGCGCGTTTGAATCGCGCACAAACTGTGCCAGGCGCGCATGAACGGATTGACGGAATTGAACATTTAAATAAAGTTATCGTGATTGACCAGTCGCCAATTGGCCGTACGCCGCGTTCAAATGCGGCAACTTATACGGGTATTTTTAACTATATTCGTGAATTATTTGCGGAGCAACCGGAAGCGCAGGTGCGGGGCTATAAGCCGGGGCGTTTCTCTTTCAATGTGAAAGGAGGTCGTTGCGAAAATTGCCAAGGTGACGGTGTGATTAAAATTGAAATGCATTTCTTGCCGGACGTGTTTGTGACTTGTGATGTCTGTCATGGTAAGCGTTATAACCGTGAGGCTCTGGGAGTGAAATTTAAGGGCAAGACGATTGCGGATGTACTCGAAATGACCGTAGATGAGGCGGTAGAATTCTTTAAGAATTTACCGCTAATTGCTGGAAAATTAAAAACTCTGCAGGAAGTTGGCTTGGGCTATATCCGTCTTGGTCAGCCGGCAACTACTTTTTCGGGCGGCGAGGCGCAGCGTATTAAACTTGCGACCGAGTTAAGTCGTCGTTCGACGGGTAAGACTTTATATATTTTAGACGAACCAACTACTGGCTTGCATTCGGATGACGTAAAACGTTTATTGTCAATTTTACAGCGTCTGGTATCGGGTGGAAATTCAATGATTGTGATTGAGCATAATTTAGACGTTATTAAAAGCGCGGACTGGATTATTGATATGGGTCCAGAAGGCGGTCAAGGTGGCGGTAAAGTTGTAGCTACTGGTACGCCAGAAGACATTGCGCGTAATGCGAAATCTGACACTGGAAAGTTTCTTAAAGAAATACTTTAATTAGTAAACGCGAGAATCGTATTCCCTAAAGGAATAAAAGATGTAATTTCCGTTTTCGTTCTTGAAAGACATAACATAATGCGCGTAGTTCTTATAGTTGTCTTTATTGATAGTGAAGAATTCTGGATTCTTTAAATCTTTTGATTTGCCATCTTTATCGATGCTGTCGAATAGTTCCATTTGCGAGATTGAAGCGTCACCTGTTTTGGCATACACGGTGCCGGCAATATAAACATAAGCGTAGTCTCCGGTATGCTCCTGATCGTAGAGGTAGTAATAGTAGGTATCCGTGGCGTTGCGACTATTAAAACATGAATTGTCATAAATATATTTATGCGTATTTTGGTCGAGAATTACGCGCGGGCAATAGTCGCTTTTTACTGTATAATTGTTAGTTTCGCCAAAATATTTTGCATATGTATCCATAATGATTTGATAGTCTTTATTGATGATGCCGACATTACTAGCGAATGATTTTAGATCAACTTTACTGCAGTCATTTCGCTTGAAGATATATGAACAAGTGTTTGGATTTAATTGATTGAGTGCGTCGATGCTAATAGAAGATGAATTATCTATTAATGTAGGAATAATGATTGATAGTTTTTGAGAATTATCCATATCGCCGAAGAGGTTTTCGCCTGGCGTGGTGGTTGATGTGTATTTTATCTTAATATCGAAAGATTTGCCGATGTTGCTAGTGTCGGTTTGACCGCCCGTGAGGATAAAAGCGGCTTTTTGATATATTTCATTTTCGGCTGTAGTACCGTCAAGTTTTTCTGATTGCGGTTTTTCGGTTAAATTTGCAGTTTCGTCTTCTTCTGGCTTATCGTAGCCGGTGGTTGGATATGGTCGATTATCGCGTGGAATGAATGTAAGCAAGATAGCGCCAAGTGAGGCTACGATTGTAATTGCAATAATGATAATTGCTGCAATATTGAAATTTTTATTTTCGGATGTTATTTTCGTGGAAGCATTAGCATCATTCATGTTTAAATATTAGCACAGGGAAGAAGCTAGTCTGAAATTTTTTCGATAGTTTTATAGGAGTAATTTCCGTTGTCTTCGATCTGAAAGACGAGGCGATAATGCGAAAAGTCTTTATAATTGCTGTCGTTGATAAGGTTATTGTCTTTTGCGTTTTTAGAATCTAGTTGATTACTGTTGCCGTTACCGTCTAATGAGTAATATAGATTATTGGTGGTACTATTCGTTCCTTTGCTGGTATCTGTTTTAACTACTCCACCAGCGATATAGACGTATGCTTTGTAGTTTGTTTCTTCATATTTGTATTGATAATAATGAGATGTCAGTGTGCCGGTCGTGCGGCTGGGTGCTGATATATTTCCGTAATAGGCATCGTTTTTCTCGTTCCAGACAATAGAATATCCATCGCCGGTTACTATTGGCGATAAGTAGCTATTGCTTCCGAATAAATCTTTAAGATCTTTTTCGACTTCATTTTTGGTTGCGCCGATGAATTTATAGATATAACTGGTTGAAGTATTGAGGTTGGTTACTTCGTTAAAATATGCTACCTCTTCGGGAGTGATGCCTTCGCCGTCGATATCGTATGCGGAGAGAATAATGACAGCTTTATCGCTATCATTCGAGCCGAGGTTTTCAAAAGTCGTTAGAGGCATTTTTTGATTATTCATAGCCATCTGATGGACGAGAGTCTTGGTTGCGCTTTCCTTATTGGCGCCAAGTGAGAGAATGCGATTAGCTTTTATGGTTAGCGCATTGATTTTATTTTCATCATTAATTTCATTGCCGGTTCCGCCTGCGTTGCCTTGTTGTCTTGAAAATAGATTATTGCTGACCAGTATGATTATTGCTACGCCAGCAATAATTGCCACTAGTAGCGCTATTGCTATTATGAGTTTTTTGTGCGTTTTTGGCTTCGGAATGTCTGCCGACATCGGTGTTAGTATTGGGGCGGATGTAGATGTTAGCATTGGCGTAGGTGTCGGCGTTGGAGTAGGTGCTGGCGGAGGTGTCAGCGTCGGCGTCGACATTGGCGTCGGGGTCGGTGCTGGAGTTGGAGTTGGAGTTGGTATTGGAGTTGGAATCGGTGTCGGTGTCGGTGTCGACGTAGGTGTAGGTATATTTTGCGTATTTTGTGTACTATCCATCTTGTCTTTCTTTTTTGAGTACTTTAATGCTATTTTAGCTTAAATAGTTTGAAATGCCAATTCGATTGAGGGCGGCGGAGACTTATATTTGCGACTTTAGCGCTTAGCATTAATGTAATGTTATAATATAGAATATGGAGCAGCAAAGCCCTACTTCAAACGGAAACGGTTCCGATTCTACAGAGAATTTTGGCTGGAAAGATTACACGGTTAATCCAGGTCAATATCATGTGCCGAAAGCTTCTGATATACCAGGAAATGCTGGAGCTTCTTTTGAGGTAGTTGAAGGAGGCGGTAATACTGGCGTACTAGACGACTGGCAAGATTATACGACTAAAACTGATCGTGATGACATTATTGTGCCGTTTGATGAAGCAGATGGGAGAGGCTCAATATATACACTAGACGGGAAATATCCGATGATTGGTGTTTCTTCGGAGAATCAAAATAGCGATAGCACAAAGACTGAAAAGTATACGGTAAGGATTAAGAATCCGTCTCTTGCGGAGAGATTCGGTATTAATGAAGAGATGCTGAAGCAGAAATGTAAACGAATCGGGACTAATGTTTTAGCGGTTGGATTGAAAGCCGTGCCGCCTAATTATGTTGCCGACTTGGTAGCGGCCGGCATAGTATCTGAAGCCGCATAGGTACAGTTAGCGCTTACGCTTGTCATTCCCTGTTATTTAGGGTAAAATATGCACAAGGATAAAAATAGGAAGTAATATTTTATGAGCGAAGATAAGTTGTCTCTCGCAAAGCGCGAGTTGACTGGTAAAAAAGTAAAGAGTTTACGCGAACAAGGTTTGATTCCGTCTGTAGTTTTTGGCGGCGAGGGAGAGCCAATTCTGACGCAATCCTCTTATAATGATACCGAAAAAGTACTTTTAAATGCCGGCTATCACTCCCCTATCGATCTCGACATTGATGGCAAGAAGCAAATGGGTTTGGTCAAGGTTGTTCATCTTGATCCAGTAAAGGGTACTATTTTGAACGTTGAATTTCAGGCAATTTCTGCCAATCAGATCGTAGAAGCTACCACGCCAATTGAGATTGTTAACTTTGAGCAATCTGATGCAAGTAAAGCCCACCTTGCCATTCTTCAAGTTATGGAAGAGATTGATGTTAAGGCGAAGCCGGCTGATCTCCCAGAGGCTATTACTGTCGACGCTTCTCATCTTGCTACAGTTGAGGATGGTATTATCGTTGCTGATCTTAAGCTTCCAAAGGGCGTAGAGCTTGCCGATAAAGAGCTCGATCCTGAGTCTGCTGTTGCTAACGTTTATGATCCTGCCCAAGAGGCTGCCGAGCGTGAGGCTGAGGCTGAAGCGGACAAAGCCGCCGAAGAAGCGCGTGCCGCTGAGGCAGAAGCTGCTTCGGCCGAAGAGGCTAAGAAAGAAGGAGAGTAATCCTTTAACAAAAAATCCCCTTTATGGGGGATTTTTTTGTAAGAGATTATTTGGTAGTCGATTGGGTTCTATTTCTTTTTGAGTGCTTCGCAGTTAGCGACAAGACGTTCGTGGAAGCTGGTACGTGCGGCGTCGGCGTTATTATTGTCTCCCTTCCAGGCATGAAGGGCTGGGTCTTGTAGTGCGCGGGCAAATGAGAAGGTGACTGGCCACGGGAAAGGTCCATTGTTAATGACGGCTTGGAGATTTTCGGTGGCTTGCGTGACGGTTTGGCCGCCACTTAGGAATACGACACTGGCTAGTTCGCTTGGAACATGGGCGCGTAGTACGTCGGCGGTAGCTTTGCCGACTTCTTCGGGAGTAGATGGAGTATCGTAGCGCTTGCCGGCAAGGACCATGTTTACTTTGAGAATACAGCTCGGTAGGCTAACGCCTTTATTTTTTAATTCTTCAAATAATGCGTCGAGGATTTGACCTGTGTATTCAGCGCTTTTTTCAATTGAATAGTCGCCATCATAGACGAGTTCTGGCTCAACGATTGGCACGATGCCAGTATTTTGACAATCGAGGGCGTATTGAGCGAGAATTTTGGCATTTTTACGAATCGCCATTGGGCTTGGGCTATGGTCGGTAACTTCAAAAGCAGCGCGCCATTTAGCAAAGCGGGCGCCCATGTCGTAGTATTCCGCGAGTCTATTTAATAATCCTTCGAGACCTTTGGTGTATTTTTCGTCTGAGCCTTCAATTAGTTCAAGACCCTGATCGACTTTAATGCCTGGGATAATACCTTTATTGGCGAGGTAGCTAACGAAATCTTGACCATCGTCAGATTGTTGACGGGCGGTTTCGTCGAATAGGATAACGCCGTTTACGTATTTTTCGAGGTCTGGTGTTGTAAAAAATAGATTACGATAATCGCGACGGTGTGTTTCGTCATCTGGGATATTCATACTTTCGAATTTTTTATGAATAGAACCGCCAGATTCATCGGCGGCAAGGATGCCACGTCCTTCGGCGACTAAACGTTTAGCATTGGATTCAATTTCTAGCATTTTATCTTCCTTTGGATTATGTTTTTCTATACGATAATAATCGTCTGATATTTCCTCTTCAAGTGTTGATAGGTTTGAGCTGGCGCTCAGAATTGAGTGTTCAACATTGGCGCGAGCTAATAATAGAGCCTCATCTGGATTTTTGCCTAGTACTAGTGCGCCAAATACAGAGGCGGCGATGGTGAGATGCGAGCTAAGATGTGTCATGAGGTCTTGACGATCCTCGAGTTGCCAACGGACGCGTTTACCCATGTATTCGATATAGTGCGGTGCGATAGTGACGAGCTTTTCGATATTCTGGCTTAGTTTAAGGTCGGCAATTACGAGGTCAGCGCGATTGAGAAGGTCGCGCATATGGTTAGCATTGGCGTTGCTATATTTGCCAACAAAGAGTGCGAGTTTACTTTGATGGTTCGATTTAAGGTACTCGATAATATCTTCGGCGAGCCTAGGTGAAATATTAGCACTACGATCAAGATAAATCCAGTCAATATCTTCTTTTGGTGCTTCCCAAGTAGTCGGAGCGTGATTGCTTGGGCTAAGATAGCTGACGTTGCGGTCTTGGCAAAGAATATAGCGATAAACAGTGTCGGCATCTTTGGCGATAAATTGACCATCTAGAAAAGTGGCAGAAGTGCCGGATATTTCGGCTGGAAGACCGAAGCGCGTCAACACCTCCAGACTAATGCTGGCGCCGCCAAAGATGGAGACGCGATTGTAGTATTTATGGGTGGAACCGTCAAAAGCAAAATCTAGCCATTTAATATCGTTCCGATCGGTTTCGAAGTTGTTTTGGCGGTTATCGAGGCGCAGATAGACATCCTTTGTAACGTTGCCAACAATCAAAATGTTGTTCATGTCTTTATTGTAGCATAGGTAAATCTGTTACGAATCTAATCGTTTAGCATACGATAGAAACGATTAACCGTATAGTCGATGGCTGGCAGTTCTTTGTTATGCTGTAGCATATCGTCAATGGCATTGTCGACGTCGTATGGGACGTCAATTTGTTCGTAGTTCATTTTGTCTTTTGTGATAGTAAGAATGCCAGTACTGGCAGCTTCGATGCCGATTGGGCAACCGAGACTACCGGGATTAATATAAAGCTTATGGTCGCGCGTCTTGACGATGCAACGGATATGAGTGTGTCCAAATAGATAGACATCGGCATTAATGCCGCTGAAGAGTTGTTTACATTGAGTACTATTAGGGCGATAGTAAAATTTGCGATATTTACCGAGTTGATCGATTGGATAATGGCTAACGAAAATCTTCTTCCCTTCTATTTCGAGCCATTGTTCGCGTGGGAGTTTTTTGATGTATTCAATAGAATCTGTGCTAACTTGACCATGATTCCATTTGAAGAGGTCAATTATTTCGGTGGGTAGTTTGTCGAGTGTTTTGTCGTTATGGTTATAAACTGGCAACTCGTTAATAAGGTAATCCTCATGATTGCCGCGTACGTTGCCGAGTATTTGACTTTGGTGTTCTTTCAGAAACTGAATACATTCTTCTGGATGAGCACCAAGGCCAATAATATCACCTAAGCAGATGACTTTGTCAATGCCTTGATCGGTAAATTCTTGAAATACGGCGCATAGAGCGTCGATATTGCTATGTAGGTCAGAAATAATCCCAATGCGCAAAACAAATCTCCTCTCTTTATAATCTGTATATTATATCAAATTTTTACATATTTGTCAAGATGTTTATGCTTGTTCTAGTGCTTTGCGAACTATAATTCGCCCCAGTCATGCCCAATCGTAACATCGACTGCAAGTTTGACTGGTAATTCTGGCGCAACGCTCTCCATGGTTTCTTTCAGGATTGTTTTAACATCTTCAGCTTGAGCTTCGGTGCATTCAATAATCATAGAATCGTGAACCTGCAGGATGAGTTTGGCGTCGTTTGGTAGTTCCTTAGCGACGGCCAGCATGGCTTTCTTCATCAAATCAGCTTCGGTGCCTTGGATAGGCATATTACCAGCAGCGCGTTCGGCGGCGGCGCGAACGAGACGATTTGGCGCGCCAAGATCTGGAGTTGGGCGGCGGCGACCAAACATCGTTTCGACGTAGCCGTGAGTGCGGCCAAATTCGAGGGTATCGTCGAGATATTTGCGCATCGGCGCGCGGAGCTCGAAATAGCGGTCGATGAATTGTTTGGCTTCGTAAAAAGTCATACCAGCAGCATCGGATAGGCCTTTTGGGCTCATGCCATAGAGTACGCCGAAATTAATCACTTTGGCGGCGCGGCGCTGATTTTTGGTAACTTCTGTCATTGGAATATGGAAGGCATCGGCAGCGGTTTTAGTGTGGATGTCGAGACCGGCGTTAAAATCGGTGATGAGTTTTTGGTCGCCAGATAGCGCAGCGGCTAGGCGGAGCTCAAATTGGGCATAATCGGCAGAAACAAAGATTTTCCCTGTTTCAGCTACGAAACAATTGCGGATGCGCTTACCGTCGTCGCTACGTACTGGTATGTTTTGTAGGTTCGGATTAATACTTGAAAGGCGGCCGGTGGCGGTTACGTCTTGGGTATAAGTAGTATGAATGCGATGTCTTTCGTCGGCAAGGGTTGGGAGCGGATTGACATAAGTGCTAAGCAACTTCCCTACTTCGCGGTAGCGCTCAATTAGTGGGATGATTTCGTGCTGGTCGCGGAGTTTATCAAGCTCTTTGGCGCCAGTCGAATAGGCGCGCTGCGTCTTTTTAATGCCCTGTGTTGGTAAGCCGAGGTCTTCAAATAGTACTTGCGAGAGTTGAATTGGCGAATTGATATTGAAATTTTTGCCAGATATTGTATAAATTATTTGCTCAAGCTCGGATAATTCGGTCGAAAACTCTTTTCTTAGTGCATCGAAGCGCTCTGGCGCAATGGCGACGCCCGCTTTTTCCATTTGATACAGTACTGGAATGAGCGGCATATCGAATTCGGTGGCGATTTTTTCGAGTGACGGCATGGCGGCGAGCTGTTTGCGCTGTTTGACGTAGTCTTCTTTAGGGTCGCCGAGGTCGACGAGGGACATTTGATTAGTTTTGCGCGCGAGTGGATCTAAGAGGAAATTGACTTGTCCGAGGTCCCAAAATGGGCGTCCTTTGAGGATTTCCGTTGCCAGGTTGGGATTATCGTGCATATCGGCTTTGACGTTATGGGAAATGTAGAGGTTTTCTGGAACTTCTACTGCAATATCGGCCGGCGGTGGTAAAATATTGGTCGGTATTTGGCCTGGTTTTGGTGTTGTCTTTTTTACAACAGGCTGGTTGGTCGGTTTTGGCGCCTCTGTTGTGATTTTTGCAACGTTTTCGAGCTTGGTTTCAGGGAAAATCTTGATAAATTTACGAATAAGAGAGTTAAATTGGAGCTTTTTGAGCTCGGCGATGACTTTTTCGGGGTTAAAATCGGCTAATTTTGTAGCGGTCGCATCAAATTCAAGTGGTGCATCGAATTGGATTTGCGCTAGACGCTTGCTAATGAAGGCTAATTCTTTGCCTTCACGGAGCTTATTGCCGATAGCGCCTTGAATCTCGTCAATATGATCATAGAGATTCTCAAGCGTGCCGTATTCTTGCAGTAATTTAATGGCGCCTTTTTCGCCAACGCCCGGTACGCCTGGAATGTTATCGGACGAGTCGCCTTTAATGGCTTTGAGATCGAGGAATTGGTCTTTTTTGAGACCGTATTTAGCCTCGACGTCTGGGATGTTAAATTCTACTACATCGGAAAAGCCGCGTTTGAGCTGATACATTTTGATATGGTCGTCGACAATCTGGAGCATATCGAGGTCACCAGAGATGATCTCGACGCGTTTATTGGCGACCTGTGCTTTCTTAGCGAGCGTACCAATAATATCATCAGCCTCATAGTCGTCAAATTCATAAAGTGGGATATGGAAGGCTTCTAGAAGTTCCATTAAATAAGGGATTTGGGCGTAAAAATCTGGCGGTGCGGGTTTACGATTAGCTTTATAATCGGCATAAATAGCCCGACGACTGCGAATGTTAGTTTTGGATTTATCCCAGGCTACGGCGATATATTCTGGTTCAAGTTTTTCGATAATTTCAATTAGCATCGAAGCAAAGCCGTAGACGCCACCGGTGGGGGTACCGTCTGGGAGCGAAAGATGCCCCATAGCATAGTAGCCTCGATAAAAAACACTTTTGCCGTCGATTATGGTCAGATTTTCGCGTTCATCCATAGCTATATTATAGCCTATATCTGTTAATAAAAAAGAAAAGGCCGTCACGCTGAGCGTGGCGGCCTAGAAAATGATTTTGGATTATTATGGCTGTGGTCAAAAGAATATGTTGCAGGTGGATCGGTAACTCTTGATATACGGTTCACTGGCTCCTCCGGTGGAGATGACTTCATGCATCTTAGCTGAGAGTTTTTGCATATTACCTCCGTTCTTGATGAACTTGTAAAGATTGGGGTAATTCTCGGAGTAAGCGTCGCAGGATAAGGTTGCCCGAATGGCAGTTACCGAAATTGCAAGAGCTAATGCCAGGCAGTCGATCTGTTCGGTATCGGGAAGCTCGTTTGCGACGAGCCTCGCTAACTCATTGAGTGCATCGTTGTCGGTATTGGCGCCCTTGATGAGAATTTCTCTAGTTGCTAGCATTTTTAGGACCTCCTTTTGTGCCAATCTTTTCGAATACCACTATTGATAATCCGAATGTACGAGCTTTCACGGTCTGCGTGAAAAGTATGCTATTATTTTAACATTAAGTAAGAGAATGGTCAAGGTAGCGGGTAGAACCGAATGGGATTTTGGTTTTAACTTGTTCAGTGCCGTGCGAGGCGGCGGAATGAATTTTGCGTGTGCCAAAACGGTAGTTAATTTCATCGATGGCGGTGCATATATTTTCTGCTCGTTCGATGCGATCTTGATAAAGGGTCATTTGCGCATCGGTGTGGCGTTGGAGCTTGTAGAGAGTGACGCCAATAATGCGTACGGGGCTAGGAAGTTGAGTGAAAAGTCGACTAGCATGACGGCAAATATCTTGATCGGTAGCAATAGCGCGTTTGAGGAGGACGGATTTGTGATAGTAAATATCGTTGTAGCCATAAGCCCAAACGTAAATGCCACGAGCGTAGAGATGTTTGCTGCGTAGGCGGTAGCCGACATCTTCGGAAAGATGCAGGATGCGAGCTCTAGTCTCGTCTCTGGTTAAATTTTTACTTTCCATGACATATTGGCGACCAACGGATTTAATATCGCTGGAATAATCGTCGACTTCGATGCCACGGAGACGCTTATACCATTTAGTGCCGTCAATGCTTTTGCAAACAAGTTTTACGAGTGTTAATTCGTCGGTGTCTAGAAAGTCGAGTGGCGTAAAAATACTAACCGCATTAAGACGACGTTCCATACGAGTATTGATGCCAGGTAAATCAGTGAGCTTTAATGTGGCGAAGATGGTGCGTTGGTTTTCTGGTGTAATTTCGTCAAGTCCATCGGGTTTATGTAATCCGGCGGCGACTTTAGCGAGGAAACGGTTACTGGCGATGCCGACATTGCAGCGCATATAATCGCCAATTTCCGTGAAGAGGCGTTGTTTGATTTCGTGTCCAATTTCGACGCGATTACGAATCTTAATATGTGGCGGTGCGGCGGCGAGATTAATGACACCTTCGTCGATAGATTTCATCACTACATCGACAGAATAATCCTGCATGATATGTTTGAGTTTTTCGTGTACGAAAATATATTTGCTGGGTTCGGTCTCGGCGAAGATGATGTCTTTACAAATGGCTTCTGCTTCTTTGCGACGCATACCGACTTTGACGCCTTGAGCTTTAGCTTCGTAGCTAGCTGCAATAATGCAAGCGTTAGGCGTAATGCGATTGGTGATAGCAACTGGATGTCCGCGTAGCATGGGGCGGGATTGTTGTTCGATGGTGGCAAAGCAAGAGTTGAGATCGATATAGAGAATATTATTCACAGTGATCTCCCTCGAACTCTAAGTACCAGTTGAGCGAGTCGGCATCGAGTGTAATGCGGTAATCGGTAGCGCCGTCGGTAAGATCAAAGGCATAGATGGTCTTTAAGCCGTTATATTTGGGGTGAACGAGGCCAACTTTGGTAACTTGCACTTCTCTGCCGTTAGGTAGGCGAAAAGCGATAGGTTGGCAATGGCCTAAAATATGACGGGAAAAAGTAGCGTCGACGTCAATTGGTTGATGCAAATTGTGAGAAGATTGATCCATAAAAATCCTTTATAAGATTGCGTTTAATAGGTTGTGGGGGGGTGACGCAATATTGGCGTCGATTTTTATGAATCTGAATCAGGGGCCGAAGCATGATTCGATTAATTGTATTATAGCATAAAAAAGACCGTAGCGGTCTGCTCGCGTAAAGGTTGTGTAGTTGCGAGTAGCTTTTACGGTCTTTTTGGCTTGTAGATTGTTTGGTGGATTATGCACGGATGATTATAATTCCCGTGCCGTGACAGATTGGACACGCGGTACTGCCGATCAAGGTAGACTTAGTGCTACGTCCAGTACCACCACATTCGCTGCACTTTTTCGTGTACTGATTCGAACCTGCACATATGTGCGTGTAGCGCTCGGATTCATCGAACCAGCGACCACAATATGGACAATGGAATTGAGACATATCTTTTCACCTCCCCTCTGATGAAGATAGTAAAAACAAGCCAGTTTATAAGTTACTTCTTTCGACATTTGCATTATACAATATAATGATAATTTTTGCAAATATGATCCTACATTCAACCCTCCAGTGCACCAAATTAGAGAAATAAAAAAGGCATAATTTGTGGCTCATGCTAAAATGAATTTATCACAAAACAAATTAAGCAAGGAGTCAAATTATGCCTCAGCCCAATTATAGCAGGTTTTCGCACGAGGAACGAATTATCCTAGCGAATAGACTATCAAATGGTGAAAAACCAACTGAAATAGCGACAGTATTAGGACGCCCACGCTGTACTATTTATCGCGAAATTGCACGCAATAGTAAACCCAGCAATAATACAAACAAAAGAACTAGAGTAAATAGACCCTCTCTTACTAAATTAGACGCTCGTCACTTCCGCGGTACTATTAAAGCGGAAGAAATAAAACAAGCAAAAATACGATACGAGAGGCGCAGAAGCGACTTCAAGCGAACTCAAGCTAGATATGAAGTGAATTATGCTGAGACACAGGCGAAAAGCCGCTACAGGACACAAACAAAGGTTTTAGATTCATCATTATTTATAGAAACACGAAAATACGTATTACAAAAGCTAGGCGAACGCTGGTCTCCAGAACAAATTGCTGGGAGATTAAAACTGGACGGTATTTTACCTACTATTTCACATACTACAATATATAACTATATCTACAGCATAACAGACAGAGACGAACGTGATAGGCTAATTAAACAACTAAGGAGAAAAGGTAAACCTTATCGTCATGAAAAACAAGTCATCTATAACCAAACTAATCGCGCAAAACACTCAATTCATGATCGCCCAAATGAAGTGGAAGAACTTAGTCGCTTAGGGGACTTAGAGGGCGATACGATAGTGGGTAATAATCAGAAAGATCGTATTCTCACCCATGTTTGTCGTGTTACTGGATTACTAGCAATGGGGAAAGTATTAGATTTCAATGCTAATAGTATCTCGAATCAGACTACGAAAGACATCAAAAGGGTCTTTGGCGATATTAAAACTATTACTTACGACAATGGTTTAGAATTTAGTGCTTGGAAATTAACTGAAGCTACAACTAATTCCACTATCTTCTTTTCTGATCCATATGCTCCTCATCAAAGAGGATGCAATGAAAATACTAATGGGCTGATTCGCGATTACCTACCTAAAGGAACGGATTTTAGAAAATTAGACGAAACCGATATAATGTTTATAGAGAATTCACTTAACAACCGACCACGAAAACGCCTTGGCTATTTAAGTCCATTGGAAATGTTTGATTTGGTGCGTTAGAGAGTTTAACTCAGGGATTTTTGAGCGACTAAGCTTTGCGTTTGGTGGTTGTTTCGGTAATTTTTTTGATGACGAGATAATGGATTGCGGATATGAGAATTGAGGTCGCGAAGACGATAATGTATTTTGTGGTTAAATCGAATCTATCGATAGTTTCGACGATGCGAATGATGCCATAATGCCACATGAATAGCGGCAAACTGATTGCGCCGAGAAAAGTAAAGAAGCGTCCTTTGACTTCGGCGGTATAGCTTAGCCCCGATAAGGTTGCGCATAGCCCGATGAATAATAGTACAAGCATGAATTCGATTGGCTGAATGTTGAGGATGCCAATTAGTGTAGCGTAGGCATAGCATGTTATCTCTGTAATTGTCACGATTAATCGTACTTTTGAGCTGCGCTTTTTTGTGCTGTTTGCTAGGGTTGTGATGTAAAAAACGAGGCCGCCTAAAGTCATAGACGTAAAAGCCCGAAAGAGTTGTAAGCTGGCGTCAACATCTCCTGCCGTGAAGGTGTAAAGTTCGTTGAGAAAATACCAAAAGAGCGGAATGGACAGAAGTGCTAGTAGATTAAGCCGCTTTGTTTGGGCAATAAAACAGACAACCGGCATTACAAAAATCATGGTAGAAAGGTACCAAATTGGTCCAATTATGCGGCCATTTGACATGATATGGCGCGGTAGTAATAGTGCCTCGGAAATGATGTTTCGGATGTAGTTTAAGATATCTTGAAAAGTGTGATGTTGAAGGCAATATGAACCAAAAATGGCAATAAAACACAGTAATACGATCGGGATAGTGTATGGTAGTAATTTGAGGAAGCGATTCCAGGTATACTTGAGGGCGTTTTGGGCTTTTTGGTTGATGTCTTGGTCGATGAATTGTGGTTTTTGAAAATGCTTAAAGATGAAGAAGCCAGTTAGCATAAAGAAAAAGTCGACAAATAGATACAGAAGAAATTTGCGACCGCCAAATAGATTGACGTGGCATAAAATAATCATAAGGGCGGCAAAAAAACGCCAAAAATCTACAATATCAATTCTGGGGGATTTAGCTGGTCGTTTTTTCTTTGCCATTTTTTGAGTCTCACTTCTCCGCTATTAATGTATCATAAAAGGCTTTGGTTGGATTGCTACTGGCGAGTGCGGCGCTAGTGTCTGGCAAGTCGAGTTCTTTAATATGCCTAAAGACAACTTGAATCAGATGTTTTATGTCGGCATTTTCTTTGTCGTTAAATTTCAATTCGAGTGATACAATATCGCCTTCATCGTCTGGTGAAATATAGTCAATGCGCCCAGTTGTGACTTTGTAGTTGCGGAAGTCTTTGGAATTTTCAATGAGGAATTTGTAAAAATAGAGCTGTGTTTTGTAGGCGAAAGTCGAATCGCAGGTGCTCCATTTATGTTTGGCGTTGCCGGTCTTGTAGTCGGCAACTGTGATGGTTTTATGGTCGTCGTCAATTTCGACACGGTCAATTTTGCCGGTAAGGATTGCGTCACCAAGGGTGATAGTTTCTGTAAAGAAGCTGCGCTCAGATTCAGCGTGGGTATTACGAATTAAGTCGCCGCGTTCGTCGAGGAATTTTGCAAGTTCGGCTTGGCCACGCTTATGCAAGTCGTCTTTAGTTTTTTCGTCCGCATCAACACTATCGATGCGCTCCTCGAAACGTTTGACCGCTTCCTCGTTGCTGATGTTTTCTTTGTTAATTTCGTCCATTATTTCATGAATAAGACTACCGTAGATGAGAGCGAAATTATTAGATATATCGCTAGGTTCGCCGATGATATAACTACGTAAGAAGCTGATTGGACCATCGCCATAGCGTAAGTCGAGGAAAGTATTGAGATGAGTTGGAGAAATGCGATATTTTTCGACGAGTGGGCGCAAAAGATTTTTGCGCGTTTCGTCATCGGGGATGTAATTATCTAGCCATTTGTCTGGTGCAATGTCTCTTGGTTCTAAATCTTCGTTGTCGCTTGCAATGATTTCGGCATAATCTTTAGGGGTAACTAGGCTAATTTGGGAATGATTTTCATTTTCGCGGATGTCCAGATATTTGAGCCGGTCGGCAGTATGTCCGGCGAAATCGGAAAGGCTATAGGTTAGATAGAGGTGTGATTTGGCACGAGTCATCGCGACGAATAAGACGCGAATTTTTTCATCGGCCGAGTCGCCGGTGTGACGAATATGTTCGAGATTGCGCGGCAGCGTAATTAAGTCGGTATTCCCTTTTGCTTCGCTCCAGTTTTTATTGTCGGTTGCAATGAGAAAAACATGTTTATATTCAAGTCCTTTGGCGGAATGGACGGTTTGAAGTTGTACGGCGGTATCAGATTCGTGATACGGTGATTTATTCAGAATGGCCATTTCAGCATTATTGTACGCATCGAGCATTTGGATAAATGACGTCAACGATAGCCTATCTTGATTGCGAGTTTTCTTGACGGCTAGCATATCGCGTAGAGTATTGAGATTGCTAAATAACTCATAGTTTTCTAATTCGTCGCCAAAGAGCTTTTTGCAAGCTTCGTTGATGATAAATTCGGCGGAATATGTTTCAGTTTTGGCGGCTAGATCGGTGATATATGCGGCGATATTATTAAGCTTTTCGTCTTCGCTTTTTAACATATATTCTAAGATGCTCTTTTTGCCATAACGGGCGGTTTGTATCAGATTAATAATAGTGGCTGGTTCTAATTCCCAGCACGGCATAGACAACAGCTGAAACAAGTAGACGTCGGCGTATTTTGGATTTTGTGCAATAGCGAGTAAAGTGTGACAAAAATTGAGCAGTTCGTTAATATGGGTGTCTTCGAGGATATTTTCGCGGCGCGTGTATGAAACTTTAATATCCAAGTCGTGCAGGTATGGCAGAATTGAAACTAGGTATTTATGTTTTGGTGCGATGATGGCGATTTCATTGCCCGGTGTGCCATTATCTAATAATGAACGAATCTGTCTGGCGACATATGAATATTCGGCCTGATAAGCCTTAAATTCGCGAATTTCGATAGTGGTTTCTTTGGGTGGGTTTTCAGAGCTAATATGTTTATCGATATTGACGTTCGGGGCTTTACAAAACCGATCGAGTGCTTGCTCGATAATGTTATGTGAGAATTCGAGAATTGGTGCGGATGAACGGTAGTTTTTAGTCAAGAAAATTTGCTTTGGATGATATTTCGCATCAAAATCGAAAAAGTTTGAGGTGTTGGCGCCCTGAAAGCCGTAAATGGCTTGGTCGTCGTCGCCGACGGCCATAATATTTGGCTTGCCTTCATTGCTCGGATTGTCGGTTAATAATGAAACTAACTGCGCTTGCGCGTCATTAGTGTCCTGGAACTCGTCCAATAAAATGTATTGGAAGCGTTCTTGTGCGTTATAGCGTTTCTCGTCGTCATTTTTAAGCAAGTCAATAGCATTAAGGATCATATCGTCGTAATCGAAGAGGCCAGATGCATTGAGTGTGGCGCTGTATTTTTCCATGATGTTGGCGAGGCTAAGTAGTTTTTTGTTTGCGATATCATCACCAAAAACGTAGTTATTATTTTTATCTTTCTTAAAGAATTTATCACGCCACTTTCCTGGCAATTTGGTGGATGGTTTGGCGGAGTTTTCCTCGGCAAGTAGAGCTTTAGCGAGTTGGCGATAATAGATGTTCGCAATTGGCTCGACTTTGCCGACGATATATTCTGGTGCGCTTGGCGCATTGACGAAGGTTCTAATTGCGTCTAAAATGCGACCGTAAACTTCGGCAGATTTAGGATAGCGTAGGCTGCGTGTAGCTTGAATATCTTCAGATATGGCGGAATAGATTTTGGCGGAGTCGATTTGGTTGCGATTGACGATTTTGCGAATATCCTCTGGGCTAAGGGCGGCGGATTTGAGGTCGGAAATGGCGGAAATGATTGAGCTAGTATAGAACTCTGGGCGCAAAATATCGGTCGGATCGAGTGATTCTTGAATATCACGAATCATTGTGAAACGTTCTAGCTCGTCAATGGCGGCGGTAAGATCTGGTCGATGTTCCTGAAGAATATACGAGCCGAAAGCATGGTAGGTTTGAATTTGGACTTTATAGGCTTCAGGACCGATGAAATCGGCGAGACGTTTGCGCATATTACTGGCGCCGGTTTCGGTAAAAGTTAGACAGAGGATGTTTTCTGGTCCAACGTCGGTGTTTTTGAGAATATTTGCGACACGTACGGATAATAATTGGGTTTTACCAGTGCCTGGTCCGGCGATTACTAATAAAGGACCGTCAATATAATCGACGGCTGCGCGCTGTTGTTCGTTTAAATTCTGGTATGCTTGCTCAAATTCCATATTATGATTATATCAATAAATATCTTATAATATCGATATGGCAAGAGGTAGTGCAAAAATATCTAAATTTGATATGCAAAAAATGAATTTTGACGCTTTTTTACAAGTTTATCGTCAGATTCTTTATCTTGAAATTGAACAGCCGCGCTACTCTTCCTTGCACGATGCTTTTATTCACTTTTTTATGTTGAGCGACGGTAAGTTATCTGAATATGAAATAAAATATAGTGACGCCGAGCAAGATTACCGTAGTTTTCTGGCTTTTTTGGATCGATATATTGTGGCGGATTTTTATCGTAGTTACCGTTTCCAAACGCCAATGGCGTCGTATCGGATTTTGGTACGTAAAGGAGTTCAATTAGATGCCAATAATGATTTGGGTGGTTTTGTGTATCAAAATAATAAAACCAGCCTGCTCATTAGTCCGCGACGCCGAGAGGTTTTCGAGCGCTTACAGTCCGAGATGATGGGTCATACAGATGGCACGGCGCAATTAGTTCGAGTGGGTTTATTGTTGAAGAATGAAAAATTTGTCAGTTTACACGAAGAATATTTTGGTAAAATTGGCATTGCTGCATTGAAGGACGGTTCGACTATCAAGTGTCGCTATGCGGATAGTATTGCAAATAATAGTGTAGTTACTGATGAAAATATCTTTAAGGAATATCTGGACAGCGTTAATGCAATTTCGATGTCGGATTTTACCAAGCAAAGTATTATTTCGCAATTAGTCGATGATTTTCGGGAAATTAAGCGGATTTTGCTGGAAAATTATTGTAATTTTCTTTTTCTCAGTGAAGATGAGATTGATTTAGCTTGTATTATTTTGGCACTTTTTCTACATGCGATGAAATTCAATTTCTCAACTGAGGATTGGGTGATGGCGGTCAATTATGTGCGATATCTAAATGACGATACATTCTTACGCCTTGATGAGCAAGAAGCCGATTACAAACGTGAGTTGGGTTTTTGCCGGGCGCGTTATGTATTAGAGAATGTATCGTTGCCAAAGTTGGTGCACTTTTTATATGACTTTTTCGACTATAAGAATTTATCGCAAAATGTCGGGGCTTTCTATCCGCGCTTGAAGGCTTTGTTGGGCGAGGATATACGCGATAAGTTTTCTCATCTCGAAACGGTGAATGTAAGTCTAAAAAGTTTTCAAGAAGCTAAGAACCCATGTGACTTCTTTAAATATCCACAATTAGTAAACTTTGCAACTTCGGCAGATAAGGAAATTCAAAAGCAAATTATTTCTGGCGAATATGACCATAATTTTGCGGCATTTTATTTGTGCAATTATATGCAAGTCGCAGATTATAAAAGTTACGCCGACGTGTTGCCTGCGGTAGTGAGTATTATCAAGAATTTGGAAATAAAAGACGAAAATGATTTTAATTTATTCTGGATGGCTTGTGATGTTTTGAATGAATTTTGGAAAGAATTGCCAGATGAAAATGAGGAATTACGGGTTGAATTTGAGAAGTTGATTTATTGCATTTTCTGGCCACGAATTGGCGATGTTTGGCCGATTGAACATCGCGCAGAAATCAAGTACGAAAACAAAGCGAAAGAAAAAGCTTTCAAAGAATCACTGAGCTGGATTTTAACGATTGATAGTAAGTTGCATAGTCCTAAGTTGAAAAAATATTTAAAGAGTCAGGAGGGGCGAGATAATTATGACATAAGTGATTATGTTGATAAGCACTTATACTATCGTGCATTCGCAAAGAAAAAGACAAGAACATTTGCTGAATTTATGACTGATCATGCGGATGATTTTGATTGGATATATGCGGGCGTATGTTGTGATGATATCGGCGATGAAGATATTATTATTGGTAATATATTCAACTTTAATAGTACAGCCATAACGCAGTCTGATGCGCGCAAATTTGCTTTAGAAAAATGGTTACTAAGAGAACATAGCGCGGAGCGTTTTGATTCGATTCGAAAGATATTTATTGATGGCTTTGATTGTTATCTTTTGTACTGTAGAGAAGTGACTGACAATGAAAATAAAATGGTTGAATATATTTACTGCTCAATTGCGGCGATGTGCGAGTCGGCAACTAACGAGGGAGAGGATGAAATAATAAAGGCTTTTGCGAAAAAAGCGATGGCGGAAAACGTAGTTTTAGCAAGTGACTATCGAGAAAAAATTGAGCGCATGATTGCTGTAGCGAAAGCTAATATTCGTCAGGCGAATTTTCAGTACAAAAATATTAACGCTGCTTTTGTTCGTAAACTGTACTAATCAACTTGTCCAACTAAGTCATAGATTTCTTCGAGAATCATGTAATTTTGATGCTCAATGTGTTGTAATGCGGATAAGCCCTCGATGGTTTTTAGTTCGTCGATGATTTCTGGCAATTTCTTACCTTCGAACAGTCTTACGCCGCACATGTAGTTGCGTGAAGTCTCGTTGGTGCAAGTAAGAATTAAATCGCCAATACCGCAAGCTAGCTCAGCCGTATGAGGGTCGGCGCCGTGATCTTTGAGGTATTGTTGCATTTCGGCGTGTGCGTGTTGAATAAAGATGGCTGAGTCGTTTTCGGAATTTGAATGGTAGCCGGCACCGATTGCGTAGATGTTTTTGAGTGAGCCGCATAATAGGATGCCCAATAGATCTTCTTGGAGTTCAATTTGGATTTGTTCATTCTTGAATAAACCCATAGCAAATGGGGCGGAAGCTGTAAAAGTAGCTGGTTTGCCCTCGATAATTTCTTGCGCAAAACCTGGGCCAGAGATAGCGCAAAATTGAGTAAAATCTTTAAAAACGCTCGGATCACTGATGCCTTTTGTAGCGAGTATGGTTGGAAGTTTTTTGAGGTTTTCTGGATAATGGCTGAATAATTCTGGCAGGTTTGCGGACGGGACGGCAATGACTATTGCGTTTGCTTGATAAGTTGCCTTCTCTAGACTAACGTCAGGATAAAGATATGGGTCGTAAAAATTAACCTCATGGTGATTATCGTTGAGTACTTTGCCGAGTGCCGTACCGAAAGCGCCAGCGCCTAGAATAGAAATAATCATAGAGTTATTTTAACACAAAAGTTACAATTAGATGATTATATGAAATTGGGAATGATTTTCAATTTTGGGTTTTAGGTTTTGTTTAAAATCGTCAGGTTTTCAATATGGGGAGTGCGTGGGAAAAAGTTGTATGGTTGAATATTTTGAAGCGTATAACCGTCAGCGATGATTGGGTGTAGATTTTCGGCTTGTGTGATAGGGTTGCAGCTGAGGTAGATGATTTGCTCTGGCTTAATTTCGAGTAATTTTTCAATGAGTTTCTTATCGCAGCCGGCGCGTGGCGGGTCGAGGATTACCGTACAGTCTGGTGTTATGTAGTCGGTAACGTCTTCCGCTTTTGCGAGGATGCATTTAGCATTGGTGCCCGCGGCGTTCTTTTGCATTTCTTTAAATGCGGATTCGTTGATTTCTACTAAAGTTAGGTCTTTGTCGCGCGCGACGGAAAGACCAATACTGCCGACGCCGGCATATAAGTCTACGACTTTATTTGTTTGGATATTTTGAGTAATCTGTTTTAATACCATTTCGTAAACTGGAAGGTTGATTTGGAAGAAGCCATTAGGTGAATAAGTATATTTGTAGCCATTCAAGGTATCTTCTAGCGTTGTCATGGTGGGGTGAGGTTTACGATTTTCGAATAAGGCCGATGAAACGTTCCCGGCTTGGTTGCAGCGTACAAGTAGCGATTGGTAGGCACGAGCTTCGGCGTGTTTAGCATTAAGGTCGTCGACGATACGGGAGGCTTCGGCGAATATTTCTGGGCGCTCGATGGAACTTTGCGTGATTGGGTTTTTGCGATGTGTACCGCGTGCATGAAATGCTAAATGAATGCGATCGTCTTCGTTGCTCCAATAAAGTGCATATTCCATTTTGTTGCGATAATAAAAATCTTTGCCATCCGTAATGGTGGGTTGGACGGTAAAATCTAAATGCATTTGGCGGAAGCAGTCGGTAACAACTTTGCTTTTTTGAATCAGTTCCTCGTGGTAGTCGATTATTTGCCAAGGACTAGTCGAAAGAAAGCATTCGTCCTTTGGTGCGATACGATGTGGAGACGTGGTAATTATTTTGGTTGCAATTCCCTCTTCATAATGCGTTTTACTTTTGGTTGTTTCGAATTCGACTTCTTCCCCTGGTAAGGCGTTCCAGATGAAAGCCTTTTTGCCATTTTCGAGATTGGCAATACCGCGTCCACCGGGAACTAGTTCTTTTATCTTTGCTATCATTGTTATAAATTATAACACCAGAGATATAAACATTGACATTTGACGGGTGTATGTGTATAATTTGGATTTAGGCTTTAGAGATTTTTATGGGCTTTGTCTAGTTCTTTAGGAGGTGAGTTTTTGTATTCAATTATTATGGCAATAATAGCATTGGCGATTACTGCATTCTTTTTCGAGCTTACGGCTGCATTAATCGTCGGTTGGCTGATGTTTTGTTTGATTTCGTTTATTTTGAGTATGTTTGGTTTGCAGGCGTATGCGCCCCTTGTGTTTATAATCTATTTACTACTTGGTGGCTGCAGGCGGCGATGGTAATAATGTAATTATGGAGAGACTCATCAGAAGGCCTCGTTCCGTTTGGGACGAGGCGATTTTTTATTCGTAACGCAATGCGTCGATTGGATTCTTGCGAGCTGCACGACGAGCTGGTAGTGTGCCGGCTAAGAATGCGATAATTATGATTAGGATTGTGACTGAAATAATATCTGACATTGTATAAACTACTAGATGGAAAGTTGGGAAGCTTTCGAGGAAGCCGCCTGGCGCATGAAAAACGGCATTGGCAATATTGCCAATTATAACGGACAATATAATGCCAAATACCGATCCCCAGAATCCTAGCATAATAGCTTCAAGACTAAAGCTTAAGAAAACGCGTTTCGAAGACATACCGAGAGCTTTATCGAGGCCAATTTCGCGCGTGCGTTCTTGGACGGCCATAAATAGAGTATTAATAATACCAATGGCGGCCGCGAGTAATGCGATGTAGCCGAAGATCCTAAATACGGTGAGGATGATATCGAAGAAAGATTTGATTGTGCCAATAATGTCTTCGACAGTCATGGCGGAAAGTCCGATTTCTTCGAGTTTGTCTTTTATTTCGTCGGCGGAATAGTTTTCGTAATCGTAATTAACCGCAACGGCGTAGGTTTTATTTTTCATGTCTTCTGGATAGTATTTGATGTTCTCTTGATAAATATCGTCGGCTAGCTTGTTGTTCGTATACTGATAGCCCATCGAAACGACACTTGGTGCAATTACGCCGACTACTTTTGCTGCAAAGGTTTTTATCTTATGGGTATAATCGTCTTTCACGGCAAGTTGGACTTTTTTGTCGATAATATTGTCATTATCGTAACCTAGCGCATTAACATATTTTTCTTCCAATAGAATTTGATATTCGTCGGCTTGTAAATTGAGCTGTTTGCCGGTAACTAAACTTACTTTAACGTTTCCTGGAGGTAAAGCTTCGGCGGCAATGAGATATTTTTTATCAGTTTCTTCGCTAGTGACATAGGTAATGTCGAGAGTTTGTTCTTTAGCGAGACTATCGCCGTCGATACCGTCGATTTTTTTGATTTTTTCAATTTGCTCGTTGGTTAGTGGCGACATGCCGGTTTGAATTTTGTCTGGGTTATACTCGATTGGAGTTTTATTATTGCCCATACCATTTTGCAGGCCATCTAGTGCGTCGAATGAATCATTAGATACGACGGCTAAATAACCTTCGCCGCCATAGCTGTCGACCTGGCTGTCAATAAAGTCGTTGACGCCGGCCTGAATTGCAGAAGTAGAAATGATAGAAAATGAGCCAATAAAGATTGCTAAAATTGTCAAGAAACTGCGCAATTTATTACGCAAGAGATTTGCGTTGGCATCGTAAATGACATCTAGCATACGCATTATTCTTCCTCCTCGTCGACATTAATATGATGGGTTGGGTGTTGATGATCGAGCATATCGTCCATATCGTTATCTTTGAACTCTTCTTTGTCGTCGTTTTCGGCTTCTAGTGTTTCGTTGGCGCTATCGGCAACAATACGTCCATCTTTGATGTTGATTTGACGACTACATTTAGCGGCTAATTCATGGTCGTGGGTAACGATTATTAGCGTAATGCCTTTTTCTTGATTGAGTCTAAATAGCAAATCGATAATCTTTTCGCCTGTAGCAGAGTCGAGGTTGCCGGTCGGTTCGTCGGCGAAGATGATTTTCGGATCATTAACAATGGCACGCGCAATGCAAACACGTTGTTTCTGTCCGCCTGATAGATCGTTCGCTTTATTGTTGCGTTTATCGTCAAGGCCAACTGTTTTTAGCGCCGATATGGCGCGACGGCGTCGTTCGCGATAACCTACGCCAGCGATTTTAAGTGGCAAAATGACATTGTTTAATACGGTGTCGTTGGAGTTCATGAAGAAGCTCTGAAAAACAAAGCCGAATTCTTTATTGCGAATTGTATTGAGTTGGCGAGCTTTAAGATTTGCAGTGGGATGGTTATGCAAAGTTATTTCACCACGGCTTGGTTTATCTAGAAGGGCTAATAGATGCATCAAAGTAGATTTGCCTGAGCCTGATTTACCAATAATTGCAACTGATTCGCCCTGGTGTATATCAATTGCGATTCCGCGAAGCGCGTCGAACTTACTGTCGCGTTTGCCATAAGTCTTGCGTAGGCCTCGCGTGCTAAGAACTGTTTTACTCATGAGTATATTTTAGCATAAACTTGAAAGACTATATTTTTCTGTTATAATATGAGAAATTATATTTTCGCACATTTCAAAAAGGAGGTGGGGTGATGGACGCTAATGAACGTCAAAGTTTATTCCAACAAATGATTGCGGCAAATGTTCGTCAGTACGAAAATGGCTTAACGGAATTTCCACTTACTGAGATGCGTAATTATTGCGACGTGATCGGTCTTAAGCTGGACGAAGAATACCTCTTGTCTTTTTCCTTACCGGGAGGACGGGATGGATACTATAACTTTTTTGTTGGTGACAGTACGGATAATATGATGTTGCTGGAATTAATCGAGGTCTATTATTGTGACGATGTTGATGGAAAGCTCGAGGTGATAAACGGAGGCACTACGTTGTATGGCGCACTCTACCGCGATTTCTATTCAGGCAAGGATTTACTGTGTGGCTTAATGTTAATAGATCTATGCGGCAGAGTTTATGTCAAGATGAGGCATGGAGATAATGTTATGGCTATATTCCGTATTACGCCAACGGTCGAAGACTTCGGTGTTCAACTGTTCAGGGCGGACGGCGAAAAGGTTTATCGGATTTGGTCCGATGGAGATATCTTGTTTGTTGCGCCGACAATTCTGATGCTGTTAGACTGTAGACCATCATAAAAAATAGCGGCCCTTTCGGGGGTCGCTTTCCTTTGCTCGACAGTTTTATCTTCTTGTGCTAGAATAACTGGAGATTGGACCGTCGCCAAGCGGTAAGGCACTGGGTTTTGGTCCCAGCATTCGCAGGTTCGAATCCTGCCGGTCCAGCCAAAAGCTGTATAAATCGTTTTTAGCCCCAATTTCCCCCTGTAAGGCGTGGTTAAGTCCCTTACATAAAATTGGGGCTAATTTTTTTGACGATTTTTCTAAAAAATCGAGCCATGGATACGGCTTGACCTCTATAAATTTGCTCGAAGCGCTGAATGATTTCGCCAATAATGCCACGTTGCGCAGCATCTGGTTTTAATACTACTAGACTTCTTTGAATAAAGTCTTGCGCTTTTGTATCGTTACTCTTGGTTTACTGGGCGTCCAGTCTTTTTTAGGGTTATTAAATAACTGTTTTTAACGACCTTTCCCCCATCCTCATTCTCGATCGTCCATCTATCATGGACGCCATGGTCGGTCACCGTATAACCTTGCCTCGCAAGCATCTCTCGCATTCTTTTCGAAGAAAAAGCTTTGTAAGAGGTGTCCTCCAAGGCTTCCATCTCAATTAGGTCAAC
Organism: uncultured Candidatus Saccharibacteria bacterium; assembly: GCA_946406315.1. GTDB lineage: Bacteria > Patescibacteriota > Saccharimonadia > Saccharimonadales > Saccharimonadaceae > UBA2834. Next base: position 27,934 of record CAMJKD010000002.1, read on the forward strand.
GCCGTCCGCTTCAGTTCTTTTTAGCAACTCCAAAAGCGTCCCCCAAGCAGCTTTCCCGGAACGATCTTCTGGTATGATGCCAAAGTCAGATATTTCGACAACTTTACCCTCGTGACTCTCGTTGCTCATAGGCTCCTCAATATAGCTCGCCATACAGTAGCCCACTGGTTGTTGTTCCCCCTTTACTTGATCGCTGACTATAAAACTAAACTTCTCGCTACCAGGCTCACTAAGCCGTTCTCGTAGATAAGAGCTGTCTCCATATTGTAGAATGTTATCTTGATATAGTCTCTTTTCTAGATTAGCCACCAATGAGACCTCATCTTCCCCGATTGGGAAAAAGCTAATTCCTTTCATACGCGGAGGGTTAATAACGATTTCGATGCCGGAGACAGCACGTGAGCCAGGAATACGTTCGTTGCCCTTGTTTAATTCGATATAGTGGTCACCAAAGCCAGACATTGGCACTATTACAGTCTTGCCGTCGACATTCCCAAAGCTATCCCCTGAGTCTAATTTCTTAGACAACTCCATAGCATCCACGTTGGCGCTACAACTTAAGATGGAAGATTCTGGGAGAATGACCGAGATAGGAACCTCTGGGAATTCACTTTTAAGTTCATGAGCTTTCTTCAATATAGTTTCCGTGTGAGCCATCAGGATATCACTATTCTTCATGCCGTAGACCAAGTCCATAACAAAACTCAGCCTTTTGTTCTTGCCACCTTCATCCTCCGTTGGTACAAAATATACAATCTCGTCTGCAGTACTACTGTTGCGGTTGTCGCTTTCGCTCGAATAAAGATAGAATTTATAGCCCTCTCCAAAAGTCAAATTTGTATCGTTATTGATACCCTTAGTTACACAGCTAAGACACGCTCGCATATTTTCAATAATGGTGGTCATTTCGTTAGTACAAGTAGTAGTAATAGTGGACTGATTGGCTTTATCTGATATAATTTTATCAATCTCCTTAATCTTATTGACAGTACTAGGATGAGCCCCGTTTCTTTTTATTACGTTATAACTATCAATAACCCTGCTATATATGCCGTCAAGCTCTGTTAGTTTTTTGCGAACAGTATTTAGATATTCTTTGAGCACATTCGACTCATCTTCTGTGAGTTCATTGGCTTTTTTTACCATGAGGTTTTCAAGGTCGTCTATCTCCGTGCCCAAGGCCGTGACACCCGACTGAGGTTCTGTCGCTTCGCCTAGCTTTTCTAAAATTTGAACTACGTTGTCTGGTGGGTTTAGCATGGTTCGAAGTTCCTTAATAGAGTCAGCGACGCCATCCTTCTTCATGCTTTCTAGAATATTGAAGGGAATCTGAAGGGTCTTCATGTCGGTTTGAAAGTATTGTTGAATATTGTCCTTATTGAACTCTAAACCATTATCTCTAAGAATTTGCCCCACTCTATCATTAATTAATTGTCCTTCATTAGTTAGCGGTATATCTTTACCCATCATCCTCTGCTGTATCACGTTAATAACTTTATTGAACTCACTCCGGGATGGCAATTCCCTCAATAGCTCTATTCTCTGCCTGTCGATTCCTTCTGGATAGAGGTCCGGATCGGTGAGTTCTTCCATATTACCCCTAAGATTCTCCAGCTTTAAATCGACTGTCTGTATGTTACCAGACCTCTTTGAGACTGTTTCGTTTTGCATAGCACGCCTAAACTCAGCGAGTCTCTTTGGGCTTATTATCCTAGTTCTTTCTAGTGTGATGGGGTTCTTCTTGCGACTTAACTCCAAGGCTTGCTCGACGTTATAACTGGATGCTATATCTAGGTATTTAGAGGGTGATATAATCTCGCCACTTCGTAGCTTTTCCCAGGCGGTTTTGTCTTTATCGAGCTGCAGCGCTAAATAAAATCCTAGGATGTCCTTTTTTTGTTGGTTCGGGCGAGCAAGACTACCTAAATAGCGCGTCATGTCACCTATAGCCCGAGCGTCCGCCTTGCTTAACTCGCCAGGAATTGCCTCTGGACGAATGCTAAATCTCGTTTTGAACAGTTCCGATACTTCGTTGAAGATATTCTCCTTGACTTTCTCGATCCCTTCTTGTCTCTTTTCCTTTGAGACCTCTTTGCAGTTAAACGGTAGTAACGCAGTATGGAGTTGGTTCTTCAGAACTTTAATGTCGGTTGGGTCATATTTTATAGTAGTATAACCTACCCCAATGCCATCGCTATGATCCTCATACTTACGTAAGAGCGCTAGTTTGGCACGGTACAGTGGGTAAATCTCGTTGGTGAAAACTTTAAACTCTTCTTTGGTAATATTGTTGACGAATAGTTTGGCGAACTCTTGAAAAAGTTCTGGGTTAGCATTAATAATCTCAGCAGAGGTAGCGTAGAAATTAGTCTTTTCTTGATTGTCCCATCGGTATTTCTGCATAGTATCCTCGATTGTGGCAACATTAGCGACCATTCTATCCTTCCAGTTGCTACCACTATCTACATTTTGCAAGGAGTCACCAAGTGCGCCAGCGTAATCTAAAAATGCCTCTATTTGAGTAAGGGGACCTGCGCCACCTTTTGAATGCATATAATCAGCCATGCTTCTCAGTACGGTCGGAAACTGTGTCTTGCCGCTACTCTTGAGGTACTTCCCATACATATTCCTCAACTTGGCTAAACATAGATCCTTTACATGGTTATTCTCGAATGCCTCCTTAATTAGGAGGTCATCTTCAGATGAGTTGTCCCAATCATTGGCGTCCTTATCAATAAACCTCGTTAGTACTTGTATGATGTTAGACTCATCTATATTTCTTTCATCGCCACCAGCGAACACTCTACCAGCAACCCCATCGAGGAAAGCCATTGTCGCCTCGTCGAAACCCATCGATTTTCTAGTCTCTTCGTCTTGACCTGTAAGCAATTTGAAGTTCTTAGCCGCAAGACTGTCTTGCCAAAATTCTGGCTTGGGGCCATCGGGCGTAAAATACTGATTGATAGTCTCGCGAACTTTGTTATGTGTTTTTGCCTCCTCCAGAATCGTTGAGTCTTTTATTGTTCTATAGTAATCAATAAAAACGTTGATTGTTTCATCGAAACCCATTATGGCCGCTCTTGCTCCGCTATTCTGTTTTGCTAACAGTGAAAAATCACCCGCATCCAATGATGCTTGCCAGAATTCAGCAGTGGGCATACCGGTATTTTTATCAAAGAGGGAGGTGATATTTTTAAACCGATCTGATACTATCAAGCTAGACTTTTTGCTAAGATAATTGAAGACGCTATCCAGGATTGCATCGGAAGCCTCATCGAGGCCCATTTGTCTTCTTTCCTCTTTACTGACTTCAGATATGTCCAGGATAAAATTATTAAAGCTCTTATCTTTTCCATGAGAACAATTATCGATGAATGCAGCTAGAAGATTTGCAGATACATTGTCGAGACCCATTTTGCTCCTGGTCTCCTCATCCTGCTTTATGAGAAAAGATATGTCGCCGCTATCGAATGAGGTCTGCCAGAATTCTGGTTTTGGGCCATAAGTATTGAAGTACTTGGAAATTATTTCTTGCCTCTCTTCTGGAGTATGTGCTTCTTTGACAATTTTGGAACTAGATATATTGTTGTATGCTTTCAGAAAAGCATTTGTTGTTTTATCGAAGCCGGTCTCATTTTTGTCTTGGTTCGCCAAAAAGGCATAATCTCCTTTTTGTAGTGCAAAATGATAAAACTCTGGTTTAAGGTTGCCTGAGCCGTCGAAGAACTGCCAGTATGATAACTGGTCATCTGGATTATATAGAAGCTCTATCATCGCCTTACTGCCTTGGCTTGCAAGTTTATCCACTGAACCTCTCATCCTACAAAATAATTCGATTCTCTCCTTTTCGTGGTCACTAAATGGGAATAGATCAGAATGAACGAGACCATTCGCCGCGGCGACGTTGGCATACCAAAGATCATTTGGTTCGCCTTGTTCATCGAAATATCCATCATACTGTTTTCTGCCATAACATAGTTCTATTCTTTCTTTTTCGGTGAAGCTCTTTTCGGAAGCTCTTTTTATCGCATCATTCATCTCGATAGCCTTAGGATACTTATCAAACTCTCCTCGCTCCCTCATATCGTCTAGTATGCTGCGATCTTGTACGAGCATTAGGAATGGAGCTGGGGGGGATTCTGAAGCTAAGGACTCGTGTTGTATATTCCATTCTGAAGCTAAGGACTTGTGTTGTATATTCCGTTCTATTTCTTGCATAATTGTTTCTTGAGTAGCCGGGTTTCTCAAAGCCTCTCGGAATTTTGGATTTTGGTATGTTTTTAGAGTGTCTGTTTTATCATGGTCATCCATATGAATCCTGGCAAATAATCGCATGACTGGCGGCTCAGAAAAATCTAGTTTTTCTTGTTGCTCCAGTGGATTGCCCTTAATGAGGATTTTGAGTTTATTCTCCCCTGACCCTACAAAAACATTATTCCAGTACTCCACATCAGGGTTCTCGCTTTTGGGCGTAATACCCGACTCCGAGGCGATGGTCATAATATCAAAACTACCCTCCATGGCCTGATTAGGCTTCAAGAGAATATCATTGATAACCTCACTATATTCGCTACCACCGAATAGATGATTCTGGATTAAGAATTCTGTTCCCGCAACAGCTCTTTCCCTACCTTGTTTATCGTAAGAAGGGACTCGCCAACAATCGTTGCCTTCAAACATACAAACATCATATTGTTTGAGAAGTTTCAGATCCGACATCGTTCCCTCGTTAAACGGCTCGTTTGCATAAATACTGTTTATTCCCGATACTAGATCGCCCCTGTATCTATGGCTTTCTATGAAATCGTGCTGGAACTTTTCTTTACCTTCTTCGGTCTGGGACATTACTTGGTAAATCTCAGAAAGTTTACCGTTACCTATACGCTCAAAGGATAACACCATGCCTTTATAGAAGTCCTTGTTTTCAAGTACTATCGACATAGGCATGTCGTATTTTTTGGCAAACTTCCATGCATCTCCATAGTATGGGGTAGAATCTCTACGAAGCCCCCTTGGACCATGGTTAGATTGGGAGGCCTTGCACAGCTCTTCGGCAAATCTACGAGACCATAGGCCTTCGCTTTTTTTCTTGAACTCTTCTATTAGTTGTCGTTGTTGCTCTGATGGCTCTGGCTCATAAGTACCGAATCCGGGCTCGCCTATTATGTCATCTTTGTTGTTGACGAAAAAATCTAAGGCTTCTTTACGACGCGCATTTAGTGTCGGCTGTCGCAATTGTTCAAACGCTTTATCCCTCACTGCCCCCGCAAAGGCAGTCGCTTTGCCGCCAAGCTGACCCATTTTACCAGCCAAACTGGCAACAGAGTCCCATGGGCTGCTTTTTGGCTGATTTGGGTTGACCTTCTCATTTCTGCTAGGCATAACCTTATTGTATCATTTTTGCTATAGTATAGATATGGATATCTATGAGCTAATCAATGACTTCATAGGGTATCTTGAGGTGGGGGCGGGGCGGAGCAAAAGGACGGTTAAAAATTATCGGCTGTATCTAGAGAGATGATGAGGTGGAGGATATGCTTGACCAGATAGATACGTCTACTGAATCGGGTTTGCGCGATAGGGCAATTATTGAGTTACTATATTCGGTGGCAGATAGAGTGCAGGATTATTTAGATGTGCGCACTGATTCCTTGCCGGCTTTGTTCTTGAACAATTCGAGAAACCTGCAAGTAGCGGATACTTCGGGAAATTATCGGAGGATAACGGCGCGCTCGGTAGCGTATTGGTAGCTAGCTCGATAAACGTTCTGTCGCAAAGCTCTATTTTGCCATCAACCTCGCGTAACTCACGTTCCGTATTCATCATAGTAAAATAATTATCCCCCTCTTGATGCCCCCCCTAATATTTAAGTGCTAAAACGGCAAACGACGCAAACGGCGATCCTCGTAGTTTTTAGTCTTACGAGTTAGTCTTCTGGGTTGTAATCCTCTAGTCGTTGACGGATGTCTTCCTTGTAGATTGTTAAAGCCTGCTTAATTTGCCCCAGCCAAACATAAGCATGATAAAAGCCCTCAAGGGTCCTTGTTTTTATTCAGTAACCCTTTTGCTTGTCGAGAAATTCGCCATCTTTATAGCATCACTTGCAATAATCCTAATTTTGTTTCTCCCTTCTTCCTATCGAGGTTTCTCTGTGGCTGAAAATGGTTTATACTTTTACTATGGAACAGGACGAGAGTGAAGAGGAAAAAGTCATTCAAGAGCTCGAAGAAAGTCGCGACGAAGAGGATTCAGAGGAGCTCTTGGCTTGTGGTGAATAATGTTGGATAACGACCACGTAAAACATATTGTCGGCAAAGAAGCTGAGTACTTGGCTTTTCGTGAGTTGGAAAAATATCCGGAGTTAGGCGTAGCTTTTGCGATTAAAGGCGTAAAAGGTTATCATTACGAACCAACTTCGGGCGAGGCGAATTATGCCGGTATTGCGAATGAGATAGGTGTTAAGCGAGAAAGTATTGTAATTCCTTTTCAGGAACATACAGCAACGGTGGCGGTATATGACGATGCCGTACATGAGTTTAAAGCTACAGATGGTTTAGTGACGGCAAAGCGTGGCGTTACTTTGTGTACGAAGGTTGCGGACTGTATTTCCCTGCTGATTTATGATCCAGTTCATCATGCGATTGGCAACATTCATTCTGGTTGGCGCGGCACGCTGCAGAAAATTGCCTTAAACGGTGTGCGGAAAATGGTGGAAGAGTTTAATTCGAAGCCGGCGGATTTAATTTGCGTAATATGTCCAAGCATTCGTCAGGATCACTTTGAAGTTGATCGGGATGTTTATGAGGAGTTTCGGCAAACTTTTCCGCAAATAATAGAAGAGATTACGATTCAGCATGGCGATAAATACAATATTGACACAGTACGCTGTAATGCTTGGATGCTGGAAAAAGCGGGTGTGAATACTGAAAATATTATCGATTGTGGTCTTTGCACGGTCTGTCACGCAGACTTAATTAATTCGTATCGTGGAAATATAGATAGTCAAAAACAGTGGCGCAACTTGGCGCTAATTTGGCTAAAAGATTAAAACATACACATATCGGATTCGAGAAGCACTTCGGCGGCGCCGTCAATGTCTTGCTCAAGTATGCGGTCGTAGTATTGTTGGCGATAGCTAATAAAATCTAAACTAGATTGAAGATCGTAGATTTCTGCTTCGAGCTCTTGGGCTTTAGCGGCAAGCATAGCTTTGCGTTCTGGAATGGTCTTACTACCCTGTGCAAAGAGTGTGGCATATTTGGCGATTTCGGCGTTATTCATTCGGCAGTGTTTAAGGCTATTTAAAACTTTAATCCATTGCAGGTCATATTCATCGAAGCGAGGTTTTGCGGTGCCAGGCTGGATACCCGGAATTAAGTTGTGCTCGCAAAAAGAATGCAGGATTTCTGCACTCAAATTTGTTTTACGTCCGGCTTCTTCGAGGCTGTAAATTTTCTGTTCGAGCATATCTGTTGTACAATATATAATATAGCAAAGCGAGACAAAACGCTAATGGAAAGTAACGATAAAAAGAAAATTATCATCATATTTACGGTGATGATTGCTGTAATGGTGGGGGTGTCGATTTTTATGCGCACAGGCTTTCAGGCGACGCATAAAGATAAAGTCGAGTCGCATGAACAACCGACTAGCCAGAAAGATACGAAGGAGGATTCAGCTTTGATTAAAGAAATATCTGTCAGAATTGGCAATAGCACACTAGCGATGATTGTCGATGAGGGTGATGCTGGTCAGGAATTTGCTAAATCTACGCCATTTACCCTTGAAATGACGAAACTGAACGATAATGAAATTTATTATGAGGGTAATGAAACATTGCCAACTAACGCATATAAGCCGAAAAATATCGATGCGGGCGACGTAATGTTATACGGCGATAGAACAATCGTAATATTTTACGATTCGTTTGAGACAGAATATGAATATACGCGTCTTGGCAGAATTCGCGATGGCTATTTATTAAAAGATATTATCGGTAACGGTAATACTACGGTAGATTTTGTAAAATAGGAGAAAATATGAGTAAAGTATTAGTATGTTTCTTTTCGGCCGGTGGCGAAGATTTGAGCGCTGGTCAGTCAAATGAAGTTGGCAATACAGCTATGATGGCGAAGGCGATTGTGAATAAATTGAAAGAAGATGGTCACGATGTGACAAGTTTTCGGATTCAGCCAAAAGAACCATATCCAGACAGCTACGATCAAAAGTTAGCCAAAGCAACCGAAGAGCGTGCCATGCAAGAGCGCCCAGAATATGATGGCGATGTGGCGGATTTTGATGATTACGATACGGTATTCATCGGTTTTCCAATTTGGTGTAGCGATATGCCGATGATTATATATAGCTTCCTAGAAAAGCATGTATTTACTGGAAAGATTGTAGTTCCGTTCTGTACGCATGGAGGTTCAGGTGAAGTTGATACTTTTCGTACGGTTGCCGAAAAAGCCGTTGGCTCTGCGCCGGAACAAGGCTTGGCGATACCTGGAGATTTAGCGCGCCAGGCAGGTGGCGATAAGCAGGTATCCTACTGGATTGATCAGCTGACGATTTAAATGGTAAAGAAGCAGTTAGATTTTCTGTCTTCAGCATTAATTGCACATCGAGGTTTGCATGGTGGTGGAATACCGGAGAACTCTCTGGCGGCTTTCGGCGCTGCAGTGCGTGGCGGTTATATTATTGAGCTGGATGTGTATGTGTTGGCGGATGGTAATGTTGCAGTATTTCATGACGACAACTTAATGCGTATGTGTGAGGCTAATGTCGCAATTAAAGATTTAACGGCGAGAAAATTGTGTAAATATGTCTTAGGTGGCACCGATGAGCATATTCCGCTTTTGGAGGACGTATTGGAATTAATCGACGGCGCAGTGCCAATTATTATTGAGTTAAAATACGATGCGTCCATCGGTTTGTTAGAGAAAGCTCTACTTCCCCTTTTAGAAAAATATACTGGGGAGTATGCACTAAAGAGTTTTGATCCGAGAATAGTACGAAACTTGCGAAGAATGTGTCACTCGGTCCCAGTTGGACAATTATACTCAAATGAAATGTTCGCAAAAGTTTCGGGCCTTAAGAGATGGCTTTTTATGCGAATCGTCAATTGGTCTATGCGCCGTAGTGATTTTATATCTGTGGATCAAAATGATTTAAATGAGCCGATTATTAATACATTACGGGCTTTCGGTAAGCCAATATTAACTTGGACTATAACGAGTGCCGACGAGCGCTTAGCGGCAGCAAAAATGGCCGATAATTGTATTTGCGAAAAGATATTGTAGTAGTCGTTAGATTTAAAAAATATCTCCCCGAAGGGAGATATTTTTCTATGTTGCATTTCTGCCAGATCCTTCGCCATGGTTGTGCGGAGGGTTCGGGTTGTGCGGAGGATTAGGGTTGTGTGGAGGATTAGGGTTACTTCTGCCACTACCGCTGCCACTGCCACTACCGCTGCCTGTACCACTACCACTACCATTGTCGGCACCACTGTCATTGCCAGTATCGCTATCATTGGCATTGACTTTTGTTTGCATTCTAGCGCCTGTTTTTTCTAGTTTATCAATCTGATCTTGTTTCTTATTAATGTTGTCATTATCAAGAATACGTTGTGCGCGGTCTTGACGAACCCAGCCGCCATCGACTGTTCGCTCGAGACTGTCGCCACTCTGCTGCATGAGGCGTTCATCGTCATCGAGTTGCTTAGTAGCTACGAATTGCGCATTAGACACGCCTTCGCCGCGACCGTTTGTATTAGTCTCATCTAGCCATTCCTTGAAGGACTTATTGGTGTACCCTGCCTGTGTATCTCTTAGGTACTGAGCCATATATGCATCTTTGTTGCCCATACTATTTGCGATATCGGTATTTGTAGCGTATTTGGCAAAGAGCTTCTTTCCGGCGTCGGATACATTGTTGCCGTTTTTACCACTCATAAGATTGATTAAGCGCTTATTGCCATCACCGCCCGACTGCGAGAGTTTTGTCATAAGTGCCTTTACGCGCGTCTCGTTTTTTGGCGATAGGGAATCTTGTGCTAAATATTCGGCAAGCTCGCTTTCCATAACGTCGACGTTATAGTTCTTGGTATCTCCGGCCATGCTCGCGATTTCATCATTAACTTCTTGCTGGTCAGCCTTTGCGGTAATACCTGCGCTTGCAGCAGCTACGCCTGCGGCCGTAAGCATACGACGATTCGTATTGTCGGCGCTAACATAGCCAAGGGCCTTTCGGCGTGCTTCGGCTAGATTTGCGCGTCCACCTGCGAAACGCGGAAGTATATTTTGTAATTTACCGCGAGCAGTGAGCTTGCCTTCAGAGTCGATGCCAGCGCGCCACCTTTCGTTACGCTGATTAATAGTGCGTTGAATCCCGCTATTTTTAATGCGATTAGACGCGCCTTCTCCGAGGTATTTTGTCGCTCCCTTCTGACCGTTTTGCAAAACGTTAGCTATACCACTGAGGGCGCCCATACTTTTTCTAATAACGCTTGGTATGAAGAAGATTGGTGCGATTGCGACGACGGCGGCGGAAAGGAGTAGACCTAGACTCGTAATTGTAGTGCTTCCGCTAGCTACAAGAAGTATCTTAGATACTAGATCGCCTCCGAAGACTAGTGCTGATGCGATTGGATAGGCGATTAGCATACCTTTGAATGCTTGGCTCCATTTATCGAATATCTTTTTTGTATTAGGTAACATATAAGCTGCGAAGGCCATCGGTGACACTACGACGAGGATAACGGCTACCGCTTGACGGAGTGCAAGCAGAGCGAAGAGGAAGAACATACCAATTACAACTGAGATAACGGCAAGAAGTACGGGTATGAAGAAGGCTGGGCCAGCTGCCAGGAAGATGCCGAGTCCAAGAAGACCGACAATGCGCACGATAACCAATACGATAGTGCCGTTGCCATTATCATTTCCGATTGTAGCAAATTGGCCTTCTACGGGGTTTTGTACTTGGTCTGGGTAAAGATTAACAGATACTCCGGTGAGTTTATTGTTTATTTCACCGGAAAATTGCTGAAACATGGAAGCAATTGCGCGCCCTAGAATATTAGATATATCTACTGCTAGCTGACAAATAATATATGACATATTGATTAAGACGGCACCAATAATCAATTTTGGCAAAATCTTTTTAATACCATAATTATCGATACCAACACCAGTGAGCTGCGAGAAGATGACGACAAGGAATAGTATCACAAAAGCTAAGTTTGCGAATCCTTGGAATAGGCTCCAAATTTGATGAATGGCTTGGCCGCCAGTTTCGCTAGTATCGAATAATACTGCATCGATGCTTAAATATGGTTGAATCCAATCCGTGTAAACATTCTGAATCATATCTGTTGATTGATCGATTATTGGACAAACGATCCAGCCAAGTGCGCCACCTTTAGTATGGCAATCTGGGTCACGCTCAGCGTCTGCGGATGTGTTATCTCCGTCGGTGGTGTCTGAAAAAGCGTTTACTTCAAGGATATCGTCCTCACTCATTTCTGCAACTAATTGTTCAAGAGTTAAGTCTTGATGCCACCATAAATCGGCTGTTAGGCCGTGAACTTTATCTTCGTCTTTACCTTCATTATGTTTCGTAGCGCGAACGTAACATTTTTTGCTTGATACGTTTGCGGCATATACATCGGTGCTTAAAATACCATCGTACTCTGAGTCACCCTCGCATATAACTGTAGCGCCGTACCAATTTTTTAAATAATGTTTGTATAGCGTAGACTTTTCTTCTTGGGTAAATTGTAGGTGACTATAGTCGGGGAAATTGGAGTAGTTTTTAAGGGTAGTACTGTATGCTTTCGCCATATTGGAGATATTCCATTGACCAACTGAAGCGTTGTCTATTTTTTCTGCGCCTTTGGTAATATTATTATCAGGATTGTATGCAAATAGCGTATATTCGGTATATATAGTGCCATTACTGCCAGACATGTCGTCTTCTCTTTCAGTGTATTGTGCTTTTTCGCCATTTGCTATTGCTTTGTAGACTTCTCCTACATGGCTCTCGAACGAATTTCCGTCTACTAGTTTTATTTTTTTACCGTTTTTGCCGTCGTTTACTTCTAATGATCTGCCTTTATCTTTTGCAAAGAAATTTGGGCCTGCAGTATTGAAAAGCTCAGAGTTGACGGTAATTTTGCTATTGCTTGTTATGTTTTCGGATGAATCGAGATTTTCGACACAATATTGATCGCTAGATATGTCCTGTGGTTCAGACCACTCGTCTGCGCCCCAGCCGGCAGTGTGTTTTTTTCTTACTTTATATACAAAAGCAGCACATAGTCCGGATGAATCTTGTGATTCGTATCCTACCGTAGGCAGGAAGTTGATCATTTCTTGTTGAGTTAGCGTCGATTTTTTGCTAATTATGCCGGTAAATTTGTCTTGATCCCCAGCTTCAAGATCAAAGCAGTTCATGGTATTATTTTTAACAGTATGATGGTAGTTATTTGGTAGAACTACTTTTCCAACTTTTCTTTTGTATACTTTGTCAATTTCTTGCCTTTTGTCTTTTACGTCAGAAATAGTCGGGTTTACTTGGCTATCATTAATGTAGCATTCATATAGCTCGGTAAATTCTGCTTTTTCTAGAATGCTATCAGCATGTATTTGAGTCGGGGTAAGAACGACTATCATGGTGGAAACGAGTACTGCGGTTATTGGTAATAAATAGATTTTTCTTTTCATATTCTATTTTCCTTCTAATGTCTGTTTAATATCCCAACATCTAGTAGCTAATTGTTTGTAATTTTTATTCGCGAGAGATATTGCGGTTTTATCTAGATTTCTTGCAATATGCGTAATTGGCTCACCGTCTTTCGTGTCAATTGTCGTTTCGCTGACGCAGGAAGAGATTAGTTCGCCGCTTTTAACGCAACCGTTGGCGTTGTATTTGGTAATCATTTTTAACGAGGTTTGGATGCTATCTTTTTTTATATCATATAATGCAGATATGTAATTGTTATTGCTTTTTTTATTAAGTAATTCTTGTGTCTTTGCTTTTGCTGAATCAATGCCGTTCGTTACATATAAGTCCATGATAACTTTGTTAGACCAGAGCATATCTCTTGGATCTTCTTTAAAAAATTCTAGTAGCCGAGAGTAATCTGTTATTTGATCTTTAGCGTAGTTGTTGCCTATTTTTTCATTGTCTTTAAGGAATTTTTCTTGAAATTTGGCATATGCTGTAGACAATTCTTCTAAATAAGCTTTATCATAGGAGTCGGTATCGTTGTAGTCTGAATCGATGACGACTTTTGACATGAAGGCATACTCTTTTTTGGAATCATAGCTATCCTCGAATGGTTCACTTGATGTATTATCGTTGAGTAGTTTGTTTGCGTATTGATAGAATAGTTCTTTTGCGCTAATATTAGCCAGTTTATCGTCTGGACTCTGCGGTGTTTTGTTTATCATTAAAGTTGCAGTTATTGCTACCCCAACTAATACTAAACACCCAATAATTGCACCAATAATCAAGCCTTTTTTGCTTTTCTTCGGTTGTTCGATTGGTGTATTGGCGATAATTGCGTCGTTGAAGAATTGAGGAATGTTAGGGTCGGTAGTGTTTGCGCTTGATTGGAAATGATTTCTACTACTAAATGGACTGTTAGCAATATGGTGGTTATCGGGATTGTTTGAAGTGACCGTGTTGGATGTGTCTTTTTGCGTATTGGCAGCTTCGGCGGCTCGCTCTTCTGGGCTGGCGAAGATGTCTACTGGTTCGGTGTCTATTGTTGTGGTCGTTGGTGCTTCGATTGGGCTATCGTGCGAGATAGCGATATTATTGACAGTTGGTGCTTCGATTGGGCTATCGTGCGAGATAGCGGTATCGTTGGCAGCCGAAGCATCTGCGGATGATTTTTCTACTCCCTCTTGACCGCTAGAAAAAACTGGCTTTGCGGTTGGTGTCTGCCCTTCTTGAGGCGCATTGTGGGAAAATCCTAAACTCCCATCTTCGTTCATGTATATTATTTTAGCATAAGCTAAATGTGAAATACAATTGAAAAATTAACGATTTTTACGAATTGTTAGTAAACCGCAAATGTCGGCAAAACTAAAGATGATTAACATGACGCCGAGAATCTGTAGGAAGATATCTGGGATTAAGATTTTGCCAAAAATACAAAGTACACCACAAGCTAAACTGACTGCGGATAAGATGAGTGGCATTTTGGCGGCCTCTTTGTTAATTTTGCGCAACTTGAGGGAATCTTGTAGTTTTACCATGCTTTCGAAAATAATGAAGATACCTACGATGAAGGAGATAATTTCCTTGATAAAGTTAGTCTGCATAATAAGAAAACCGCCAGCGATAACCATGGCAATACCGGCGATTAGTTTGGCGATGTCGGCTGATTTTTTGTCGGAGCGGAAATATGCAATAAAATTATAGGCGGCATAGAGAATAAAAATACTGCCGATAACGATAGAGATGCCATTTACGACTTTGTCGGCCCAGATTAGCAAAGTGATGCCTAATACGAGCATAATGACATCAATGAGAGACAAAGCTAAGAAGGCTTTATTATTTTTCTCGTCCTTATTGTTGGCGTTAATTACTTGGCCTTCTATAATGTCCGTATTTGTATTTTCTGCCATACTGATTTTTAAGTTTAAAATTAACCTATGTTATTTAATATTCGTTATTTTACTAAAGTTTTTGGTGTTTTTATTATATCATGTTGTAAGTATAGGGCGGAATATTCTATTCTAGAGTTTTTAATGAAATGTATTATGTGATATAATGGGACTATATTCGAGGTTACTCGCGTCCCCCTCTCCGGAGGGGCATATTTTTTATTTAAATAATTTGCGAAAATTTTGTTGTGAACAGCTTAAAGTAGGTCTTTTTTCTTTAATACGATTGCGGTTATGATTGAGACGATAATAGAAATAATTAAGATAATTAGCGCCGCTGCTGGATCGGTGCCGATTACGCCAAATTGCACATTCATACCGAGGAAGGACGAAATCATGGTAGGAATTGAAAGTACAATCGTGACTCCGGCTAAGAATTTCATGATGTTGTTTTGATTATTACTAACAATTGTGGCATAGGTTTCAGTCATTGATTGGATTATTTCGCGATAAATGCCTGCCATGTCGATGGCTTGATTGTTTTCAATGATGGCATCCTCGAGCATATCGAGGTCGCCCTCGTAGAGCGGCAACACGACGCCTTTATTTACACGTTCGAGCACGAGCGTGTTTTCCTTTAATGATGTAGTGAAATATACGAGTGTTTTTTCGGTTATAAGTAGGTCGACGAGATCCTCGTTTTTGGTGGCTTTTTGCAGAGCGTCTTCCCTGTCTTCGATTTTGTGGTAGATATTTTCTAGGACTCGGAGGTATTCGGCGGCGGAAGCATTCATGATTTGAATGAGAAAACGAGTTTTCTTGGCGGTGCGGAAATCGCGTACGAGGTTTTTGCGGAAGTTGCGCAAGATAGCGGTTCGGCGTGGCGAGACGGTAATAACATAATTGTTGTTCGTTACGATGATACCGATTGGATAAGTAACATAGTCAGCATCATCATCGACGGCCGGAACGTCAATGACGATAAGTGTAGCTGTTTTGGACGTTTCGACGCGTGGCAATTCGTCGTCATCGCGCATTTTGGTTAGTAAATCAGCATCGATCTTGGTAATATTTAGGACTTCGGTAATTTCTTCGTCGGTTGGTGCGACCATGTCAATCCAGCAGTCGACTTCTGGTTTTTCGAGTTTTACGATTTCTTTGGTCTGTTGGTCTGTCTTATAAAATCGCAACATAGGTTTCTATTCCTCGTCAATATTTATTAATTCATATTCTCGCGTACCGAGGCCAAGGCTTTCGGCGTATGGTAGGATTTCGCGTCCCTCTTGGCGGTCAATGCGTGCTTGCAATTCTTTGGCGCCAGGATCGTCACTATTCCAGACCATATCAATAAACGCTTGGTCGTTGGCGACTGGGTCGAGGCTAGCAACAATGCCGAGGTCGGTCATGACTGGATCGCCCTGATTTGCGTCGCAGTCACAATCAACCGAGAGAGCGTTCATAACGGTAATATAAACAATTTGCTTATTGTTGTCCTTGATATAATCCGCAACAGCAGTAGCGGCTTCGGCCATTGATTCAATGAAATCGATTTGCTGATATTTAGTCATCCAGCAGAGTCTTGGGCTTTTAGTTTTGCCGCATGAGTGAATGTAGGCTTTACCATTGCGCGAGGCGATGCCGATGGATTGGTTTTTGAGATTGGCACCAAAACCACCCATGGCGTGGCCTTTACCATGCGCGAGGTTGATGATGGAGTCGTAGTTAGCGAAATTTTTGCCAACGAGATCGAATTTTAGGTGCTTGCCATTTTTGACTGGGATTTCGAGTTCGCCGTCGGCGTCCATAATGTCGACGTCGGCAAAATTTGTAAAACCATGATTGGCGGCGACTTTGAGATGCTCTTCTGCGTTGTTGCGTGCACCTGGATAAGCGGTATTACACTCAATGATAGTGCCGTTAAGTTTTTTAACAAACGGTCCAATCAAATTGGCCTTTAGGTAACCTTTTGAGCCCGCTTCGCCGGTAGAAACTTTGACGCCTATTTTACCATTGAGGGTCACGCCGAGTGCGTCGTAGACTTTTTGCAATGATTCTGGGGTAATAGTTTTAGTAAAGTAGACTTTAGCTTTATTCATAAGACTATTTTAGCATGTTTAAGGTGATACAATGATAGATATGAAAAAACGCACGAAGTTGGCCGATCGTAAACTTCCCGATTATACTAAGGGTGAAGAAATCTTCAATATGGTAACGCATATTGTTGGCGGTGCGTTTGGGATTGTGCTACTGATTTTATGCATTATCCGTGGAGCAACGCATACCGGAGTGGCTGGAGTGCTAACTGGTATTGTGTTTGGACTTTGTATGATTATTCTTTATACGATGTCGGCCATTTACCATGGATTGTCGCCGAGGGTAAAAGGCAAGAAAGTTATGCAGATTTTGGACCACTGCTCGGTGTTTTTATTAATTGCAGGAACTTATACGCCAATCACAATTTGTGCGTTGGCGAAGTCCGATCCGGTGTTAGCGTGGGTGATTTTTGGCGTAGTATGGGGCGTGTCGGTAATAGGCATAGTACTTAATTCTATTGATGTAAACAAATATATGCCGTTCTCAATGGTATGTTATATTGCGCTAGGTTGGTGTATTATCTTGTCTTTACCGCAAATGATGTCAATTTTGCCAATGATGGCAATTGCACTACTCTTTTGCGGTGGAGTAGCCTATACGGCTGGTGCGGTAATGTTTGGACTGGGCATAAAGAAGCGTTACATGCATTCGGTATTTCATATTATGGTAGTGATTGGCAGTGTATTTCACGGTTTGATGATCTTAATATACGTGTTGTAAAATATAGGCAGCTCCAAATCTGACTGGGGTAGAACTTTTGGATTTCTATATTACTCGGAAAAGGGGGTAACGGTCATGAAACAGAAGAGAATCGAGCACCTAATTAACCAGAGTGGGGTGCTAGGCTTCGACTTTGAGAATGCTCAGCTTTGCGTAAGCTGGGATGTGACGCCTGGTGCTGGCAAGATGCTGGCGCGTCGTACGGCGGAGGATAGCTATAATGCGGTCGACAAGCTTTACGTAGCAATTCCTTACGCGGACCTGGGGGCAATCGACGATTTGTATGACGATATTGTGATTGATTTTGTGGAGACGAACCTGAGCGAACTGCGCAGAGGTACGGCTGTTAAGATGAGCTTGTTTGATGACATTGCTTCGCCGCATGACGAGGGGCTATTGGAAATGCTGTCGTTCTTTGGTAGGACGTACGGCGAATTCGTGTGCGATGTTTTCTACTGGTTCAGCGTGGCGGAAGAGGTGGATTACATGATTGAGGCGGCAGAGCCGGTGTTTGAACCTTATAATAGCGCCGAGGATCATCTGGTACGCAAAGTACTAGACCATCTGGGTGAGCATTGGCTCTATGTGAGCTATGACGCAAGCGGTGCGGGTGCGTATTGGATTTTCGCCAAGGCCAACGGTCAAATTTGGTTCTCTACTCAGGATGTTGATTGTTTTGACTTCGGCTATTATATGACGGAGCCGATTTACGGTCATGTAGATGCGGCGAATGAAGACGCAATGTCTGCCCTGCGCGATGCTGTGCTGACGGATTTTATGCATGACGAATGGGAGCTGGAAGAATCTGAGGGTGCATTGGCACTGCTGGGGATCGATAAGAATGATTTGTAATGGCTTGAGTAGTAAGAAAGATACCGAGACCCGGTACTCTTTGGAGTATCGGGCTATTTTTATTAGCTAAATGAGTCGCTTATGCAAAATAGTTGCATTTTTAGCTAACCTGTGATATTATGATTTCGGGATAAGCGCCCCCCCGCTTATCCCTTTATTGTTATTTTGAGGGGGTTAACAGTATGGGGTATTAGCTCAGTTGGCTAGAGCGCCTGCTTTGCAAGCAGGAGGTCAAGAGTTCGAGTCTCTTATACTCCACCAAGCTTTAGCGTTTTAAAGCATTAAAGTAAAATCGTATCTGGAAGATGTACCGTTTGGGTGCATTTTTTTGAATTGCTCAGCGATAGTATAATAAGATTATGAATAAAACTAAAATCGGTAAAATAATTATTGAGCCAGGAGTTAAAAATGTTTTGCCGTGGGAGATGCATAGTGCGCTTGCCCTAAAAGAGGCGGGCTATACTGTTAAATTTATTCCAAAACACGACTCGGCGCGTACTGCCGATGCTTTTCTTGATGATACTCAATTTGAGTTTAAATCTCCGGAAGGTTCAAACATTAAGAGCATAGAAAACAATTTGCAAAAAGCTTTGAGATACCAGTCGAAGAATATAGTGATTGATTCATGTCGCGTTAAAAATCTACAAGACAGAAGTATTCAGAATTATCTGATAGCTAGACTTAAGCGCAAGAAAGGTATTAAGAGGCTTATATTTGTTACTCGAAATGGTAAGGTGATTGACATAAACGATTATATTTGATAGTTTATAGTCATAGAAGTCTTCCGAGGGCTCACCTAGAGCCTCGCCCGAGGGCTTCCTTTTTGTTACTTGAAACCCCCGGCTAGGCCGGGGGTTCAGTTAAGTTATGCATTTAAGTCTCTGTCATGACTGGCTAAAATTAGAATTGAACTGTCATTTGTAATACTAACTTTAACTTAAGGAAAAATCATGCCAGAGACAAATACATTATCTCATACAACATGGAACTGCAAGTATCATGTAGTATTTGCGCCAAAATATAGACGTAAAGTATTCTATGCTCAGAAAAGATTAGAAATAGGGGTTTACTTAACTAATTTGGAACAAGCCCTAAATTTTAAGTAGTTATCTACAGTATAAAATATTTCAGGATTATTGTACCTATTCTCCCATTCTCGAAGAATTAAATTTAAATCACTCAACTTAAATGTTAAATCTCTATAGATATGCCTAAGAGCTCGTTTAATGACGCTCCAAAGATTCTCAATGTGATTGGTTGGTCCAAAGATATATCTATCATGATCGCATCTCTCGTGGTCATAACCGTAAAGCGAGACTGTATTATATGAAGCTAAGCCGTCAGTTCTAATTAGGCTACCTCGCTTTATGTAGGTGTTTACGAAATCTTCTACAGCTTCAGAATCTCTAGCACCAACCATTTCTAGTACAATTTGTTTTGAGCCTGGATTAATAGCGCCTGCTACTAATTTTTGGCTACCATATTTAAGTCTCCCAAAGAAGCTACCGTCTATCTCTACAATATCTTCTAGAACCGTTTTAGAACGTTCCAGTGACGCCCTAAAACGCCTGAACCATCTTTCTATTGTTGGATAGGATAATTCGATCATCTTCGAGATTTCGCCTATGCCGAATTTATTCTGCCAAGCCCAAATGAGCATATATATCTTACGATACGAAAGATTGCTACCCTTAAATATAGTCTCGCTTTTAACAGACATTTTCTTCTTGCAGTGTGGACAATATTCGTAATTCTTTCTGAATTTAATATCTTTAAAGCCACAACGATAGCAGCTAATCTCGCCCCAAATACTACGATAAAAATTACGATGACAATGGTACTCGTTTGGTAAATCTGCTAAACTCTTCATTAGGAACATTCCTTTCTATTAGTTGTTATTGCTAACTACTATTTTACGGGAATGTTCCTTTTTTGTTTCTGGTTCTTTCTAGATTTGTTAACTAAGCTCTAAAAGACAATGAATGATGACAACTTTTATATAATCTGCTATAATCTAATTAATGCAGTGACTGGTAAGTAGTGGTTTACCCCTGCGGCATAGCGATGCGAGTCCTATGTAGGTCGCGGCGCCAAAAATATCTTCTTTGCGAGGATTTTTTGTTGTTTATTTAAGTCGGTTGAAGAAGCCGGCTTTTTCTTTTGTTGAGGTGTTGTAGCGGTTTTGATTATCGTGCCAATCTTCTTCAATAACCATGATGTTATAATTATCCCATGGAACCATTACTAACCACAAAAGAGGCGAAAACACTTCAGATGACTGAAACAAATCTTGCAACTATTACTAAAAAGGTCAATCGCGTTATTTATGCGGAATGGGCTTTTCCTGGAGCTATGGGATGTGCTGGTACGACACGCGTTTACATAATGGATGGTGAGGATTTAATCCAATACGAAACCGGAATGGGTAAATTATATGATAAGATATACGATCTCATAAATGACAGATCAGATAAAAAATACACAAAAGAGACGGTTTTTGGCTCACTTTCCAGTTCGAAGGATTCTTTGAAAGTCAAGAAGGATTTACCTCAATACTTCAAATCGGCCTATGGAGGATTCGGCAATCTTGCATGGAAAAATAAAGGAGTTAAATTCAGTTGGGACGATAAGAACAATAGCTTTATCTTTTTCGATATAAATAATGGGAGATATTATCGCGTTAGATGCTCAATAATGGGCGTATATCGTCATCTTAGAAGTCAATTTGCTTCAAGTTGTTCGCATGTTCTATAGCGCCATAAAGTGACTATCATCCTCAAACCTTGTACGAATAATTGGGCATTCATCCATGTTAAGCAACCTGTCTGCAATGTCTACTAGTTCGTTTGAAAGATGCACTCCATCACGCCATTCTTCCGGGATTGCTTCATATCCATATAGCGCGCCAGCAAGTTGACCATAGCACGCTGCGTTTGTGTCTGTATCTCCGCCAAGGCGAATTACTGCCAGCATGCCATCTTTGAAATTGTTGTGGTTCCGAATTCCCCATAAAGCAATGGTCAATGCGTCTACTATATATCCACCATGATCCTTTAAGGATTCTCCGCTCCTATCATTAGAACGCTGAGTTGATTCGAGTAGTCTCTCGACATATTCGTTTCTGTCCTCAGGATAGAGATTGGGAACATATCTGAGAATATGCTCATCAACAAATCCATAATGAAGAGCATAGTCTAATGCGCCTGCAAATACGGTAGTCGCCGCAATGGCTATATATGAATCATGAGTTTCTCGACAAGATAACTGAGCCAAATGAATGAGATGATCCACGGACTGTGGCTTTCCACCATCTTTCTTCGTAGATGCTATAACGATTGGAGCTAACCGCATAATCGGGCCGTTGCCGGCGCGATTTGTTTTTCTTGTATCTTTGGGGATTGTTTTATGCCTACCATACATTAAGAGAGATAAGGAAGTTTGCTGACCGATGCCTACAGAGTGGTCTACGGACGATCGATAGCCATACAGGAACCATTTTGTGAATTTGTCCATCATGTCATAAGAGTCGTAACCGCCTTTTTCGAGAAGGCTATCGGCTATACAGAGAGCCATAGACGTATCATCCGTCCATGCGCCCTTAGGCAATTTGAAATTTTTCGTTTGAGCATGGAAATGTGATATTTTGTCTCCAAGTTCGACTATATCTTTACTTTTATATCCGAATTCATATGGAGCGCCAAGAGCATCGCCGATGGCTAGCCCGGCAAGCATGCCGCGTGCTTTATCTTGATAGTCAGATGCCTTCTTTGCCATTACGATAATTATAGCATTTACTTTTTGGGATACTTTCAACTCTTACGGATATAGACATTATTGTCGTGAAGGATAGGTCTGACAGTATCCGCACTCACTCCAAGCGCTTCCCCGATCTCCTGGGATTTATACCATTCTGGGTACATCTGCATGATCATCTCAGCGAGGACTTTCTTCTTGGCGTATTGATTCGTGACTTAAAATCGTATCTGGAAGATGCACCGTTTGGGTGCATTTTTTGAATTGCTCAGCGATAGTATAATAAGATTATGAATAAAACTAAAATCGGTAAAATAATTATTGAGCCAGGAGTTAAAAATGTTTTGCCGTGGGAGATGCATAGTGCGCTTGCCCTAAAAGAGGCGGGCTATACTGTTAAATTTATTCCAAAACACGACTCGGCGCGTACTGCCGATGCTTTTCTTGATGATACTCAATTTGAGTTTAAATCTCCGGAAGGTTCAAACATTAAGAGCATAGAAAACAATTTGCAAAAAGCTTTGAGATACCAGTCGAAGAATATAGTGATTGATTCATGTCGCGTTAAAAATCTACAAGACAGAAGTATTCAGAATTATCTGATAGCCAGACTTAAGCGCAAGAAAGGTATTAAGAGGCTTATATTTATTACTCGAAATGGTAAGGTAATTGACATAAACGATTTTATTTGATAGTCTATAAGTATAGAAGTCTTCCGAGGGCTCACTTAGAGCCTCGCCCGAGGGCTTCCTTTTTATTTCTTCGGATATTCCCAGTTCTTGCGGATATAAATGTCTGTTCGCGCTTATATGGGCGACTACGGCTTTGAGCATTGAGCAACGATTTTTATGCGGTTGATTTTATGGTTACGCTGTAAGGATGTATGTATAATAGGCGGCGAAAATCATGACCATCATTATGCCTTCGACGCGGGTGAGGCGTTTACTACTGCGGCTACATAAGTAGTACATGATGGCAGCAAGTAGCACTACGATAGTGTCGACGATGTTGAAAGCGGCGGAGGTGAAGCCGCCAAAGATGAGAGTTGGCAATCCGAGCACAATACAAATGTTGAAGATATTTGTGCCGATAATATTCCCTACCGCAAGGTCGTGCTCGCCTTTTTTGGAAGCGCTGACGGTCATGACGAGTTCCGGCAATGATGTGCCGATTACGATAATCGTCATAGCGATAATTTTTTGGCTTATATGTAACTCTTCGGCAAGGTGGACGGCATTATCTACGGCAATATCGCTGGCGAGCGCAATGAGAGCTAATGTGATTAGGATATATAATATTGAGCGACCCAATGTATATTTAGCGTGTCGACGTCGTTGCCGTTTGCGTCGCTTGTGATTTTTGTTGAAATGTACGGTTATGAATAGATATAGTAAGAAAAAGGCGAAAAGAACCAAAAGAACAAAAGCGTCGAATTGCGAGAGACCGTTTTGAGCGGCACCGAAGACGGTATCGTTCAAGGCGACAAAGAATGCTAGTGTGATGGCGATAAGGATTGGTAGCTCGTTTTTAACCGTCTGTTCTTTAACGGCGATTGGTGCCACGATGGAGGCGATGCCGACGACGAGCAAGATATTTACGACGCAGGAGCCAATAACGTTAGCGAGCGTCATGTCGTAGTTGCCGGTTGACATTGATTTGAATGAAATTGCAAGCTCGGGTGCACAAGTGCCGAAGGCGGCGATTGTTAGTGCGATGATCATTTTCGGCACGCGTAGGCGTGTGGCGAGCGAACTGGCGGCATCGACAAAAACGTCACTAGATTTAACGAGGGTGATTAACGCGATTAAGAGCAAGATAATATGTTGGATAATCATGTGTTTATTTTGCTAATGCTATTTATAGATTATCATAAATATTCTTAAAAAATGAGATGTATAATAAAAATATGAGAGGTTCAAGGAAGAATTTTGGGAGTATATTACTTCTGATTGGTTTGGGTGTAGGTGTAGCGGTTGGTACTTGTTTTTTATTTTTCCAATTTAATAAAACGGAAAACGGCGAGAAAGAAGATGTTAGCACAAAAAAGATTGAATCGAACGCAGAGTCGGAGTCGAATCCAATTGCTACTAGTGCGAAAATGAAGATAATGTATGCCGGTACGACTTTCTGGGGTCGTCGTACGAACCAGCTCGCGCGCGCATCGGATTTGGGTGTAAAGTACCCATTTTCAAAGCTCGATACTATGCATCGCGAAACATATGATGCTTGGATTGGCGGTTTGGAGTGTCCGCTAGTGCAGAAAGAAGGTAATGAGCATAATTATGCAGAAGAAAATTCAATTTTTAAATTTAACTGTGACCCAGATTATCTTGCGGAGGCAAAGAAATATTTTACTGCTTTTCTATTGGGGAATAATCATACGGATAATCAAGGTGGCGGTGAAGGTTTAACTGAGACACGTAAGCATCTTGACGAGGCGGGAATTCAATATTTTGGCACGCCAAAATATACTGGAACGGTCGATAGTGAATTAGCGCGTGACACAAAAGAAGCTACCAACTGTGGAATTGTAGTTTTGCCAATCAATGTAACTTATGATAATGGAAAAACCAATAAAATACAGATGCCTTTTGGTTTCTGTAGTGCGCATGGCGTTTTCGGTGTTCCGGGGCAAGATTACATTGATAATATGAAGATTTATGCGACTTATATACCAACTATTGCGATGCCGCATATGGGTGCAGAATATCAGCCGTCGCACGATCAGCTGCGTCAAAATTTGTATCGTCAAATGATTGATTCAGGTGTTGATGCGGTGATTGCTGATCATCCGCATTGGATTCAGGATACTGAGGCATATAAAGATAAATTGATTGTTTATTCGATGGGCAACTTTATGTTTGATCAATATGACGGCATGGAGAATTCACGTTCGGCGGCGATTGAGGCGAATGCGGAAGTTGCCGTGAAGGATGTAGATTTTGATAAATGGGATAAGTTAGGTAAAGATTGCCTGAAAGATAAAAAGAGTTGTTTTGAAAAAATCCAGAATGCTAAATTGCCGAAAATATCAACTACATGGAAATATGATTTTCATGCCACAACTTCGGTTAGCGATTGTATTAC
The DNA here is from genome assembly GCA_946406315.1 of uncultured Candidatus Saccharibacteria bacterium. Lineage (GTDB taxonomy): Bacteria > Patescibacteriota > Saccharimonadia > Saccharimonadales > Saccharimonadaceae > UBA2834. The sequence goes on from CAMJKD010000002.1 coordinate 53,052, forward strand.
GCGCCTATCGAGTCAATCCGAGCAAGATTCGGTCGCGCAACGTTTGCGTTGGTCGGCGATTCCGACGACGATGAAAGTTAATAAATAATAATTATCGCGGTCGTGATGCGGCGCTTGCGTGAGCTTTTTCTTCGATTTCGTCGTCAAGTTTTTTCAGCATAACGCCAGTAGCGCTTTTGCGTTCAAGGGCTTTCTCGATAAAGAAATCCGTAAGCTTTGGATTCTTCGGCAGGATTGGTCCATGCAGATAAGTACCGATGCAGTTTTTATAACGGCAGCCTTCGGTTTTATCCTCGCCGTTGTTGCCGGCGCCGAGAATGACTTCGCCGAATGGATTAACGTTTGGTCCGATGGAAGTCAGGCCGGAATGGTTTTCGTAGCCAACCACTTCGCCAAATCCGTAACTATTAATTACAATATTGCCAATTAAGCGTTCTGGTCCAGCGTTAGTGATAACGTCAAGAATGCTAGTGCCCATGATTTTTTTACCATCGGATGTTTGGAAATATTTACCAAATAGTTGATATAGACCGCAAATGACTAAGCATGGTACGCCATCTTCAATCATGTCTTTGAGTTTTGGTGCAATTTCTTGCAGATCGTCTTCGATAATGCCCTGCCCCGAGTCTTGTCCGCCACCACCGAAGATAATATCGATATCTTTTGGTATTTTATTATCAGGCTCATGTTCAATTACTTCAACATCAATATTGCGCCATTCGCAACGACGCTTAATGGCGAGGACATTGCCGTGATCGCCATAAAGGTTCATTTCTTTTGGATAGAGATGTAATATTTTGATTTTCATAGAATGCTCTTTCCTGAAATTATTTTGCGTATTTCTAGCATGGCGGTGTAGGTTGCAAAAATACGTTTATGTTTGCTCTTGCCGTTAGTAAATTTTTGAACTGCAGCTTCGAGATTTTCGATGATTTCGGCGGCCTGGATATTGTCGTATTTGAGTCGCAGGGCCATGTCGTAGGCACGAATACCGGAAATCATTTTGACATTTTTAAGTTTTGAAAAATCAACATTCCAAAGCCAAGAAATGTCGCGCCCATCGGCAATTCTATCGTTAATTGCAATCATATAATCGCAATTATTGTCGGCAAAAGATGCGATACTAAGTTGAAATGCGGACGGATTTTTGACGAGTAGTAACTCCACTTCCGCGTCATTAATCGTAAAGCTCTCACCGCGCCCAAAAGCGGATTCTATATTAACAATGTCGTCGAAGAATTTTTGTACTTTAACGTCCGGCATAACGCAATGACATAGTGCAATCGCGCCAGCGACATTATAGGCGTTATACATACCTTTTAGCTTCAAACTGACGGTGTAATCTTTTTTATTGACAGTATAAGTAGCACGGTTGGCGTGTAAATCGGTGAATATGACTTTAGCGGCACGGTCGGAACTTTTTGTTTGTTTTTTACTAACTAAATCGTCATCGGATGGGAATTTTTGAATTAATTTGTCGGATAATCCGAAGTATTCAGTATGATTGGCGGTAATTTTTCCGACGCGTGGATCTTCGCGGTTGAGAACGGCGGTCTTTTTGGTGGCAGTGGCGACTTTTTGTAATAAGTCTGCGGTATGGTCAATTTCGCCAAAACGGTCTAATTGATCGCGTTGCACATTCAACAATAGTGCGTAATCGACTGGTGCGACTTCTGTAAATTTAACAGCGTGCGCTTCGTCTAGTTCTAGCACAGCAATGTCGTAATCGAATTCGCCGTTGAGATTAATGTCTTCCAAAATTGCAGATATGACACCGCGGACGAAATTGCTGCCAGTATTATTTGTAAAGACTTTTAGTCCTTGTTTTTCGAGTAGTTCGCTCACGATTTTAGTAGTAGTGGTTTTACCGTTTGTGCCAGATATTACCACGATGCCATGTGGCAATTTGGACAGAATTTTATTGATGAATTTTGGATTGATGCGTTCAACTACTAATCCTGGTAAAGCGGACCCACTGCCGCCGCGAAGATGGGTAATTTTTTGAACTCCTTTACCGATAAAAATACTTAGTTTTTCCATGTTTTACGCGGACTCCCTAATATTTTTTTAAAGTCGACTTTTGTGCCAGATGCAATTGCATTGCGACAAAAGATATAGGTTGCAAGGCGAGAAAAGAGGAAGCCGAATATTAAGATGTCGGCAAATCCGAGTAGTAATTCCCAAGTTGGTAAAGTATTAAATACGCCACGCAGCATGATTGCGAGTGGCGCACTTGGTGGGAAGTAAGTGAGGAAATAAGTGAATGGCTGAACGTCGTGGCTAGCGAAGGTGCTAATGAAGAAGATGGGCAAAATTGTGAGAATAATGATGACTGACATGAAAGAGTTGGCGTCTTTGGCGCTAGACGTGACGGTGCCGATAACGACACAAAGTGAAGTAAAGAGGAAATACGAGGCTAATAATAAGGCGAGATATTCCGTAATGAGGATTGGGTTGAAGTCGATAGTAATGCCGAATGGAATGGCGTCGTATTGTTTAGCGACTAAATAGCCGATAACGAGCGGAATAATTAGGACAGAAAGTTGGATGATACCCAAAATCATCAAGGAAATGATTTTGCCAACGATTAAGTTGATTGGCTTAATGCTAGTTAGTAATAATTCGCTGATGCGGTTTTCTTTTTCTTCGACCATGGCGGCTGTAAGACGATTACCGAGAACGATGATTAAGATATAGAAAAGTGCAAGTCCGATGGCTGGAATAATGAGGTTTGAAACTGCCTCGGCCATATCTACTTTATGATTATCTTGGGCGTCATAAGTAGTAGTTTGATATTTGACGGCACCCGTAATGATTGCGATATTAACTTCAGAAACTTCCGATAATGCCGTGGCGGAGAGTAGGCTGCGGATTGGATTGGCGTAATCGTCGAATATGCTGGCGGAATCTGGCTTAACATAGACCTCGACTGTATGGGTATTTTTGAAATCTTTTGGCAAATAATAGAAGACATCGAGTTTGCCGTCCTGGACGTCCTTGATGCCGATTTCTTTATTCTTGTATTCTTTGAGTGTTTGTTCTTGTTCTTTTTTGTTGATGACGGTTTTTATCGCGAGATATTCAGCCTCATCGTAAACGCCGAGCGACATATTAGACGTGTCGACGCCGGCCTCGAGTGCTTCCTCGGCGTTATAGCCAGATATGGCTGCGATGAAGATGTAGAAACCAAGTAGAATTGGTACGAGGATGGCGGCAAGCCAGAATGATGGCTTCTTGAGACTGCGGACAACTTCAAAACGAATAACTTGTCGGGTTTTACTCATGATGCACTCCTTCCTCCTCGCCGTAAATATCGATGAAAATTTGGTCAAGCGAGCTGCGATGAAACTTGTTGCGAACCTCATTGATTGTGCCACTGGCGCGTGCGACGCCATTTTTCAGAAGCAAAATATGGTCGCAGAGTTTTTCGACCTCGTCCATATAGTGGGTAATTAAGATAATGGTGCTGCCCTTTTGATGTAATTCTTCGATAATTTCCATGAGTAGGCGGCGGTTGACTGGATCGAAGCCTTTGGTGGGTTCGTCCAAAATTAGTAAATCTGGTTCATTCATGACGGTGATGCCAAGTTGAACTTTTTGCTGCATACCTTGTGATAATTTTTCAACTTTTGTCTTGGCGAAATCTTCGAGGCCGACGCGTTTAAGGTAATTCATAGACCACTCGCGTGGCTGCTTAAGGCCTTTTAGGCGGCCAAAGTATACCATCGTATCGATGACGTTTTCTTTTTTATACAGGCCACGTTCTTCTGGGAGATATCCGATTTTAATTTTGCCATTCGGGTCGAATTTTTTGCCATCAATTAGGAGTTCGCCGGAATCGGGCTGATAAAGTCCTAGTAGGGTGCGGATAGTAGTAGTTTTACCGCAGCCGTTGCTGCCGAGAAGTCCGAAAGTTTCGCCTTTTTTGACGCTAAATGACAAGTTTTTGATGACGATTTTGCCGCCAAAAGAGATTCCGAATTTCTTTACCTCAATGATATTATTTGCGGACTGATTCATGCTGAGGTAATTGTATCATTTTTATTGTACTCATGCTTTAAAATGCGGGGTTATTTTGGGATATTAGAGGTATGAAAAAAGTGATAAAAATAATGATTAGTGTGATGGTTTTAAGTACGATATTTGCTTTGTCGTCGTTTGGCGGCAAAGTGTCGGCGGCGAGCTGTCGTGATATTGAATTTATTTATGCGCGCGGCTCTGGCGCGGCGCGGAATGGTTCTGCCGAATGAAGGCAGTTTAATTCTGCGATGGCAAAGATTGCGAGGCGGCGGGGTTATAGCTATCGTGTAACAGATTTAAGCTACCCCGCTATTGCTGTATCGAATCCGGCTAATGCGCTTGGTGCAAAGATTAGCGGTGGTTTAGCCTATGCCTTTGGTAGGAGCGTAGATAGTGGTGTTACGAATTTGAAGAATTACTATCAATCGGTGGTAAGATCTTGTCCCAATACACTTTGGGTGCTTGGCGGCTATTCACAAGGTGCGTTGGTGGTAGAGCGAGCAGTTAAGGTTTTTAAGGCTGCAAAAGTAGTGTATGTGGGATTATTTGGCGATCCATGGACTTATTTGCCTGAGGGAAAAGGTTTGAATCCGAAGGCTTGTCGAGGACGCGATTTATCAGCTTATCGTGTCTATGCGCCAGATTGTAAGACTTATTCGGGTTCGTTGGGTATGCAAAATCCTTATGTGCCGAGTGGCTTAAATGGCAAATATGGTCTTTGGTGCAACCGGCGGGATTATGTTTGCGGTAGTACGCGGTTATTATTTAATAATAGCGGTCATTTAAAGTATGCCGAGTATAATGATTTTGTTTGGATGGCGGAAAAAGTTGAGAAAAAACTACCTTCTAGAACTCGTTTAGCTACTTTAGCAAATAAAACCGATGAAGAAGGCGATGATGATTTAGATGAAGTTGAAGATTTAATTGAGGCGCATTTGTCGTCAGATGAATATTTGGTTAGTTCGTCCGGCACTGTTACTTTGGACGCATCGAATAGTTTTAGCCTTGGGCATGAGATTGTGGATTATCAGTGGAGCGTTAAGGGCGAAGATTTTTGGTCTAGCGGAACAGAGTCGAGTATTCAGCGCGATGTTTTCTTTCCGCGACAATATACGGTACGGTTGAGAATTGTAGATGATGCGGGGCGAACGGCGGAAGCTAGTGCGAAAATTGTAGTATATGAGGGTGAGCCGCAGAGTAATGTTATTGCGGCGCCAAATAATGCGACAGCCGAATATAAAAACGGCGAGATAAACGTACAATGAACCGAAAAGAACCATTATCGGGCGGAATATATCTTATTTAGGATTAATGATGTAGATTTAGGTTATCTGCCCGTAAGTGAATATACTGGCACTATTGATGATATCGAAGATATTGATAATACAGTCTTAAAAGTTGCGTGGCTCGATAAGAATTTTGAGGTAGGTGAGTGGGCGGAAGTTGAAATAACTCGACCAGAGCCGCAAGAGGTAAATATTGAGCCAGTTCAAACTGGACTAGCGCAGCCTTCCATCTCTCTTTTCGCTTCTCTTTTGGGCGCATTGGGCATTGTTGCGGTGGTGATAATTATAGGTAAAAAATATCTGCCACGGTAAAGTGGCAGATATTTTGATTGAGGAGCCAACGCCCTAGCACTCAATCAGCGTCCAGGCTAAGGATGCGCTGTCGAATTCCAGTTGGCAGGACATTTTGCCTGCAACACATTGAAAGATGTGCTTGGCGTGGTTGCCAACGAATTTGATGCGTTCGCTGAGGGTGTCGGTAATTTCTACCTCACTCTCTCCTCGGCGGCGGAAGTATAAAGGTTGACATGGGATTTGGCTGTAGTTGAACAGCGCCATGACCTCTACTTTCTCGCCTTTTTGAACGGTTTTGTTAATGTTTTGCATAAATTACTCCTTAAATTGTTAGATTTTTGGAGTCATTTATGTGAGCCATGTTATTTCGGCTCGGTGCCGCCCGTACAATGACAGAATACGAACGACTGCGTATACTCCGACAATCAGTGACCGAAGTTTGATGTCGTACTTATATTATATGTTTCTAAAAGTGCTTACGGTAGTCTTGAAATTGCCGATTTTCTCTAGCATGATAGCGTGGAAAATGTCAAATCGCTTGTGGACAAAAAATATCACCTTGTGGAAAAGTGTGATAATAATGGGGCAAAAATTGTCTAAAAACGGAAATACATCGCTTGGTAGCGATGTATCTGCGTATTGGTCAACCTAATAATAGTAGTATAGCATACTATTGCAAAAAAGTCAATGATATTTTGTAAAAGCTGTTTTTTATAAATTCTCTTCTTGTGGATAAGTGAGGCGGTAGTAATCGCGTAACATGGTGATGATTTGGCGCATCGCTTCGGCAATGGCGGGACTAGATATTACGGTTGCCATTTCGGTTTCGCCGAAAGCGATCATGGCGACCTTGTTGCCATAAACGTCGATTTCGACTTTGCCAGTGTAGGCGTCAGTGGGCATAAAAATGCGGTTGAATTTCATGGCTTTATCCGTGCCGTCTTTGGCATATCGGCGCGCTTCGGGATAGTCTGGCGTTAGGGCGTATGTAGTGATGCCATTTTCGGAACGCTGTTCACGGAAGCGTTTCAAAAAACCCTCTTCGGCGTTGCCGAGAGCTTTATCGAAATCCGTGCGTAAGAGGTAAATATCATCTTTGGTATGAAGCATATCGTTATACACTTCACGTATGCCGTCCATGCCTTCAATAGTATGTGCGCCAGGCATCTCGCTATTGGCGTAAAAGAGTTGCATCATAGAATCGATATTTTGTTTAACATAAACTTCATTGCGTTGAATGATGCGGCGACGGTTTTCGGCGAGCGACTGGAGCGCGCTAGGATTAAGGGCGCGATAGGTAGTTTTGCGACTATCGGTTTTTTCGGCGAGGCTTAATTCGACGAGGCGTTTAGCGATGCTGTAGCAATTTTCGCGCGATTCGCCAGAGAATTCTGCCATTTGGGCTGGCGTAAGCTCATCTTCTTTAATAAGAGCAATATATACTTTAGCCTGGCTAGCAGTGAGTCCGGCTTTTTGGGCGATAATCTGGAGTTCTTCGGTATCCATGCTTATGTTTATTGTACATCAGCCGCCTTGATTTGGCTAAGATAGATATATTTATCCATATCGTAAGACAAGTTTTTTTCGATGGCTTTGGCGGCGGTTTTGCATTGTTTGGAAATGCGTTCGCCTTGCCAGAGTGGGTCGATATAGCGAATTTTGGTTGGGCGATGGACATAATAGAGATCTTTTGGTGCAGTTTTTGAGCTTTGTACTTCGGTAGCATTGCACCAGTTATGGAATGCGGTGTTATATTGTGAGTTATTGATTAGGTCAATGATTTCCGATTCGGTTTTTTCGTATAGGTCGGCTACGCAAATATCGCCACGTTGCGAGAGAGATCTAAGAATATCTGCAATGAATTGCATGGAATATACCTCTCGGTCTCCGCGATAAAGGGTTGATAACTTGCTCGCTATTACTGCGAATTCGCGAGCATTCTTTTTGGTCTTGAATCCAAGCTCAACAACTCCGGTGGGGTTTTGCTGAACTTCTATGTCCCGGTAGATACTCGAGATTTGATTTAATGTAGCCATCGGATAAGTAAATAGTGCGTTGTATAGAGTGTATTCAAGGCGATCAGCGGATAGTTGTGGTGTGTCGTTATCGGCAATTGGGTAGCGATGGTAGTTGTCGATGTCTGAGATTTTTATTTTATCTCGTTTTAGTAATGCGACAATTTCGGGTGATTCTGCGATAAACCTTGAAGTATGTTCCTCGGTACTTTCTTGGGTTATGTAGTCGCCATTCATGAAATCTACACAGTGTTTGAAGGCGGGTGTGGCGATGTCGTGAAAAAGACCAGCTAAAGTTTGTCGGCGGTCGTGCGTAAAATGCCAAACAATGGCGGCGACGGTCTTGGAGTGCTCTAGTACGGAGTAGAAGAATCTTGGATTGAACATATTGCTATAGACAATGCCGCAAGTTGTACTAATGTTGGCTAGTTTTTGCATGCGCGGAGTAGTAGCGTATTCGTCTAGCCAGTCTGGGTAGTCTGGAGCGATAACATGAAAGAATGCTTTAGTGTCGGGTTTTTCCATAATATTACCATTCTATAGGAGTTAGATTCCAACTTTCAAGCTTAGCATTACATTTGCTAAACGGCTTTGAGCCGAAGAAGCCGTTATGCGCGGAAAGTGGCGAAGGGTGGGCGGATTCGATAATAAAATGTTTTGACTGGTCGATCATGGTTTTTTTGCTGCGCGCATCTCTACCCCAAAGGATAAAAACAAGATGCGGACGATTTTCATTGAGGTATTCAATAATATGTTCGGTGAAAATTTCCCAGCCTTTGCCGCGATGACTGCCTGCCATATGCGCCTCGACGGTGAGTGTGTTATTTAGTAACATGACACCTTGTTTAGCCCAGCGCGTAAGGTCGCCAGAATCGGGGATAGGTATACCGATGTCGTCGTGGATTTCTTTGAAAATATTGCGTAATGAAGGCGGAAATTGAACGCCTTTATGGACGGAAAAAGCGAGACCGTTTGCTTGGCGTGGACCGTGATAAGGATCTTGGCCAATAATAACGACTTTAATGTTGCTCAAGTCGGTAGCAAAGGCTGAAAAAACCTGTTGCTTAGGTGGATAGATAGTTTTAGTTTCGTAGGCTTCATGTAAAAACTTGGAAAGCTCCTTAAAATATGGTTGGTCAAATTCAGATTGTAGAATGGGTTTCCAAGACTCGTGCATTAGATACTCCAAAACTTCTTTAAACGTTCAAAGACTTCGTCTGGGGTGCCGGAGGTATCTAGGGTTGGGATACTAAATTCTTTGGCGACCTTGAGGTAGGCATTGTTGAGTTTTTTGCCATATTTCGCGTCTTGTGATTTGAAAAATTCTTTCGCGCGTTTCCCTTGCGAGATAAGACGTTTTTGACGCTCCTTGTCGGATAAAGTTAAAATTACAATTTTGTCTGGTTTGAAGTAGGTCTCTGGCATAATCATCTTGTGTAAGCGCGTGATTAAACTACGGCTAACGCCGGTGCCATAACCTTCGTAGATATAGGTCGAAAGCCAATAACGCGTAACGATGGCGATGTCGTTATTTTTTATAGCTGGTTCGGCGTATTTTTTGAATTGTTCGTAGCGATTTACGAGATAGAGCAATACACGGGTGCGCTTATCGATATCGTTGACGGTGCCATAATTGAGTTGAGCAATTTGACGGACGAAATCGTTTTCTGAAGCAGTGCCAGATTCGGCGTAATGTACGACTTTTTTGCCTTGGTTTTTGAAATGTTCGACTAATTTAGCGGCCTGAGTGTCTTTGCCGGTAGCATCTTGACCTTCGATAACAATAAACATTAGTCTGTCTCCTTATATTTAAAATAACAATGTGCACAGATGGCACGATATTCAATTTTACTTGTGCCATCAATTAAGACGTCAGGACCGTCGGTAACTAGTTTACCGTTGAGCCAACGTGTATTTAGAGTTGCCTTGCGACCGCAATCGCAGATGGTTTTGAGTTCTTCGATTTTATGGGCGAGCTGCAATAAGCGCGTAGCGCCTTCGAATCCGCCATCTTTAAGGCGAAAATTCAGCCGTAAACCATAGCAGATAACAGTAATGTCGAGTTTAATTACGACTTCGAGTAGTTGATCTACTTGGGCGGATGTTAAGAATTGTGCTTCATCGACTAGTATGCAATTAACGTTGGCGAAATCTTTTTTAATGCGATTATATAAATTCATGCGATGACTAAAACAAAAATTTGTATCGCGTTCGGGGCCGATGCGGGATAAAAGTTTGGTGCCGTTTTTAGTATCAGTTGCAGGTTTAATGACGCAAACTTTTTGTCCGCGTTCTTCATAATTGAAAGCAACCTGCAAGAGCTGCATCGTTTTGCCGCAACCCATTGCGCCATATCTGAAATATAGTTGTGCCACGTAATCCTCCTGTTGATAATAGTTTAGCATTAATTGTCTATTAAATCTGGATATTCGTAACCGCGTCGATCGTTTCTTGCTTGTGGTAGAATGTAAATATGAAGCTATTTAGACATGATAGTGAGAATGGAAAGAATGGGTCTTCTAATTCTGGATGGGAAGATATGGATAAGCCTATCGATAGAGAACGCGAAAAGAATGCGCGCCAGGAGCGTAAAATAATTGCAGCGTTTGCTTATGGTCGGGATGGTTGGCCGGACACATCGATTATGAATGATAGAGATGTCGATGTTAGTGATGATATGTATAATGCGGTTATCGATGGCATGATTGAGGGCAAGATTACGCGTGCGCAGGAGCGTGAATTATTGAGCCATATAAAAGGACCATGTAATTACGAAAATGGCGTAGTTGATGTAACTAGAAAATTGAGCAATTATGATAAGCGAGTGTTAGCCGATATGACGAGTATTGGTTTTGACAATTGGAGGAATGTCAATGAGAGTTGCGTGAGTGAATTTATGCAGAAATTTGAAACGCCGATTGAATTCACTATTGCATGTGAACGTTTTTTGGATGGGATTGAGGCTGCAAATAATCTTGGTGAACGTCAAAAGTACGAGCGCGCATTGGCGGATTTTCGTATGAAGGTTTATGGTAAGCGCGAGGAGTATTGGCAACGAATTCAAAGCTTAGAAGATGAGGCGCACAAGCGTAGTCAATCGGCGCAAAATGTTGCAGTGCCACAACCGAGTGACTACCGTAGCTATGAAAACGAGCGTAGTCAAGAGTGGCAGCCGGGTGAGGCTGGTTTTTGGCAGACATCAAGGGCGCAGGCACGTGACGGTTTAGTAACGAAAAAGAATATAGAGCAAGGGATGTGGGCTACGGATGACTGTGAGGATAGTTATTTTGTTCGCCCAGATCAGCAATTTTATGGCGTATTTGATGGTGCTGGTGGTCATGAGGGCGGGCGCGAAGCGTCAAGAATGGTGGCTGATGTAGTGCGTGAATGTAGCGACCGATATTCATTAGAAAATGGTAGCCATCTAGCATTTGTATTAAACAGAGCGAATGAGCGAGTGGCAAGAGATCCAAGAGCTGGCATATCGACTGCCGTATTGACGAAAGTAGTTAGAATTGATGGACGCCTAAAATTGGCTTATGCTTCGGTCGGTGATTCCCGAATTTATGTCGTAGACAAAGAAGGTAATGCTCGACTTATCACGCGGGATGAAGGCGAAGGTAGGTATCTCTATAACGCAATTGGTGACGGCGATGGTAGCAAGGGTTGTACGCGGCAATACGGCGAGATTGACTTACATAAAGGCGATCGTGTCGTGCTCTGTTCGGATGGCATTACGGGTGACTATGGTGAAGATTTAATGAGCGAGCGCGAGTTGGGTTTTATCGTGAGCCGTTCTCGGGATGCGCGAAATGCATCGCAAAATTTGATTGCAAATGCACGTAAAAAAGACGATCGTACGGCGATTGTGTTTGGCGAATTCTGAAAAAAGGTGTTATAATATCTCGGCTACTTTAGTGTTCTTTGAAAAGAGGTGATATTATGGTTGAATTTAGTGAATTTGAGCGCAATCTGATTGAGATTTTAATGTTGCTCTACGGTTTGTCTGAAGAAGAGGCGAAACAGGCGGTAATTGACGAGCGCTTAGAACGATTTGGAGATATAGATCATCAATTAACAGGAGAAGACCAGCGCGGCGTCCGCAGGGAACGATTGACTCCGATTTCTAAAGATCCGGAAGAGTTTCGAAAAGTCATTTCGTTTCGGGAGCATATAGGTGAGGATGTTTGGCGCGTGTTAGGTGGTGATCGCGCAAACCGGCGCCTGCTTGCGATGGCGATTGATTACATCTATAAGTCATAAAACCTCAAATTAAAAAGTGCCCCGATTATTCGGGGCAACTTTTATGGGTCGATAGTGTCGCCAGTTTTGAGATTTTTAGCTTTATATTGTCCACTAATTATTTCGTCATTACCAATTACGATGGCGTAGTCGGAAATTTTACTAGCACGATTAAACTTATCGCCAAGCTTGCGGTCGGATAAATCAACGTCGACTAGTTTCCCCCGTTCACGTAGTTGGTTGGCGAGTTCGAAGCTGGCTTCATATTCATTTGCGCTGATTGGTAAAATAATATAATCAATTGGCTGTTTAGCTTCGATATTCAATAGATTAAATTCACGCAAAATAAAGAATAGCCGCGTCAGACCAATAGAGCCGCCAACGCCTGGAAATTTTTGGTCAGTAAAGTTGCTAGCGAGATTTTCATAGCGACCGCCACCAGAAATACTGCCAATTTCACGATAATCCTCGAGTACGATTTCGTAAACGGTGCCAGTATAATAATCCAGTCCACGAATAATCATAAAGTCAATAATGCAATTGTCGGTGCCTTTTTGGGTGAGAATATCAAAAACGGTTTTGAGCTCGGCGAGACCTTCGGCTACTGGTGAAATATCGCCCATAATTTCTTTCAGCTTCGCCTCGACTTCTTCATAATTGCCGTGCGTAAACATGAACGCTGTAACTTTATTAACTTGCTCGTCGGTAAGCTTGAGTTTACGTAAAGCCTCTGTACTCTTGTCGGTCGAGACTTTTTCGGCGTGATCGATAACGTTAGAAATATCACTGGTTTTTTGGGATAAACCGAGCGATTCTAGGAAGCCAGCTAAAACCTTGCGGTTGCTAATGCGAATGAGCATTTTTGGGAGATTGAAGGTCTTTAATGCGTCGTGGATGCAGGCGATAACTTTTGCATCATAGGCGATTGGGAGTTTTTCGCGACCGACAATATCGGCATCGCATTGATAGAATTCGCGGAAGCGACCACGTTGGGCGCGTTCGCCGCGGAAATTGCGATTAATTTGAGTGACTTGGAATGGAAAAGCTAAATCATTGTTGTGCTCGACGACATAACGCGCGAGTGGTACGGTGTGATCGAAACGTAAAGCCTGATCGGCAGAATCGGCAGATTCGGCAGTTTTACTGACCATGTAGATTTGCTTTTCCGTATCGCCGCCAGCTTTTGCAAATAATATATCTGTACGTTCGATGATTGGCGTTTCGATACTTAAAAAGCCATAATGATGATATACGTCGCTAATATTTTGCTTGAGCTGGTCAAAAACTGCCTGCTCGGTTGGTAGTAGTTCTTGCATGCCAGAAAGTGGCGACGTATTAAATTTCTTCATAGCTATATTATATAGCTATTCATCAATCTTATCTATAATCTCTTGTACCTTTGCGATTTCTTTAACGAATGATTCTTTTGAATCTGGAGTACTAGTAGAAATGATGATGTCGATTGTCGCGTCGTTGTCATAGTAGTAACGGAAGCCTGGCATATTGTTGTACGTGAAGCTGCCGATTCGCGGTTCTTTTGATGCGTCAGTAATAGCTACGCCTTCGATGCGTTTGTGAAAGATGTAGATATTATTATTTGTTTTGTCACTCGTATATTCAATTTTTATATATTGATGATTGACTTCGGTAATGTTTTCGTAAGATTTTACGCGTTTTTTGTTTGGCAGTTTGAAGAAGGTTGCGACATCGTAAACGTAAGGTTTTTTGCTTTCGCCAGACATAGTCATGGCGGCTTTAACCATAATGTTGCGCATAGTAGCTTCTTTAATGTTGTCGGTGGCAGTATAGCTATTTACGGTAGTATATTTGAAGAGAATGTTATCACTTTTGCTATAGAAGGAGTAAACTGTATGAGCTATTTTGTCTGATTCGACTTTCGATTGAGAAGTAAATAAAGTTTTGGCGCCTTCAATATAGTCGCTTTCGCAGTCTTTGGCTTTTGTGCACTCTTTATCTATGCTTTGGATGTCTTTGTTGGCGATTTCGATAGCGATTGGAATATCCTTAATATCTTCATGCGTAACAAAAACTTGTAGAAGCTCATTGGGAGTATTAGTAGAAACGCGTTTGAATTTAACTGTTGGTGAGGCTGAAAAAGTATATTTCCCTTCCTCGTCAAGGGTAATACCATTGTTTAAATCGTCGGCGGTGTATTCTTTTTTGGCGAGACGATCTTTGGCGGCATAAATAGTTTCGACATGAGGTTCTTCGGTGGTAGGATTTTCGGATGTTTCAGAATCATTTTGTTTTGGCTGCTCTGAATTGTTGCTATTGCTAATAATGACCGCTGCGACAATGACTGCGATTGCAACTACGATAGCTACGATTGTGATAATAATTGGAAAAAGATTTCTCTTCTTTTTCTCTGGTTTTGGCGTAATCGAAGTAGGTTCTGGCGCTGGTTGTGTGTTATTTATAGATTCGTTGGGCATATTCGCCGTTGCTTCGCCAAAAGGAATTTGGTTTGGATCCATATTGTGTATTATAACTTAAGAGTATGCGGATGTGGTAGATTTTGCGTTTCCCTTTTGAGGTGAATTATGCTATACTAAGTGAAGTGCGGCTCTGTAGCTCAGTTGGTAGAGCAGAGGCCTGAAGAGCCTTGTGTCGACGGTTCAAGTCCGCCCGGAGCCACCAGATTATAAGAAACTCGGCGTTTTCGCCGATTTTTTAGTAGTATTTTCCTTTAAGTGATGATTCGTGAAAGAATTATTTAAACGTACGATAGCGTCGATTATTATTATGCTTAATCCATTTGAGGCTGTAATTTCATTTACGACGCTTCTCGGTGTTATTATTATGATTCATGTTGCCATTTGCGTTATTGACATGCTTATGATTAAGAAGGATGTTAGGAATTTGCCGAAAGCCTTCGAGAAATTTATTAAAGATACGAATTAATAAAATACTGCCCTAATTACGAGCAACTCAATTGGGGTGGTTTTTGTGGCAAATATTGTAGTTATGTGGTTTTATTATATAATTATTTTGAATCCTTAAATATTTCAATTCCTAAGGAAGCGTAGTAAAGGGTTAGGTCTTTTATATTAGAAAGGAAGGTGTGTCTTATTGGATAAGAAGTATTTGCAACTTGTACGTGATATTAGGGACGCTGTTCGTGAGAAGGCGCAGGAAATACCCGAATTTCGCGATGACGGCAATGGTTGTGTTCGCGTTTTGTTTCGTCCGTATTGCAAAGAAGCGGATGACGATTTTGGTGGGTTAAGCGATTTTCGCTTTCATGATATTGCAGACTACGAATTCACATTTGCGATTACGCCTGGCGGAAGTCGTGTTATATCGTATGATACTAGTGATAGCGATGAGCGCAAGGTTGATTGTTATGCTTTCTCGGCTTTGAAAATCGCTCATTGCTCTGCAGCTCAGGATATGGATGAGGGATTGCTTTCAGGCATCATAAAAGATCCGAATCTTACGGAAGAGTGTGGCTATGGTCCGTATGCTGGTGCTTTATGTGTTGAAGTGGAACGGATTAATACTGCTCAGGATACTGATGGTTTCTTTTCTTATACTAGTGAAAAGAAATATTGCAATATCTACGTCTCCGTGTCTGGCGCTGATTCTTTGTCCGATTTGCGTTGTGCGTTTGCGGCGATTGATGTAATCGTTGATTTTTTTGCTTCGACAACGGATAGCTTTAAGTATCATTATCCATCGTTTCCAGCTAAATGAGCGGGAGATAAGTTGATTATCTTTGATTTTCCTTTTTATGAATAACTTTGAAGTTCGGCTTTGGTCGAACTTCTTTTATTGGTCATACTTTTGATTTAGTAGGGTAACCCAACCATTCTTTGACATTTCGTCGATTTCGTCATAACAACCGCATTTTTTGTCTGGCCATTGGTAAAGATAGATATTTAAGTTTTCACCGTTCATTTTACGAACGACTAGATTGGACATTTCGGCGAATGTTTCGTAGCCGATATATCCTTTGATGCCTTTTTTATCTAAGTTTAGGACGAAAATATCATCGGCGTTTAGTAGTTCTTTATAGTAACATTCGTATAACTCGCGCCAAGTTTGAGGGTCATCATCTCTTTTAGGGTAAGATAAAACTTTATAGCCACTTTTCTCGAATTTTTTCTTATAAGATAGAGCTTCTTTCCAGAAACTCGAGGATCCGGCGATGATCATTTTACGCATAAAACAACTCAGGGTGCTTGCGCGTCTTAATGGTGCGCTGTTCAAGTTTGCTATTCATTTTTACATTGTATCGTAAATAAGAAAAAGCGCCTAGTCGAGCTAGGCGCAGGTGGTTGCGTTTTAGTAGATGATATCGGCGAGAAACTCACCAAGGCGCTCGATGAGACTCTTTTTGCCTTTGGGATCTTTCTGCGTCCCGCCGTCGCCCCCGTGTGGGTGCGGAGAGAAGAAGAAGCCCATAAAGCCGCCGCGCATTGGTCCCATCGGACCCATTGGGCCGCCACCCATCGGACCCATTGGACCGCCAGGTCCGCGACCGCCCATTGGGCCACCGCCAGGACCGTGACCGAAAAACGCAATATTGCCATAAAGAGCGATTTCTGCCATCGTTGGCACCCCCTTTCAAAATATAATAGGTATATTTTACAATAAATACTGCATATTTGCAAGAATGAAGATTTTAGGCTTAATATAGGTTGGAAAAGTGCCAAATAATGAATTATACTGAAATAAAGGTGGGCGGTGAAAATGAAATCAGAAGCTCATCAGGAGTATTAGCTATGATTTAAGAATATCCTCGCAATGGTGAAAATATATTTGAAAGGAGTTTTTTCTGATGAAAGATAATAAAATATTCGATTTAATCGAAGCGGAAAAACAGCGCCAAAGTGAAGGACTTGAGTTGATTCCGAGCGAAAACTATGTCTCGCGTGAAGTCTTGGATGCGATGGGGTCGGTATTTACGAACAAATATTCTGAGGGCTATCCGGGGTTTGAACATCTCGATGGTTCGGATGATGAAGTATTGTCAGTTGAGCCAGCAAATCATCGTTATTATGGCGGTCAGCAGAATACCGATAAGGTTGAGCGTCTAGCAATAGCACGTGCGCGTAGGCTTTTTCATGCTGATCATGCAAATGTGCAGCCACATTCTGGCGCGCAAGCAAATAATGCCGTCTATAACGCTTGGCTGAAGCCGGGTGACACGGTATTAGGCATGAATCTTGGTCATGGCGGTCATTTGACGCACGGTTCTCCAGTAACGCAAAGTGCGAAAATCTATAATTTCGTGGCTTATGGTACTAATCCGGAAACTGGCGATATTGATTATGACGAGTTGGAGAAATTGGCGATTCAGTATCAGCCAAAGATTATTCTGATTGGATATTCGGCCTTTTCGAAGATTCCGGATTTTGATCGTGTCGTAAAAATTGGTCAAAAAATCCCAGATTGTTTATTAATGGCAGATATGGCACATGTTGCGGGGTTAATTGCGGGTGGTGCACATCCGAATCCGCTAGACCACGGTTTTCATGTTATGACAACCACGACGCATAAAACTTTGCGCGGTCCACGTGGTGGTTTGATTTTGAGTCGTGGCACGGTCGGTAGTCCGCTTAAGAAGCCGGAGCATACCCTTGAAAATATCCCAACCCTGATTGATCGTTCTGTATTTCCGGGTACGCAAGGTGGACCATTAATGCATATTATTGCTGCAAAAGCGGTGGCATTTTATGAAGCTGAGCAGGTGTCGTTTCAAAATTATGCACATGATATCGTAAGTAATGCGAAAGTATTAGCCGATACTTTGACGACGCATGGTTTCAAGATTGTCGGCGGAGGCACCGAGAACCATCTGATTTTGATTGATATGATGAGTTCGTTTGGTATAGATGGCAAAATTATGGAAGTCATGATGGATAAGGTTGGTTTAACTTTAAATGCGAATGCAATTCCGAATGATACTTTGCCACCATTCACGCCGTCAGGCATTCGTTTGGGGACGGCAGCGATAACGACGCGTGGCATGAGTCGAGCTGAAATGATTAAGATTGGCGACTGGATGCGTCGTTTAGCGGAAATATGTGTTGAGATTCATGACGGCAAAAAAACAGAGTCATCGTTTGCAAATGAACTTGAAGCAATTCGCGAAGAAGTGCGTCAGATCGCAGAAATATTCCCCGTTCCAGGTATTTAGTTAGGGGTTCTTTTCTATAGATTTGTGCGATTCTTTAATGCTGACGTGAGAGTGATTTGATCTGCATATTCAAGTGAAATGCCGAGCGGAAGACCGCGTGCTAGACGGGTGATTTTGAGTTCTGGATATTTTTCGTGTAATAGTTTTTCGAGTAAAACTGCGGTCGACTCCCCTTCTACGGACGGATTGGTGGCGATAATGATTTCGTCGACGGAGTCTTTTTTGACGCGGTCGATTAATTCTTTAATATGAAGCTTGTCGGCCGTAATGCCATCCATTGGTGAAATAGCGCCGCCAAGTACATGGTAAGTACCTTTGAAAGCTTTAGTGTGTTCGATTGCGTAAATATCTAGCGGTTCTTCGACGACTAGGACGATGCTTTTGTCGCGCGTAGGGTCATCGTAGAGTGGCGAAACTTCCTCGCTGGCGTCCATAATAGCAAAAGTGACTGGGCAACTCTTGACGCCAGAATGAAGATTTTGGAGCGAGTTAGCGATTTTTTCCGAAATGTTACTATCGGATTTTAGCAAAAAATAAGCATAGCGTTCGGCTGTGCGCGAGCCAACACCAGGAAGGCGCCCGAGAGCGTCGATTAAATCATTAAGTGCGCCTGGGAGCATAATTACATGCCGAGACTACCAAGTGAGCCCATAAGCGGCTTCATCTTGTCGGTTGCGATTTCTTGCGCTTTTGCATAACCGTCGCGCATGGCGTTTTCGATCCAGCGTTCCAGTTCGTGAATGTCGTCGAGGTCGATTTTTTCTGGGTCGAGTTCGACTTTCTTGATTTTTAATTCACCAGTAATTTGAATTACAACAGCACCGTCGCCTGCTTCGACTTCGACGATTTCGTTCTTAAGTTCCTTTTGCGTCTTGCGCAATTGGTTGATCATTTTCATTTGGTCCATTGTTTGACCCATACCTAACTCCCTTGTTTATCTGTAGTATTTTTTTCGTATATGTATAGTCTAGCAGAATTTAACTTCTTTGGCGATGTTATAATCCGTTTTAATTTAAGATTCTCATCAGTAGATGGCTCGCCAATGGTGGCAATTGATAGATTGTCGCGGTCGGGAATCTCTTGCATGATGGTGATATTTTGTTTATGTTCGAGTAAGCGATAAAACTCATAATCTGGATGATCAGCCGGCATGATTAAAATAGTGCCGCTTTCGAGGTTTTCGCTAATTAGGGTAATATCGTTGTTGAAATTATTTGCCACTGCTGGCGTGTAATGGTAGCCAAAGATAAAATGCGATAAGTCGGCGAAGATAATAAAAAGAATAACAGCAACAACTGGTAAGGTGCCTACGATATGTGCATAAGGATTTTCC
The DNA here is from genome assembly GCA_946406315.1 of uncultured Candidatus Saccharibacteria bacterium. Lineage (GTDB taxonomy): Bacteria > Patescibacteriota > Saccharimonadia > Saccharimonadales > Saccharimonadaceae > UBA2834. Next base: position 72,405 of record CAMJKD010000002.1, read on the forward strand.
GGGAATAATGAATGCCATTTCTGGATAATTGATTCGATACCGGCTGCAGTAAGGATGGCAATAGGAATGACGACTGAGATGGCGGCGTTTTGATTGAGGCCAGATACTAGGATGGCATAAATTACGAGTAAACTAACAACAGTATTGCGGGATGTGAATAGTTTGCCGATCGAGGCTAGAATACCAATGATAATTAGAGCAACCGTGGCAAGCCCAAATAGTGGAGCGAGAAAAACGCTGTCGTAAGCGGTGATAAAGCTAAAGAATGGTGCGAAAGCGGTCGATATGTTAAATATGAAATTGCTGAAGTCATGCGTAAAGACAAGTTGCACTAGGGTGCTCGTATTAGAGATACAACCAAGTGCGAGCGGGATTAATACGAGAATAAAAACAGCTACGCTGATGACTAATTGATAGACTTTAAGTTGTTTGATGCATTCGCGGAGATGTGGATGTGTAATGCCAGCTAGTGCAATGCCGAGCGAAATGTAGAGCATATGTGGCGTGTACAGAGATAAGGCTGTACAAAAAGCGAATGATATAACTAGCATCGGATGGGTATTATCGTTGCCGATAATCTTTGAGCCAAGCCAAAGAATAACCGCCAGCCAGAAAACGTACATAATAATTGGCGCCCCAAAGCCTGATATGAACAAGAAGGCAGTAGATAAAGTGGTTAGCATAGAGCTGACAATAGCGACGTCGGATTTAAACCAGCGGTTAAGCAGTAAGATTAAAAATAGCGCCGTAAGAACAGCAATAATAATGGATGGAAGTTTAATCGTATATAGCGAGAGCCCAAAGATACTAATGCAGGCTTTTTGGAGGGCGTGATATGGTAAATCGATTACATGACCGTCGCTAATGAAGTTTTGGGTTACTTTCTGCGATTCGACGACTGATTGCATTTCGGTTGAGCTGATGCCGCCTGGTGCGATACTGGGCAAAAAACTCAGAAGGCCAAAAAACACTAAGAGTAACACAAAATAGCCCCAAATAAAACGATAGCGGTACAAAAAGGGTATTTTTAATTTAGTTTTCACTGATGATATTTTATCATGCTAAAGGCTCGGTATGCAAGCAAACTACTCATGCTTATTGTCGAGTGACATGAAGCGCACGCGAGCTTTGTCGAAGTAGAGTTCAATATTGCCAGTAGCGCCACGGCGATGCTTGGCTAAAATAAGGTCGGTAATATTTTGTCGCTCAGTTTCGGGATTATAGTAATCTTCGCGATAAAGAAACATGACAATATCGGCATCCTGCTCAATGGAACCGGATTCGCGTAAATCGGAAAGCATCGGAATTTGTGGGCTACGCGACTCAACAGTACGCGAGAGCTGCGACAATGCGATAACGGGGACATTTAATTCGCGTGCGATTAACTTAAGGCCGCGGGAGATTTCGGAGATTTCCTGGACGCGATTATCCATTGAACGTTTTGATGAGCCGCTCATGAGCTGAAGGTAGTCTACAACAATGAGGCCAATATCATTGTCGTGAGCAGCGCGACGGGCTTTGGTGCGCATTTCCATGACGGTTAGCCCTGGCGTATCGTCGATGAAAATTGGTAATTCAGATAATTCAGACATAGCTTCGGATATTTGCGAAAAGTCATCGCCAGAGAAATTGCCGGTCTCGAGCTTAAACGATTCAATACCAGAAGCGTCGGATAGCATACGGTTAATTAACTGCTGTTTGCCCATCTCGAGCGAGAAGACTAAGACGGCTTTGTTATTGATACGGGCGACGTTACTGGCGAAATTGAGTGCTAATGCGGTTTTGCCCATGGCTGGACGAGCAGCGAGAATAATAAGATCGGATTTGTGGAAACCAGCCGTAACGCGATCGAGGTCTGGATAGCCAGTTTTGAAGCCAGCAATACTACCTTTGTTTTCATGAAGATTTTCGAGTAAATCGAAAGTTTCAGACAGTAAATCGGAAATTGAGATTAGATCATTATGGACATTTTGCTCAGAAACTTCAAAAAGCGAGCGTTCAGCTTGGCCGAGTAATTCCATGGTTTCGGATTCTTCATTGTAGGCATTTTCAGTAATATTTGCAGCAGCGGCAATTAGACGGCGACGTACGGCAGCTTTGTTGATGATTTCGGCATAGGCTTTAGCATGAGCGGCGGTGGGTACGAAGTTGGCGAGCTCGGATAGATAAGCCGAGCCGCCGGCTTTTTCGGTAAGCTTCTTCTTTTTAAGCTCGTCCCGAACAGTTAAAAGATCAACTGGCTGATGGCGTTCATAGAGATTCCACATGGCATTATAAATATGGCGATGGCGCTCATCGTAGAAGTCTTGCGGTTTAACTATTTCCGTAATGTCGGGTAATGATTCCTCTGAGATTAAGATTGCGCCAAGGAGAGATTTTTCGGCGTCAAGATTTTGCGGCGGAATACGCTCTGCACTGTTCTTGTCTTTATTCGGCATCGAGTTGTACTTCCTCTCCCCCGCCCATTAATTCTGCGATATCGGCCATCACGGGGTCTTTATTCAGGGTTTGGTCACTTATTTCAATGGTGTATTTTCCGCCTAAAAATTCAGCAATCATAGGCGCTTTCGCGTCGAGTTTTTGTTTACTAAGAGACGGCTTGTTGGATGTTTTCTGGGCGTTGGAAGCGTTAGTGTAAATATTGAGCGTATCGCCGTCAAAAACATAATCGGCTTTTTGCATGAAGCTGGAAATGGCTGGATATTTATCATGTACGAAATTTAAAATATTATTCCAAATTTCCGCATCATCGGCACTAGGTTCGGTCGCAATGGCTGCTGGCGCGGATTTTTCTTCTGGCGCTGGCGCAACTGGTTCGGCGGTTTCTGTCGGTTCTTCGACGGGCTTCGGCTTGGCGGTTAATGTTGGTTTAGGTGTGGTTTTTGGCGCTACGCTAGGCTTTAGCTGAACTGTTGGTGCTGATAAGATGGCGTGACCGGGTGTGTTGGGCGTGATGTTTTGTGGGATGACGGCGAGCAGCAATTTGGCGTGAGGATAGGCAGAACGTGAAACATCGAGTAATTTGTCCAAGAGTTCAAGATGAATTGGCTGTGGATTAGCAAGAATTTCACTAATAAGATTTTCGGCAATTACGTCTGGCTTGATGCCGGAATCGAGCAGGCTTTGTAATTGTTCGCGAATACGATTAGCGTCTCCGGCGGCGTAGCCATTGAGGATGTTAGTGATTGCTTCAGCTTGAGGTAAGCCGAGGGCTTTAGTGATTAAATCGGCGTCGATTTTTTCATCGCTAAGTGTGGAAATTTGGTCAAGCAAACTGAGTGAATCGCGGAAAGATCCGCCACCACGTTTAACTACAATTTTGAGCGCATCGTCGGTGATATTGATATTCTCTTTTTTGGCGATTTGCTTGAGATAATCAAACATCGTGCTCGGGTCTGCAAGCTTAAAAGTGTAAGTTTGACTGCGCGATGTAATAGTAATCGGAACTTTATATGCGTCAGTGGTTGCCATGATAAAAATAACGTGCTCGGGTGGTTCTTCTAGAGTTTTTAGGAGTGCATTGAATGCGGATTTAGAAAGCATATGCACTTCATCGATGATGTAAATTTTGTACTTTCCTTTAGTTGGTGCAATAATGGCACGTTCACGTAAGTCGCGAATATTGTCGACGCCAGTATTACTGGCGGCGTCAATCTCGATAATATCTAAGTAATCATCTTCGAGTTCGTATTTGAATCCATTAATTTCGTGCGCCAAAATACGAGCAACGGATGTTTTGCCAGTGCCGCGTGGGCCAATAAATAAATAAGCGTGTGCAAGTTTACCATTCTTCAATGAATTCTGAAGAATGTTAGTAATTTGTTCTTGCCCAATTACCTCACTTAGCGTTTTGGGACGATATCTACGATACAACGCCTTCATGAGATAATTTTAGCATATTTTACTCTGTTGCGCCTGGCAAACGCTTCCGCTCCTGTTGAGATTATTCTAACATAAGCCGTTTAAAAAGGGCGCCACTTAACATAGCGACGCCCTCCTTTTTTAGCGGCATTATTGCTTATTGAGATATTTATAGGCACAGGCTGCAAGCGCTGCACCAACGAGTGGGGCTATGATGAATCCCCAAACCTGACTAAGCGCGTCGCCGCCCATTAAAATGGCTGGCGCTAGGCTGCGAGCTGGATTGACTGATGTGCCAGTCAAATTGATACCGAGAATATGAACGAAAGTAAGGGTTAAGCCGATAACAATGCCGGCGATATGTGCTTTATTTTTGTCGCTAGTTACGCCGAGAATTGTATAAATAAATACAAAGGTCAGGATTACTTCAACGATGAGCGAAGCCCAAATGCCGCCAGCGGTTGTAGAGATAAACGAGTTTGCACCTAGATTAACGATGGCTTTGTTTGCGCCGGTGAGGGTAAGAATTGCCCAAAGAAGTAGCGATCCGCCGAGCGCGCCGAGAACTTGCGCCACGACATAACCGCAGAATTCTTTTGCTTTAAGTTTTTTATTGAGGAACATTGCTAGCGATACAGCTGGGTTGACATGGCAACCAGAAATGTCGCCAATTGCATAAGCTGTTGCAACAATTGCGAGACCAAACGCAAGTGCGGTTGGAACGATTTCCCCATGCGTTACGACTGCGGTGCCACAGCCAAAGAGCACCAAAATGGCCGTGCCGATAAATTCGGCGATATATTTTTTGAGTTCTTTACTCATATGTACCTCTTAGTTTAATACTACTTTGATTGTAACATGTCTTGAGAAAATAGCATAAGTATAATATAAATTAATTGTGACTAGAGTACAAAAACTAAAAGAGCGAAATAGATTGTTGAATGTTTTAGTTATCGTGATAGATACGGTGGTTTTTGTGCGGGTACTGTTTAATTTTGCGCTAACTCTAAATGGCAACTGGGACGATTTGAAGGCGCCGTCTTTGATGATTTTTGTATCTTCTGCGATGGTTGCGTTGTTTTTTGCTTTACTGAATAATTATAAATATAAAGGTCATCCGAGTTATGTTTTGGCGGCAACTTTAGTGCTTGCTGCAGCGGCTTTGTTCTTTATGTATGTACTTATAGCCGTTTCTTACATTACATTAATGGGGGTGTATGGATGAATCCAAATCAGCCGGCTTCTATGGTAGATTCAACATTGGTTGAGCCGGCATTGCAGGCGCCGCAAATGCCGCCGACTCCGCCGGTAACATTGATGCCGCAAAATATGTCAGTACAACCAGAAGGTAAAAAGAGAGTCAATAAACCATTAATAATAGCAATAATTGCTGGCGTTGTATTTTTGGTGGTTTTGCTAGTAGTGCTATTGGTTATGTTTGGTGGCAAAAGTGGCCAGTTTGTAGCAAATTATAAAAATAGCTATAGATGTTCGATTGAAGGATTAGGCGAAAACGGCGAGTATGAATTTGAGTTAAGTTTGAGTGATGATAATTCTTACAAGTTTGCTATGGCGAAGGAAGACTATTCGATTGGTACTTATCAAGAGACTGGTAGTGAAAGAATAACCGATAAGAATGGTGCAAGAGAGATAAATTATCATCTATTAATGAAACATGAAAAGGATTTTATGGGTGATGTTGACATAACTGAGCGCTCTGGTCAAGAAAATGAGTATGTTGTCAATTTTAGCGAAAATAGTGACATCGTCGTAATTAACAATGTTGGGGCTGGAACGATGTACTATTGCAAAGTAAAATAAAAATTCCACCAATTTGGTGGAATTTTTGATGCGAGGTGTTTTATAGACTAGCTTCGACGGCAGCCCAAGTCGCGTCTTCGTTGTCGGCTGGAATTACGACCGTAACTTGATCGCCAACTTTGAGTCGGAAATAGGTAACTGATGCGTAGAGAATTTTAAATTCTTTACCGTTCACTTCGACGAAGTATTGATCGTCGTGGCTTGTAAGTGTGCCGATAACAGTCTTACGTTCAACTGGCCCGATCTGTTTATACAGGAATTTGCCACTTTCGCCGATGGTGAGTTTCAGAATATCGCCTTCGACAAGCTTGGATTTGCTAGCATAGTTGGCTGGAACTGGGTAATTTTTGCCGTCGGGTCCAATCATGATTTGACCATCAAAAACTCCTTCGACAATTTTTCCTTCTGGACTGTCAATAATCGTGCTGGCTGGGGCGGTAATAATATCGCCATCGCCGAGCATTGATGTTAATAATTCCTTTGCTGCGGATAAATTAGTCTCTGCTTCCGTGAGGAGACTGCGCAGTCTTTTTATTTGTTTTTCTGATATTTCAGACATACCTCGCATCCTGCCTGTGTTAGTTATTAATTATATAATATATTTTTGTCTTATTCTTGTCAATGTGAGATTTTGGAGGTTTTCCACAACTTTTACAGAGGTAGTCGTAAAAATGTTGTCTTTTTTACCATTGACTTTTTTGCTTATGCTTTATTCATTAAACTTCCCGAGCGTCATTTTAGCCGCAAAACGATCGCCAGCAAAGAAGATTGCGATTTGAGCCGCCCAACTGAAGATTATAAGCATTTCTGTTGCCCCTCCACTAGGGCTAGTAATGAAGCTAATCAGGCTTGGTATGAGCAAGATGAAGACATAGGCTAACACGTTTAGGGCGACAGTTTCTTTGCTTGCAGGTATGTGATATTTAGCGAGAAAAGAATAATGCAAGCCTGAGCCAATAAATATACAAATAACAGTTCCCAGAATGCCGCCTAGAAATGGCACCGATGTGAAAATGGAGGTAATGACAATACGAAGTACCATGAATGGTAGTATAGTGGCTAGCGTGAAGGCGTTTTCTTGATCGGAAGGTAGCTTTTTGTTTAGATAACGTTTGGATACCTGTTTAAGAATATAGTAGCTATAAAAACAAGCGACAGCAACACCGGCATAAAATAACAGTTTAATATACCAAGGGAAAAACGTATCTTCTAAGCTAGGTAACACTAATAGACCGAGCCCGATAGTCTGAAAGCCGAAAGATTTTAAAATACCGGAATGAAGCTCGGAATCGTAAACGTCTTCTAGTTTTGCGCGACCAGCGATTTGTGCGCCTTTGTCTTTGCGACGTTGCCACAGTTCTTCCTCTACGTCACTTTGCTCTGGGATGGGGTCTGGATAGAGCTTTTGTAAGTTCTCTTCACTTTTCTCTGCGATGTGTTTTTCTTTTATAATTTCTGGATCGAGGTCTTGTGGTTTTTTAATCTCTTCGGCGACTTTTGCGGCTTTAGCATTGGCCAATTCTTTTTCGGCAAGAGCTTGCTTTTTGCGTTTTTGTTCGCGTTCTTCACGTTCGGCAGCTTCGCGAGCGTGCATTTTTTGTTCAAAATCTTTATCGATGATGAAATTCTTACCATCGTGGTGTGAAGCTCGTACTTCCTTCTGCTGAAAAGTTTGCTCAATGGCTGGACGCTCGTCGGTTCCATCGTAACGTGAGGCTAAGCTCTTGGACTGTTCCATAGCTTCAGGCAAGCGTGCATCGTCTTTTTGTGCCTGCGTCTTTTTCTCGGTATCTTCTGTTTTGTGGCCGGATAAATAACTCGTTTTATGCCCCATAATGCTTATAGTATATTACTAATTAACATTTAAAAACAGGCGCCGAAGCGCCTGACAATATTGTGAGAGAAACGGATGTGTATATTAGCATGCGTACAGTCTACGTTTTTCGAGTTCTTCTTCCTCGATTCTTAATTCCTTTACTTTCTTCAAGGATCCAATTCTGACGTAGGTAAAGAATGCACAAATTAAGCTGGCGATAATAAATGCAGCGGCGTAACCATGCCAAATGCAGATGATTGCGACATCTATGGCTGCTCTTAAGCTGAAGAATGCCGACAGAGTTCGGCAATAGTTAATTCCTCCCCAGCGATCAAAGCAGTTCCATCTGATTGGCGTGCCGGCAATAATAATGGCGATAAGGTAACTTCTAAGTCCGCTCCATATGCCGCCGTCCCAGACATTAATGCTTTCACTTGCCGCCCAGGCTAACGCTATGCCCAGAATAGTAACCGCGCAGGCGATCAGCTTTGCGGTGGTTGCGCGTTTATTGATGGTTTTGTGCTCTCTCAATCATATCCCCCCCTTCCTGTGATCTAGGTACTAGGTAGTAATGCGACTATCTTGATAATATTATAACATTATTTACTAATAAATCAAGGAGTAGTAAAAACGACGACACGAAAAAGCGACCCCCGTGAGGTCGCCGATTCGTAACGTTTTCTGACTAAAATTTGATAGAACTTAAGCGAGTTCGACAGTTGCGCCGGCGTCTTCGAGAGCTTTCTTCATAGCTTCGGCTTCGTCCTTAGCAACCTTTTCCTTTACAGTGGCTGGAGCGCCATCGACAATAGCCTTAGCTTCGCCAAGACCAAGACCGGTAGCTTCCTTAACAGCCTTGATAACTGCAATCTTTTGTGCGCCAGCATCTTTAAGAACAACGTTGTATTCGCTCTTCTCTTCAGCGGCAGCGGCACCAGCATCAGCTGGACCAGCGGCTACGGCAACAGCGGCAGCAGCAGGCTCAATGCCATATTCATCCTTAAGGATGGTTTTTAGCTCGTTAACTTCGAGGACGGTGAGCTTAACCAATTCCTCTGCTAGTTTCTTTACATCAGCAGCCATGTTAGACTCCTTTATTTCTTATTGGTTGATAGTATAGTAAATTAATTGGTTGCTTTGTCGGCAATGCCGTCGAGCAAAGCATGCAAGTTGCCGGAAAGACCATTGGTAACATCGTTGACTGGGCTGAGGAGCATATCCACAACTTGGCCAATGAGTTGATCTTTGCTTGGAAGGTCGGCAAGTGCTTTTACTTCTGTCTCGCCAAGAGTGGCGCCTTCGCCACTGAATGCACCTTTAAGTTCGAGAGCATTGTGCTCTTTCGCAAATTTTGCGAGAACCTGAGCTGGAGCAACTTCGTCGTCGTTAGAAACGGCGTAAAGTAGCTGACCTTCAAGGGCGCTAGTGTCGGTGTCTTTGTAGACTGCGATATTGCCCATTGCAACACGGACAAGGCGGTTCTTGACAATTTTAATTTTGACATTATTCTCACGCGCAGCTTTGCGAAGTTCTTGCATTTCCGCAACCGTAAGGCCTTGATACTTTGCAAAAACGGTCATCTTAGCGTCGCTGAGAAGCTCGTTTAAGTCGGCAACCAATTGTTGTTTCTTGTCTTTGCTAATTGCCATAGATAGAAATCTCCTTTTGGTATTAGTTGGTAGCCAGAAAATGTTAAGGATTCGTCACCAATAATTACAAGAAAAAAAGATTCTCCTCGGCGGCATGATTAAACCCGTTGGGTCGCCGCTGTCTTTGGTAACTTTGCATATTTTAACAAAATATTAATAGAAAATCAATAGGTGTGTTTTTCATAATGCTCATGTATAATTATTACAAATAGAGGTGAAGAAGAATAATGGAAGAGGCGATAGATTTTGTCGATAAACATTATAAGTTAATAATATTTGGCGCTATTTTGGTTGGCATAGGTTTTGTCGTATGGGTGCTTGTGGCGGCGATATCTTTGGAAGTAAATAAAAAAACATACTTAACTTTGAGTTTTGCGCCAACAGAGGCGGTACTAACGATAGATGGGGCTAATTATCGGACGGGTACGTACGAGTTTGAGCCAGGAAAATATACGGGCGAACTTCATTGTGAAGGATTCAATTCAAAAACTATTGAAATAGACGTAAAAAGCAAGCAGGTGACTACGGTTACGGATTATTTGATCAATGAGGCGGAAGGTATGGCTTATTACGAAAAATATGCGGCGGATATAGAGGTACTTAGATATGTAAGTAATGACGAAAACGTGAGTAACTTCTTGGATTCATACGATAAGAAATATTCATTAATGAAGTATTTGCCACTGGACGCATCTTTCGATAATCGCGCCGAAACGGGCTTCCCGAGTCAGGATTTGGTGTCCGTTAAGATAAAGAACGGTTTAATGCATAAAGACTGCGAGGGTACTCTTTGTCTAGTGATAGTGGGTCAGAAAGTTAAGGATGAAATTGTAAAAAGCGTTTTGATTGAAAAGGGTTATAAAATTGAGGATTACGAGGTGATTTATGAAAAAGATTGGTAAAATGTTTGGGCGCATTTTTTGCCTGTCCGCAGCTTTTATATTGTTCTTTTCGAGCGGCATGGTGACGGCTACGAGTAATAGCAAAAACAAAGATGATTTTATTGATAAGTTTTCGCAGTATAGTATTAAGTTTTATAATCCTGATACCTGTAGTAATACGAGCGGTAGTACTTCGGCGGCGCCAGTTGGCGATAAGGCGGCCGTGAGTGGTTCGACGGCAAAAGAAAAAATATGGTCTGGTCTGAAATCGATGGGCGTTACCGATGAGGTTGCGGCTGGTATTATGGGGAATATGCAGGGTGAGAGTGGTTTTGGACCTACTCGTTACGAGAATGCGTATAAGAGCGAATGGGAGGGGCCTTTTGATTGGGAGAACGATCCAAAAAGTGCGCACGGCGTAGGTTTAATTCAATGGTCTGGTGGTCGTCGCGTTAATTTTTTTAAATACGCGCGTGGCGTTAATAGTAGTTTAGTGGATGAGTACCTAAAAAAGCCGGGAACTTATGGCTCTTTAGATGGTGATAGTTTTATTAAAGCGGCAAAAAGCGAAGCTGACGCAGATGCCTTGTTTTCTACGGAAATTTCTTTTTTGATTGAAGAAATGAAGGGCGAGAGTTCCTATGCGCAAGTGTTTAATGAAACGACAGTATCTGGTGCGGCTGTATCATTTTCGGTAAATGTGGAGGGATGCAGCACTTGCACGGCAACTTCAGAAAACACTAAAAATCGTAGAGAGAATGCAGAAGCGATATTTAAAGAATTCTCCGGTAAGTCTTCATTTGGCTCAGGTTCGGCGGCGAATACTGGCGGCGGGAGCCAAGCGGCGGCTTCGGATGGTTCTGATGTAACTTGGATAGGCGACTCAATTACTGATATGGCGAAGAATGAAATATCGAGTAAGTTACCAAAAGCAGATGTGCATGCGCAGGTCAGTAAGAGCTGGTCCCACGAGTATGATTCGGGTAATACGAGTGGTCTGGATATCCTAAAAGACCTAGTTAGTAAAAACCAGTTGCGTGACAATTTAGTTTTTGCCTTAGGTACGAATGATGATGATATTTCGGAAGATTTAGTGAAGAAAATTATCGAAACGGCGCCTAGCGTGAAGCGTGTTGTGCTGGTAACTAATTATAAGATTAACGATGAGCATGCGTACGATAATAACAATAAAGCCATTAAAGCTGGGCCGACTATAGATTCGCGTTTCGTGGTTGCAGACTGGGAGCAAGCGGTCTCTTCCGATCCGGGAAAATATATTATTGCTGATAGCGATAGTGTCCATCCGACAAATGAGGGCATTCCGTTATTCGTTGAAACTATTACGAAGGCGTTGGGGAGTACTGGTGGTACGACAGTTAGTCAATCGGAAGATTGTGAATGTGGTTCTGGCGTCAGTACTGATGGTATATGGGCTGGTCGGAAATATGATCTTACGGACGCGCAGCTTAGAGGTATAATATCGATGGTTAAGAACGAAAACGGTGAGACGCTTGAGATGGTGAAGACCGAGGCGACGTTAATGGCTGGTGTTTACGAGTATTATAGGAAAGAACCATATACGGCTGATGGTCTCGTACAATACTTGAGTACGCCCATTGCTGATGGCGGCTGGTTTGCGACGTGGCATAATTATGATGAGAGTTTTTCTGGTTTCTCTCAAGAAGAGTATGATGCCGTGAAAGATATTTTAGTCAATGGAAATAGGACGATGCCACCAGAAATCCTTGAGCATGACTGTATTGTTACTGAAAAATGCACTGGTGGCGTTGAGCGTGCTTTTAATGACGGTGTTGAGTTTGATATTTACGATTATTCTCAATACGTTAGTGGTAAAACGCTATTGAAGCAGGGGGGGGATTTGCACGGGCAATGGATTTTCTACAAATTCGCCGATGATCAGCTGAAGAAAGGTGATCCGTTTGGTTATTTAGAGGATAATCCGCCTTCTAATACAAATGCTCAAGCCGCAAGTTCGAAGACTTCAAGTATCACTTTTGATGATGAGGGCTGGATTCAAGGTGGCATTGATGGTTATGTTAAAGAGCCGGCCGTAGGCACTATTATTGGATTGGATTCGTCGGCAAACCAAGATTTTCCGACCGATATGCCTAACGGTAAAGGTAAGGGTCCAAATAAGATTACGTTGCACTCTACGGAGGGGCCAAATGGTGGTGGAGGTAGCGGCTTACAGTTCTTTACGACAAATGGTGTGCCGCCGCACTTTACGATTGATATGCATGAAAAGAAGGTTTATCAGCATTTCCCTATCTATAAAACTTCGGGAGCCGTGAAGGCTCACGACGATACGGCGGGTATCCAGATTGAGATTATTGGCTACTCGGATGCGGCTTTGGCGGAGAGTAAAGGGCAATCGAAATGGATTTTGGCAACTGGTTTTGAGGATAATGAAATAGATTATCTAGCGGAGTTATTGATTGGTCTAGGCTCCGCTACTGGTATTCCGATGGAAAGTACCGTTGACTGGTCGGGTGGTTCAACTCCGGTACGTATGACGGACGTAAATGAATTCAAGGATTATAAGGGTATCTTAGGGCACCGTCATGTGCCAGATAACGATCACTGGGATCCGGATGGTTTATGGGATAAATTGAAGGCTGCGCTTGGGCGTAAAAATACTCCTGCTTACGGTGGTTGTTCAGTAAGTGCGGCGTCGGGTGATGTGGCTGCCTTGCAGAATTTAGTTTTAAAATGGGCTTGGCCGCAGTATGAGTCAAATAAGACAGCCAAGAAGCCGGAATATGACGCAGATATTAAAAAATCGAAATATACTGGTGATAGTTGCTATGGTGGCGGTGTTGACTGTGGCGGTTTTGTGTATTCTTTAGTCACGTTGAGTGGTTGGGATCCGGATTTGCCAACTGGTCCAACGCATGATATGCTGGCTGCACTGAATACTTCGACGACTTGGAAGGAAGTCACTTCGCAAATTCATTCGAATAAAGATGCGAAACCGGGCGATATTATTATTAAAGATGGTCATGTCTTGATATTCGTTGGTAAAATTAATGGATTTGGTAGCGAAATGGCGTCAGCGTCACAGTGTGATCGTGCACCAATGGCGGATCGTGCGGATGATATTACTAATTACACCAACCAACCTGTGTATCATGTATTTAGAAAGGTAAAATAATATGCAAAATGAAACTACACTGATTAAAAATCGTAAGAAAATAGTTGTTGTATTATTAATTATTGCATTTGTAGTTATTTCTAGTTTGTTTATTATACGGGGGCTAGATAATAGAAGCATAATTGAGAACTTGGATTCGGCAAAGTTGAGTTCTTTAAATAGAGAAGAATTAAATCAGATTGAACGGCTATTAAGAACTATGCTGAAAAGTAACTATGGATTGAAAGATGATGCTTTGGAGAAAGTGAAAGCGGTGGCGCGCGAAAATTCAATGAAGATAGAACGCGATGAAAAAACTAAGAAAGTAAAGGCAGCAAAGTTCTTAATTGATTTAAACGATCCAAAGCTTACTTATGAGGTGGCTTTTAATAACGGGTTTAGCGATATGACTTTTACTTGTCCAGAATTAGGTTTGATGCAAGATGTGAACGTATTCTGTATTGGTACCGATAAACAATCAACTATTGATGTAGCGCTTGATAAATATTTACCATATCGTGCAACTACAAAGAATGGCACGTTCTTTTCGGTTTGGCACGATTACGATGATGATAATAATCCGCGCATCGAGATGTATGCTAGTATTTGCGGTGATGAGGCGAAGGGTCAGGAGGTGTTGAGCACCGTTAAGACTTGGATTAAGGAAAAAGGCGTAAATCCAGATTCGATTCCGATTAACTATCAGTCATCGTATTGCGACCACGGTTCCGATGATTAGGATTATTGCGGGAGGCAAAAAGCACGTTAGTTGGCTGGCGGAAGCTTGCGCCGAGTATGAGAAGCGTTTACGTAAGCCGTGGGCGATAGAGTGGCAGTTTGTCGATGAAGATAAGCTAGATGTACGCGTAGCGCGTTTAAAACCAGATGATTTTATGGTTTTACTGGACGAGAATGGTCAGATTTTGAGTTCGCCAGAACTATGCCAGAGGATGAAGCCGCCACTAGAGTCCGGACGTGACGTGGTGGTAGTGATTGGCGGTGCCTTTGGGCATTTCTCGCCAGACATTTTGAGCCGAGCGAATGTGATTTGGAGTTTATCAAAATTAGTCTTTCCGCATCAGATTTGTCGTTTAATTGTGACGGAGCAGATTTATCGAGCGCAAGAAATATATCTTGGACACGCTTATCATCATGAATAAATAAGGTTCGGTTGTAGTGAGGCGAAGATGAGAAAGGTTTTCAAAATAGTAGCAATTATGTCCGGAATTGCTCTTGCAGCTTTAGTTGGTGTGGTTTACTGCATTTCTACTAAAGTTGAAGATGGTTTGGTTAGTCCGGTTTTAATTCCGTTTGTATTAGTGCAGCTTGTGCTAATTATGATTTTGATTGCAGCTTTGTTTATTTTGTGCTTGCCGCCGAAAAAGCAATAAATGGCAAATATTTGCTAATTATTCTATAATATTACAGAGATGGCTAATGTTTTTGATTACATAGAACAGTATGGTAATGTTCGATTTGAAGATAAAGAATTTAATGAAGTGGATAACCTGATTTTTTCTGTGCTTGCCTATTTGGATTTTACGCATACTAGGATTAATGATAATTGTTACTCACTTGAGGAAATTGGTCGCGAATACCTGCGCAAACATACACTAAAAGAGGCGCGTCGGTTGGGCATTGCAATTGGCACAGCTTATGAGATTTTGAACATCATAGTCGAGAAAGAGCGGTATCGACATCTACGCGTATCGAATTATGTTTATGACACGAAGCGCGATATGCAATTCTCGGCGATGACCTTTCGAGTGACGCGAGGATTAGAGTATATTGCGTTTGAGGGTACAGACCAACTAATTAGTGGTTGGCGAGAAGATTTTGAGATGGCCTGCTCTTTTCCTGTACCGTCACATATTGAGGCGACAAAGTATCTGAACGAACATGTGCGTTTGTTTGGTCCAAAAGTGATTGTAGGCGGTCATTCTAAAGGTGGTAATTTAGCCTTAGTTGCGCCGATGTTTATGAGTCGCTTGAAGCGTCGACGCGTAAAGAAAATTTACAATAATGATGGTCCAGGTTTACGTCGAAAAGAATTTGAGTCCGAGGCTTATGCAAATATCCTGAATAAATATGTACATATCGTGCCACATTGCACGATTGTGGGTGCTATGATGCGCAACAGCAATTATGTAGTGATTAAGTCGGATAAAGAGAATATTTTGGGTCATTCGGCTGCAACTTGGCAGGTAACAGACGACCATTTTACGCGCGCAAAACGTTCGGAACATAGCTTAGAGATGGAGCGCCGTTTGTGGTCTTGGCTCGATAAGCACGATGATGCGGATCGCAAAAAAGTTCTAGAGGCGGTATTTGGCACGATTGAAGGCTGCGATATTCTTGATACGATGTCGTTATTGAAATTTCGCACAATCGTGAAAGTAATTCGTCAGGCTAAAGACTTGGATAAAGAAAGCAAAGATTTAGTAATTGGTTTATTCAAGGAAATTGCGCTAAAAAAATAGTGCCAACCTACCCCTCACGGTTGGCGCCAACGAATGGGTAGATTAGAATAATAGTATTTTTATTATAGCACAGATTATGCTAAAAGTCAATGTTTCGGTGTTGACTTTTGGTCAATGTGTTCTATAATAGTGATATTACAGTTATTCTTCGGAATTATTCTGATTGTTCTTTTTCAAGGAGGTTTAGTTATGTCTACGTGTAATGATAGTTTTGGCGGAGCGTCGTCTTTTTGCGACAATGTTGAAGGGGAGTTTATACGGAAATTTTTAGACGCTTTTTTCTGTTTGAAACACTGAGAAGAAAGTTCTTCTATGGCAATTTCGATTGCAAAGAATGTAAAGAAGAATATGAAGAGAGGATTGGCGATTTTTTCACAAAGCTCAGACTTCCTAAGCTTTGCATTTCTGGAGATGCCGATTTGGCGTTAGTGTCAATCGGTGTCAATGATCCCGATCACTGGGGGTCTGGTGCCTACATTTTTTTGGTAGATAGCAAATATGCAGATGACTTCAAGGAAGTCGGTGAGACTGCATTGGAGGAGTACTTCAGGGAAATTTGCTTCTATCGACTGGTAACTGATATTGTCGATTGCGCTGATTTTGTGAGGATGAAAATTATTCGATATGCTCTCGAGCGCAATGCTGCCGTGTATCGGGAATTTTGTCCCGCCTTTTTCGACAGGAGCCAGAGAAGACTTCATATCTATGAAGAAATAGCCACGTAATAAACTGTTAACTATGACTCTGTGACCCCACTCTTTTTGGAGAGGGGTCTTTTTTGTATTTGTGATCCCCTGCTAGGTCGGGGGCTGTATAGGTGTGATAATATATTACTCAATTTTACGGCAATTTTTCCATTGAAAAATGGCGCCGACGGCGGCGAGCGCGATAAACAGAACTGGATACCATTCCGGTTTGCTCGTGTTCAGTAGGATGAGTGCATTGGTGGCAATAAGTGTGGCGCCTTGGACGGAAGTAGCGAGGATAATCATCGGTTTAATTAGCCAGACGCCAACAACGCCAGCGACTACGCCGACTGCAACTGCTATAGCTGGTAAAGTCCAGTCTGTTATGGGACCGAAGTTTTCTATCATTGACCAGCCGAAGGCGACGCCAACCGTGACGAAGACGGCGAATTTTTCGATGGTCATACCGAACATACCAAGAACGAGACCGCCGGCACACTCAAGAATGAGTTGCCAGGTTTGATCGGCGGTGATTTTATCGATAAAGAGCGAGACTAGCCAGAAGCCGACAATGAACCAGATGATGGTAATGGCGATTTTTTTGACGCGGTAACCGAAGAATAAGAGGAAAAATCCTACGATTAAGGCAATAATTGCGGTTGGTATTTCCATAGAACTCCTTTATTTAATTAATATTATACCAATTACGGCTAACGTAGTAGCAATTAAGTGCGCTACAACGACATGGCGGCTGAGTTCTTCGCGGCCGAACTTTGGCCAAATAGCGGTTAGGATGATGCCGAGCATGAAAGTAAAGATGAGTTCGAGTACGCTGTAAGTAACGGATACGAGCGAGGCGACACCAATAATTAGTGCGTAGCGGCTGAGAAGCTCGGCGATGACACAAATTATTTGATTGAAACCTACCGTTAGGGCGAATTGCCATTTTTTGCGGCGCCAAATATATTTCATGCGTTGTTTCCAGTCGGAATGCGTAGCATAAAGTACGATATCCGAGACGCCGCGACCAATGAGGAAATAGAAGAAAATGCTTGGAAAATCATACATTTCACCTACGCGTGTCGAAAGGATGCCACTAATGGCGCAGAGGAAGACATAGATGATAAAAAGCAAAGCGGCGCTGAATGCAATACGGCGACTGCGCGGGCGTTTGCGTGAAAACAAAATGACGGCTGGTGCGGTCGTAATAATGATGAAGCCCATGAGCTGGAGCGGCGTAATTGACTCGCCGAAGATGAGCCAATCCGCAAAGAGGTAGACTACCGGTATTAGCTGACAAAAGATAGAAGCGCTGGTCGACTCTGCTTGGCTAAGCGCAAGATAATATGGAATAGAGGCAATTGAACTAGTAATGCCCGATAAAAGTACTAGAGCAATATGCTCGATTTGAATGTTTTTGATGCCAAATATAAGAAAGGTCAAGGCAGCAAAAAACAGGTAACTAATGCCATTGAAGATTTTCATCGATTGAGGCTTTTTGCCCTTAAAGATGACGTCTGTGATGTAGTTATCGATAAAGGTGCTAAACGACCAGATTAGAGCAACTATGACGCATAAAAATAGCCACAACATATGCAATTATTATACATGAGCGTTTTAGATTTATGTGATACAATATTCTTATGCTAATGTGGGCTATTATATGAGTCTGTTTGGTGATATTTTTAAGAAGCCGAAGGCTAGCGCTATTTATGAGATTAAATCGCCGAACGGGCAGCTTGATTGTGTTTTCGTGCTCGACCATGGGCAAATGTCATATTTTGCGAAGAAAAACGATAAGGTTGTTTTACGCAAGTCGCGTTTGGGCTTAGTTTTGAAGGATATGACGCCGATGGCGGATAACTTTGCAGTTGTTCGCGCCTATACGCGTACGATGGATGAAACTTGGAAGGCAGAATGGGGCGAACAGCGCATTATTCGTAATAACTACAATGAAACTGCAATTTACCTTGAGGAATATGAGAAGCCGAATCGCCTTTTAACTTTGCGTTTTCGTGTGTATGATGATGGTTTTGCGTTACGTTATGAGATTCCAGCGCAGCCAGAGATGAAGAATATGGTGGTAGCGGATGAACTGACTGAGTTTTCGGTCGATACAAACTCGCGCTCTTGGAGTATTCCTGCTTATCAGCCAGATCGCTACGAGTATGATTATGTTGAACATCCGGTTTATGCTTTAACTGATTCGGTACATACTCCGTTGACGATTCAGTCTACTTCTGGTCATTTTTTGGCGATTCATGAAGCAGCGCTATATAACTATGGCGGTATGACTTTAAAGCTCAATAGTGCATCTTTGAAGGCGGATATTACGCCGCTTTCGGATGGGATGCGGGCTTATGTGGAGTTGCCTTTCTCGACGCCTTGGCGTATGGTGATTATCGGTAATAATGCACTGGATTTGATTACTTCGCGTATGATGTTGAATTTGAACGATCCGCCGCGTGACGATTTCTCATGGGTGGAGCCAACCAAGTTTCTTGGTATCTGGTGGGCGATGTATGTTGGCGAATGGACTTGGGCACCAGGTGAACGTCATGGTGCGACAACTGAGCATGCAATGCGATATATTGATTCCTGCAAAAATCTCGGTATCTCTGCCCTGCTAGTCGAAGGTTGGAATGATGGCTGGGAGGGTGACTGGCTGGAGAACGGTGTTAATAATAAATTTATGGAATCGACGCCCGATTTCGACATGAAGGTCGTAACGGATTACGGTCATGCTAACGGCGTGGAGCTAATTGGTCACCATGAGACAGTTGGTTTTATTGATAATTATGAGGAGCAACTAGAGGATTCGTATAAGTATTTGAAACAGTATGGCATTCGTTATATTAAATCTGGATATGCTGGCTCTAAGATGATGATTAATGGTCGACGCGAGTTTCATCATTCGCAGCTGGGTGTTTTGCATTACCAGCGTGCGCTAGAATTAGCAGCAAAGTACCATATTATGCTAGACGTACATGAGCCGATTAAATCAACTGGTATTGAGCGGACTTGGCCGAACTTGATGACTCGTGAAGGTGCGCGTGGTCAGGAATATGAAGGCGGCGCTCTATCGCCATCGCATGCTTGTTTTTTGCCGTTTACGCGCCTACTTGCTGGCGGTATGGATTATACGCCGGGTATTTTGGATGTTGGTAATTTTGCGAAGCGCGTGGCGTCGACGATTGCGCGTCAGTTGGCTTATTATATTACGATTTATTCCTCGATGCAGATGGCTTCGGATCGCCCTCAGATTTACGAGACGCAATATCCGGATTTGTTTGAATTTATCCGCGACGTACCGCTTCGTTGGGAGCGCACTTTGCCACTTCTCGGTGAGATTGGTAAATATTATGTAGTAGCACGTCAAGTTTGGGAGTCGGATGACTGGTATGTGGGTGGCGTAACAAATGAAGAAGCGCGCCGGGTTGAGCTTTATATTGATTTTCTAGAGCCAGGCGTAAATTATGTGGCTACGGTATATCGTGATTCTGATGATGCACATTACCGCGATCATCAGCTTGGTTATGTGATTGAAGAAAAGATTATTCGTAATGGTGACCGTATGGAGATGTATATAGCTCCAGGTGGTGGATTTGCGATGAAGCTGCATAGACAATAATTGCTCTTGCTTTTTTCGCTACGCATATGAGAGAATAAATTTAGAGAGTTGTGGAGTTACTCGTTAACTATAAGGAGGAGTAACTCAAATGATAATAAAAAGAAACATTAAAACTATAGTTGGGAGTTTATCGGTTTTGTTTTTTGCCTGTTTTTTAGGTGCAAATTCTTATGCTGCGACTGGCGAATATGATTATGGAGCTAAGTATACTTACGACGGTGATACACTTACAGTTTCTCCGGGTTCGGGAGATTTTATATTCGCAGATTCTACGTTTGATTGGATGGTGAATAATAAAAGCGACATTAAAAAGATTATTATATCAGAAGGTATAAAGAGCATTTCTGCTAACGCATTCAAAGATTATGTAAATCTGGAAGAGTTGGTATTACCGAAAACTATGCCTGGCCAAATTGGCGACTATGCATTCAGCGGATCGCCTAAGTTAAAGAATATTTTGATCCCAGACGGCTTAATACGAATTGGTGAATATGCTTTTTCTGGCACAGGTATTACAAGAGTGGAAGTACCAATTTGGACGGATTGGATTGCGGATAACGCATTTAACGATAACACTGAACTTATTATGGTAAAGGAGCAAGAAGGGATTATAGCGGCTGGTACTGCTGGAGCATTAAAACAGGTTAATTTTAGGCCGAATGGCGAGGGAACTCCTCAGGGTGGTAACTGTTACGATAAGTCATACTTTGGTAGCGTTTATGATACGACTGCATGGTGGAAGTTGGATACAGAAGGAACGCTAACTATTTATGGTACATTATTGCACGATAGTTATAGTAATAGTCGCGTGCCTTGGGGGTGTTACGAGGAGCAAATTAAAAGGGTTGTTATAAATGATGATAAAACTGGGAAATTAACGAATAGTAACAAATTAGATAATTCTCAGAAATTGCCAAATTCTAAATATGCAATATACGCTTCGAGGCCAATCGATGAGATAATGGACGACCGCATTAAAATCTTAAAGGATGGTTACCCTCTGTTTGGCGACTCTCGTCATAAATATGCTTTCGGTCTGCAGAATTTGGAAGAAATTATCGTAAATCGTGGTGTGGAGAAAATTGGGCGAACTTCTCTTACTAATCGCGGCATTGAACAACCGGAAATTCATTATTATATCTCGAAGTACGTAAAGACGATTGCTGAGGATCAGGTTGCGGTTAACTCTGCGAATTATGCACCAAGACAAATTCACCTGGAAATATCAAATGAAGATTATCTTGCTAACGGGTATGATTATACGGAATTTGCAGATGAGAATGGCATCAAAGATAGTCTTGATAATGGAATTTACGGTAAAGCTATTATTCATAGTAATACTGATCCTTACTATGTTTCTGTCAATGATACTTCTGCGCCAGATACTATTTCGCATAATGGCAGAACTTTATATAAATATGAAACTTATATCACAGGAGAGAATGGCTCAGTCGATGTGAGTTTGCCGAATATGGAAGGTGTTGAATATTTTGTTAAAGAAATTGAGGCTCCGGAAGGTTTTCAAATCGATCCGGATGTGTATAGAGTAGATACGTCTGGAAAGACTATTGATATTCAAGTCGCGAATTATCCAATTGAAAATCAAAAATCGGAAGGCGATCCTAAAAAAGCCGATGTCGAAAAGAATCCAAATACGGCCGCCTCGGCGCCGGTTGTGTATTTCGTATTATTTGGCGCATTGTCTGCTTCTGTAGTATTAGTTGTCCGTCGGGTATCTAAACTTGCGAGATAGAGTGTAAAATTATACTTTACAAAACAACCATACTTGAAATAATAAGTATGGTTGTTTTTTTTATACCCTAAAACCCTAGGCTAGGTTGTTGAATGCTTTATCTGTCAATTAAAATCGAGACAACCGTATCATAGCCAAAACGAGCACGAACTTCGTAGCCGTAAGAGCGAAGCTCCTTCTTCTCTGCTTCGGTAAGTGTAGCGCGACCGGAATTTTTTACAGAGATTTTGATCGTATGCGCATTGGCGGCTTCGGCGAGCGTAATTTTGTCGCCAGCGGTACAATTTTTCAAAGCGCGTTTTATTTCTGAATCCAAAAAATCTTCCACAGAGGCAACGTCGTGAATATTGACGGTTAAATCTTGGACGTCTAGATTAACGGAAATTTTACGGCGTTCGCAACTTTTTAATAGTTCTTGATAATGTGGTTCGAGAATTTCGATAAAATGCGGCATTAGGAGATGTGCTCCACGGGCTTAAGGTCGATATATTTAGTATCCCAATCTGGATTGGCCGGCTGATGTGAGCCGTCGTATGGTACGCCGTTGGCGAGATCGTTAGCGATTTCGAGGATAAGATTTTTTTGCTCAATATTATCTTTGAAATATGGCGGAATAGAATTAATGCCGAGGCGAGCACCTGTGATGTTGCCGGCGATAATTCCGGTGGAATCGCTATCGCCGTCGTGGTTGACGGCGGCGATGATGGCGTCGTAAAAATCATCAAGATGACGAAGACAACAGTAGATTGCGATAGCAACGGTTTCTTCGGCGACCCAGCCTTCTCCGAGTTCGCGAATGTTTTCTATATCGTGTGTGCCGTTTCTGGAAAGCGTAAAAGCTTTGCGCATGAGTTTTGTGAAATCGTCTTGGTATTGTTTGTGGAAATTTTTAGTCGCAAACTGATTGGCATATTCGAAAGCAATATGAAGTTGCTCGGTGAAATTATGCTTGACATCATGGACAATTTCGAAATAGAGTGCACCAAGGAAGGCGGCTGGAATAATTGCTAGAGGGTGGCCATGCGTAAGTGCGGCGGATTCGGCGGAAACTTTGACGGCGTCTTCGATAGTATGCGCGACTAGGCCGATTGGAGCGACGCGCATAACGGAACCGCAACCCTTACTTTGGTTAATGGGCTGTTTAATGGTTCCTTGAGTGCCGTGCGAGAGAGCTTCTATACAAGTAAAGCCGGGCGCGCGACGGTGATTCATGGCTTCAATTTTATCGATCCAGGAGATGTTGGTGGCGTCAGTTTTAGTTTCGTTTTGAGTTTGATACCAATCGCAGTAAGCACGACGAATGCATTCAGTGGGGGTTGGAGCTTCGCCGTGGAGGGTGCCGTAGGTATTGCGCCAAAGCAAAGCGTTGGCGGTAAATAGCATCATTTGGGTATCATCGGAAAAAATACCGTAATCGTCTTTGAATGTTTTGTATTCGCGTTCTTTAATGCCGCGGGTAAACTCGCACTGGTAGCCTAAAGCGTCGCCGATAGCGCCGCCCATCAAAGAGCCAACAATGCGATCTTTTGTACTTAAGCTAGAATTATCCATTAGCTTTATTATACACTAAACGCCTGGAGAAAAGGACTTCAATAGTTTGCGGTGGCGTTTATATTGAGGATCGTGCGTTTCGACTTCTGCCCAAAATGCTGCAGAATGATCCATGTGATTGATGTGGGCTAACTCGTGCAGAATGACATAGTCGCGGAGTGGTTCGGGAACCTTCATGAGGCCGATATTGAGCGAGATGGTACCAGAACTTGAGCGGCTTCCCCAACGCGTGTTAGCGTGCGAAAGACGTAGCCCTGAGTAATGGTAGCCATATTTCTTAGCCCAAAATTCAAGCCGATACGGCAAATATTCTTTCGCCTTTTTGGCGAGGATTTTTTTCTGCGCATCGCGAGCACGTTGAGTGCTAGGGTCTTTAATGGGGAGTTTTTCGCGGATTTGTTTGCGTGAGGCATTAAGCCAACGCTTGGCGAGAAATACTGTAGTATGTTTTGGCCCAGAGATGGTGAGTTTTCCGGAAGTCGAGACGGAAAACTTTGGATTGGTTGACCAAGCGCTTTTGCGTATTATTACCTCGCCGAATTCGGGGTCATTAAATTTCATTGATTATTTAAGGTTGCGTTTACGCTCGGAGAGGCCAGCTAAGACGTTTTTACACTGAGTTTGAAAAGTATGCTTACCGGAAATAACTAGTGGTTGTTCGAGTTCAGACGGGGCTTCGATTTTTTTGTATTGTTCAGCAAGAGCATTTTTGGCATCTTCGAGTTTTTTATACTTGTGGCGCATACGGTGCTTGATAGCGTTAAGATCGGTTTGCACCCAGATTAGAACAGGCTTATATCCAGATTTCATGAGGATTTCTTTAATTTCGTTACGTTGCTTTTCAGTGTCGAGTCCGCCCTCAAGTATTAAGGTCTGCTTGCACTTTGTTAGCTGTTGAATAAGGACTATAGTGAGCTTACGGGTAAGCTTGTGCTCGATGTAGAGTTCGGATAGGTTTAGAAATGGTGCATTAAAACGCGCGCTGAATTGCTCCGCGAAGGTGGTTTTGCCACTCATTGGCGCACCGAAAACCAAGATAGCGTAAGGTTTCGACTTCCCATTCATAAGATAAGTTTACTCTATTGTAGCTATTTCCGCAAACTTTTTGCGGTCTTATGTATTTCGGGCATGGTTGAGCTGTTTGCGATGAGGACTTGAGATGGGTAATAGAAAAACCAGACCAGGAAATTGACAATTGGAAGAATATTTAGCGGTAGGATGTCGTCGAGAGCGAAGAAGCGTAAAGCTACGCAACAATCGCAACAAAGAAAGGCGACAAAGCCATAAAAAGCGCAACGGGCGCGAAAGTCATTTCTGCGTTCGTGGTAGCGAACGGTAGATAGGCAGAGATTACTAATGAGAGTAATAGCGTAAATGCTGCCGATGGCATAAATTGGTTTGAGACCGCAAATAATGGTGACGCTAAAAGCCAGAATGACAATAGTAGCCCTGGCGAATATATACTTAACTTTGGCGCGGCTGAGGCGGAGAAAATGCATAAACTGAGCAAGACTGAAGATGCAGACGCCAGTAATTAGCCAATTAGTCCAAACTAAGATAGTGTCGGCGAGGAAAGTTAGTAGTAGTGCCATAGTGAGCATAATGTCGTTGTGATGTTTCGTGTAGGCATAAACGACACAAAGAAAGATGCCAACGTATTTTATCAAATTGGTTGGCGGCCAACCGGGTAGAACGATGTCCATTAGCAAAAAACTGATATAGATCATTACCCATACTGCAGCCCATTGCGCATCTAGATATGGTATGCGCTTTAAGTCTTCCCACCAGTTCTTGAACATAGTTTAATTATATATTATATATCGTTAATTATGCGTTTTGGATTATCTTCAAGGAGTTCTTTAAGTTCGCTAGTAGTATAATAGCGAAGAAGTTTTTGTTGCGCTTTGGTAATTTCGGAGAAGTCGCGTACGCGGTGCGTATCGGAGCCGAAACAGAAGATAAGCTTTTCTTTAGCGAGCTTTTTGAGCACTTTTTTGGAATGGCGTCCGTACTGGCCTATAATGCTGCCGAGGTTGCATTGCAATAAAATGCCCTGCTCCGTAAGGTTATAGAGCTTTTTGTAATCTTCATGATAAGTGTGATAGCGTTCGGGGTGTGCAAGGATGACTTTCCAGCCCTCATACTTAAGGCTAAGTAGGATATCTTCAAAATCCGCAAATTCACCGCTCATTGGTAACTCGACGAGGATATAATTGCCGTCGGCGAGCGGACTGATTTTGCCTTTTTTGAGTAAGTCACTAATGTTGTGGTCGATGTAGATTTCGTTGCCGAGATAAAGTGTAATATTGATGCTGGCTTCGTCAACTCTCTTTTGGAGTTGTCGATAGAGTTTAAGATTAGTGCTACGAGGGCTGGCATAAGCGGAGCTAGTAACGTAATGTGGTGTCAAAATAACGTGCGTAACATCTTTTTCGGCGAGACCTTGGAGAATTTTGAGGCTTTCGTCAAAATTACGAGATCCATCGTCAATACCTGGCAGAATGTGCGTATGGATATCAATCATTGTTTTTTGCGTACTCGTGTAGCAGTTGGGGTGTTATGTCGAAGAGGAATGGCGCTGGCATTTTTTTGTGTATTGTTGCTAGATTCGTGTTCACTATAATAATAGTAGTAGCTTGCGTTTTTCTTGTTAACACCGTTAAGGACAACGCCAGCAATCGGGGCGCCAACCTTTTGGAGGGCTTCCTTGGTGCTTTCGAGAGTACTCTTTGGCGTGTTAGCATCTTTAGTGACGATTAGAACTTCATCGACTAGAGTGGACATAATAACAGAGTCGGTAACGCCATTGCACGGAGCGCCATCAAAGATGATGATATCGAATTTGCGCTTGAGCTTCTCGATGAGGGTGCGATTCTTCATAGAGCTAAGTAATTCACTTGGGTTTGGCGGATAAGTGCCACGTGTTATTATGCTTAGACCTTGAATGTCTGTTCTTTGGATATATTTACCGTATTTGGCGATGTCGTCGGTTAAGAGATGACTAAGACCAAGCGTGTTTGGTACCTGAAAAATTTTATGAAGACGTCCTTTTCTGAGGTCGCAGTCGACAATGAGAACTTTCTTATTATTTTGCGCAAAGCTAACGGCGAGATTAGAACTAACAAAGCTCTTACCTTCACTGGCGAGTGAGCTAGTAACTAACACCGTTTTGAAGCCACTATCGACGCTAGAGAATTGTAGGTTCGTGCGTAGAGCTTTGATGCTTTCGCTGACGGCGGATTTCGGATATTTATTAGTCATAAGTTCATCGGTGCTACTGCGATGTCGTTGGTTAGTTTTAATGTTGGATTTAATAATTTTTCCGGCGATTGGGAGACCAATTTTCTTCTCAAGATCTTCGCTGTACTTAACAGTATCGTCAAAATAGAAGATAATGAAGGCAATGGCGAGAACGCCAAAGACGGCAATAATAGCAGCAATTATGAGGTCGCGTTTGAGCGTGTTATTGCTTGGGCTATCTGGAAGCTGGGCGACTTCGTACGGCTTGACGTTATCGATGCCCGTAAGTTCAGTAATCTCTTTGGCGAATACGGCGGTAGTTTTATCCGCGATTTTTTGAGCGTTTTCTGCACTAGCGTCGGTAACGGTGATTTTTAACACTTGAGTATCTTCGATATTCGTCACCGTGATGTGCTTAGCGAGCTCGTCGGCTGTGTAATTGAGACGAAGGTCGTCGATGACCTGTTGTAGAACTAGGCGGCTTTTGACGAATTCGCTATAAGTAGCAGCTAGTTTTTGGTTGACATTAACGTCGTTGAGCGTGGCGCTGGAGTTTGTATCTTTGTTTTCCTGCGCTAAAAGAACTTTAGTGTAGGTGCTATACATTGGTGTTTTAACTTGTGTTTCGTAGATATAAGTTCCGCCGATAGCAAGAATAGCAACAACAACCATTGCAACGACAAATTTTTTAAGATATCCGAGGAAATCTTTAAGGTCGATTTCTTCCATAATTTCTATGCCTTTTCGATGCCCTTTGTATTAATTTGCGACTACATGGAAAAGTCGCAGTTTTTGCTAATTTATTGTGTAAATTTTATCATTTTATCTTTGCGCCGTCTAGTCTTTGAAGTAACCAATGTTACGACTCTTTTAGGTATTCGGCAATCTTCTTTTGAGCGTCGCTAACCGTCTTCGCGTTTGGCTGCATAACATAGAGTGGCTGGGCGCCCATGGAATAAGTTGGGAGCATGGCGCCGGTGCCGTCAAGAGAGACGCTTTCGACTTGCCAGCTGCGAAGTTCGGAGAGCTGGTAGCGAGCGAAGGAGGTGATTTCGTCGAAAGTAAGTGATGTCTCAAAGGAATCCTGAGCGGTCTCGAGGATTTTTGGATAGCGAACAAGATAATGAGGGTCGGAAACCTTATGAATGAGAGCGGTAAGAATTTGCTGTTGATTTTGACCGCGATGGCGATCGCCGGAACTATAAGTATAGCGTTCGCGAGCGTAAGCGAGGGCGCATTCGGAGTTTAGGTGCTGCTTGCCTTCGATGAAGTTGCAATCGCCGCGTTTAAATGCGGTATCAGAATCAATATCGACACCGTCGACTGCATCGACGACTTTCAGTAAAGTATTGAAGCCGACTTTAATTGTATAGTTAATCTTAATATCGAGGAGGTCTTGGATAGTATTCTTGCTCATGTCGATACCGTAGACGCCGGCATGGGTAAGCTTGTCCTTGGTGCCAGTAGTGCCGTGCAGTTGGACGTAGTAATCGCGCGGGATGGAGACGAGGAGAATCTTGAAGGTCTTAGGGTTGATGACGGCGAGAATATTGACGTCGCTACGGGCGGTTTCAGTAATATCGCCACGAGAATCGGAACCGGAAATATAGAGAATAAATGGTTCAGTTGCGACGTCGACGGTCTGATGGTTGTCTGGGGCATCCATGCGAACTTCGAACTCGAAGATTTTTTCACTTTCCTCGACGAATTTGTTGTCGGATTCTTCAAGGAAGTCGAGATAGCTTTGATTTAAGACGACGGCGGCAACATCAAAATCATAAATGGCAGCGATAAGGGAGCCGATTTCGGCGTAATTTTTATCTTTGTAATCGACGGTAGATTTAAGGGTATGCTTGGTGTTTTCGAGGTTTGGGTTAGTGCTCAAGAAGCCGACATGTTGACGAGCAAGTTGTTCAACTTCCTTGTAACTGCTGCTTTTAAGGACGCGGACTTGATAAATCTGAGTTTCGTAGCGGCTGCCAGTAACGTTTTCGACGAAGTCGATGGTTTGACGGGCATATTTATAGCCAAAAGCTCCGGCAATGGTGAAGAAAATGGCGCTAACGATGCAAATGATTTTCGAAGCGCGACTAGCGCGTTTACTAATGATTAACTTATAGAGGTTAAGCAGAAAAATTCCGCCAAATAGCAGTACGACAAGTAAATATTGCCAAGTTTGAAGCAGATTTAATTTGGCGAGCGCGTTAAGAATTAGGAAGCTCGTAATAGCTTCGGCGGCTAGTATGATGCCGAATATAATCTTATACTTCTTAAAATCGTCAGCTGTATCGATTTTTTCTTTTGATTTGGTCATATTATATATTTTGACATATTTGCGAGATGGTGGCAATCTTGAGCGGTAAGGGGTTACGCCGAATAGAACGTTAGGAAGTCTTGGAGATTATTGATACCGTAATCGGCGAAGCTATATTCGTGTTTATTGTTAGTAACTTTGCGATACCAATCCATGGTTCCCTTCATGTTTGGAATATCGAGGCCGAGAAAATCGCCGATTTGTACAAGAATGCTTAAGCCATAAGGAAAGTCAGCAGTAAAGTAGCGGGATTCAAAATCTGGAACGAAGCCCTGAAGTGTTTTGCGAGTCGGCGAAGTGAGCCCTTTGAAACCTTCGATGCTGCGAATCTTGGCAGTGAGCGCTTCTGGCGTAGGGCTCTCATAATGCTCGCGAAGCGACTTGACGTAGCCGAGGTCGAAATCTTTTAGTGCGGCGCAGATGTTTTGTACTTCTTCGTCGCATTTGAATAGCAAACGTGAAGTTTTATTGTCCCATTCTTCATAGAAAAGTGGCACACGATTATAAAATATTCCTTCGTGGTAGCCATCAAAGAGAGTTTTGAGGCGGGTGGTATGAAGAATTGGGTTGGATGGTGTTAAGGTTAGATTGAGATAGTTTGACATAGCCTTGCATGGAATGCTAATAAATTTAGCGACGGCGGTGGCGACCTCGGAGGCTTTAGATGATGGCAATGCGGCAACATAGAGCTGATTACGATAGCCGACGGCGCGGACTTTTTTGCCCTTCTCTATTAAGCGCGCAACACTTGGGACACGCTGAAGTCCGAAGATGGTGGCGCCGTGTTTGAGATGGTCTTTGAAAGCGCATTCTCCCCCACCAGTGCCCGGCACGATACCGATGTGCATTTTAGGATTGGCATATGGCGATAACTCCTGCGCAATAGTGTCAAGCATGAAGGCTGGATAAGTAATGAAAATATAGTCAGCGCTAGCAAAGGCGGTTTTAGCGTCTTTGGTAGCAATGATATTTTTGCCAGTAAGAGTGATTTCGTTGTTTTCGTTGACGATTTGGATATTTGGTACAAATACTTCAGGGGTAGATGTATAGATATAGGTTTCGTTTTCTTGCGAACAATGAACGGCGAGTTGAGTGCCAATGTTGCCGCCGCCAATGATAGTAACTTTCATCTAGAGAGTCCCCTTTAACGCTTCAATTAGTTTGTCGTTATCTTCTTGATTGCGAATGGCGATGCGGATATAATTTTTGCCATTTGTTTTCTTTGTAAGGTCTTTAATGAGGATGCCGTAGTTATTGAGTAGTTTATCGACAATTTCGGCGGCAGTATAGCCGTTGGTGATTTCGATCATAAAGAAATTAGCTTGAGATGGGATAGTGCGTAGTCCTTTAATTTTGTTGAGTTTTTTGCCAAAACGGGTACGTTCTTTGCGAAATTTAGCTAGAGCAGCAGCATAATCGTCATTGTATTTTTCGGCAATTTGAAGATAGAACTCGGCGAATGAGTTGATATTCCAAATGGAAACGTCTTTCTTGATTTTTTCAATTAACTTGGTGTCGCCAGAAGCGAGAATGCCAAGGCGAAGACCAGGCACGCCGTAAGATTTGGAAATACTCTTGATAACATATAGGTGCTTGTTTGCATCGAGGATATCTTGAGTGATAATGGAGGCGTCTTCTTCGTCGGCAAAATCGACAAAGGATTCATCGATTATTAGGTTAATATGCTTTTGATTAGACCATTTAATTATCTTTTTGATGCCAGATTTTTTAATATAGTTGCCGGATGGATTATCTGGATTGACTATGACTAAATTATCAACGTGTTTAGTGTCGAAGAATTCGATAATATCTTCTGCCTTGTACGAGTAGTTTTTATTATTAATATCAAGATAGACGGAACTTTTGGCTGGGTAACGATTTGGATATTCTTCAAAGGTTGGGCGGATATAGCCGGTTTTACCAGTTAGGTGATTAGAAAGCGATTTGATTAATTCGGCGGCGCCGTTACCGACTACGATATTTGCCTTCTCGATACCAAAGTTTTTCGCAGCGAGAAGTGAATTAACATCCATGCCGGAAGGATATTGCGTTAGGAGTCTTTCGGAGCTGGCTTTGATTTCGTCGATAAGTTTCTGTGGGGGAAAATATGGATTGATGAGATAGCAGGCATCTATGAGTTTTGGATAACGCCAGTAGCCGCCGTAGCGGGTTTGGAGCATTTTTACACGTGCGTGATTGTTCGGGGCGAAGATAGATTCAGCAATATCGAGATCCTGGATGTCATCTATCTCGTACCAGGTCTGACCAGAAAGTTTTTTGACTTTAATTTCGGCATGATCGAGCATGGCAATAACCCTTAGAACTTGTTCGTAGTATTCGTTCTCGCCAAGAGCTTTAACATAAGCGTCTAGGAATGGTACATATTTGTTTTTGGAGAAATTTTTGCTGAATTTATAGATATTTACAGTTTTGTAGTAGTTGTTAATATCTTCGTATTTGAAATGGTTACCTGGAATAAAAGCTTTAATAGTGTTATCGTCGCGGATTTTGACACAAGTGCCATCCATCCAGCTTTGGTATTTGTCTACGAGGGCGAGAGTTTCGCGTGGGTCGTTGAGTAATTCGTCGATAATACTATCCTCGAAAATGAGATCCGATTCAAATAATAACGTGTCGTCTTCGTAAAGTTCTCTTTTGGCAAGTGAGAGCGAGTAAATATTGTTGGTTTTATAATAAATTGGGTTTTCGATATATTTGATTGGTGTTTTAATGTTGAGTGTGTCAATATAATCAATAAGTTCTTGACCTTTGTAACCTACGACGATAATAATTCTTTTGAGCTTTTTGGCATCAATTTGGTGTAGCATACGGTCGATTAGTGAGATGCCGTTAACCTTAATCATGCATTTGGTATTGTTTTTAGTCAGAGCTTTGAGACGTTTACCCATACCGGCGGCTAGGATGATTGCTTGCATATAAAGTTATAACTCCTTTTGCTCATTATATCATTGTCGTTTTTTTGATGGGGCTGGATATTTTGTGATAGAAATAGTGAAGCCCCACCGATTGGTGGGGCTGTTGTCAGAAGTATTTTATGATTGATAGATATTCATCTTTCCAGTACGGACTTTTATGTAATGCCACTTTGCACTCGCGGCAATAAGCGTCGGCATCGAATTGTTGTTCATAAGAAGCTAATCTTTGAATATCGCGGTATTCTTCCATTGGTGTCATAATGCAGTCTCTGCGTGAGCAATGACGATAAATATTTTGCTGCATGAAGAAGTGTCTCATAATATGCTCTAAAAGTATGGCGGATATATTGCGAATATCGCTGCCAGTTTCGCAATTCTTGAGCGTAATTATGGCGGCGCGCGAAGTGTGATGCTTGTAGTTATCCTGAGGTTTGTGGCAGATGATGTTTTGGCGCGTAAGTAGGATGATATAATCTGTATTGGCGTCTTGATGATTTAGAATTTCGTCAAGTTTTTTGGTGGCTTTGTGTGGGTCGATAATCAAGCCGACGTGGCATGACATTTCGGCGCAGTTTTTGAGGATATCATCGGCCGTATAGTGGCTGTTGGCAACGTTGTTGGTGCCGTGAATACGATAATGGCAAGCCGGCAAGGCTATGGCGCAATCGTCGATGGCGCGTCTTAAGTGGCCTTCGTAATGAGCCAAATCCGATGTCCAGCCAATAGAGATTGTAATAAAATCTGAATCCATAGTGACCCCCCTCCTTTCGTACTGTGGTAGATTTGGTGATATACTAAACTTCCAAAATGAAAATGAGCAAGCTTTCTAGTGCTTACCTATTATTATGCACTATTGTTATTATTATGTCAATTTTTCTTGGGTTTTGATAAAATCGTAAAATTCATCGCAGCTGAGGTGATATTTGGGCTGGCGGTATTTGTAGATGAAGGTATCGTAGTTTGCGTTGGGATCGATTTCGTCTTCTCTGCTTTGAAGGAATTTTGCTTTAACATCAGTTAAGAGTGCTTCTATACTATCGTAGGCGTGAATTCCTTTCATGTCGTACCAGGAGTGTTCGAACCAATAGAATTTACCGTCTAATTGAAATGTAAGAAAAGTATGCGATGGTAGATTGGCGTGGTCATCGATGTAGATAAAATAGGTGTCGCAATCGATATGTGAATCGTTAAAGAGTTTTCGTTCAAGTTCGACTTGATCCCAGCAAACTCCGCATTTAGTTTCTAATAATTCTGCAGGACTTAATAAATAATAGAAATTAGAAAAATCATTTTCCCAGTGTTTCCCGCACATTAAGTTGTTGCCGTTTTCGTCTTTGAAACCGTATTCGATGTCGTCGAGTTGGTCCATGATTTTTTGGATTTTATCCATGGTAATTATTTCCTTAGATTAAGAAATTTTAACGTGTCACGAATCGCGTCCTCGATAGTGAGTTTGGCTTTCCAGCCGAGTTCAGTATTGGCGCGGGATGGATTGGCCCAGACGGCGGCAAGGTCGCCAGGGCGGCGATTGGTGATAGTGTATGGGATTTCGTGGCCGGAAATTTTACCGAAGGCATTGACTAGTTCGAGGACAGAGTTTGGTCTACCAGTGCCGAGGTTGTAGATCTGAATGCCAGGATGAATGTGATTGATAGCGCAGGTATGCCCGCGCGCCAAATCTTCCACATGTATGAAATCACGTTGGCAGGTGCCGTCGGGTGTGTCGTAATCGTTACCGAAGATTTGTAGTTCTGATAGCTTGCCAGTAGCAACACGGGTAATAACTGGCATGATATTATTCGGAATGCCATTTGGGTCTTCGCCGATGAGGCCGGATGGATGGTTGCCAATTGGGTTGAAGTAGCGCAAAAGTGTGACGGAAAAATCTGGATGCGCGATGCAAACGTCTTTGAGGATTTCTTCAATCATATATTTAGTACGGCCGTAAGGATTAGTAATGCCAGAGCCGGTTTGCATATTTTCGAAACATTCAGGAGAATCTTGCTCGCCGTAGACGGTAGCGGAACTACTGAAGATGATTTTATTTACGTTATGTGCCAACATGGACTCGACTAGGTTGATAGTGGTACCGAGATTGGCGTGGTAATATAGCAAAGGATTTTCGACTGATTCGGCAACGGCTTTGAGGCCGGCGAAATGTAGGACGGTGTCGTATTGGTTGTTTTCAAAGATTTCGTTGAGTTTTTCTCTTTCGAGCAGGTCGAGTTTGTAGAGGGTTGGCTTTTTGCTAGTAATTTTTTCAATTTGATCAATGACGGCGGCTTTGCTGTTGCAGAGATTGTCGATAATATCTACGTCGTAGCCAGCATTAAGGAGCTCAACGACAGTATGTGAGCCAATAAAACCAGTACCGCCTGTAACTAAAATTTTGTGCATGATTGGGTATATTTTAACATTTGTTAGAGTAAAATCGGCTAATTAGTATTTCTTGAGTGAAGTATTCGTGTAAAAACCCGGGCATTTATTGTGTCCGGGTTTGGTAGTTTTTGTGCCGTCATCTTCTTATGCACTCGACCAGCGGAAGACCGTCAAACGTTCCCCAGTGGGTGACTTCCAGATTTTCATTGGATATGTCGGAAAGTGCGTTGTTGATGGATTTTCTTAATGTTAGGAGTACATCTTCCGCGCGATCGCTGAACTCTACTTCGTCGATGTCTCCATTGTCATAATCTATGACGCAGAGAATCGTGAAGTAGGTGAGATATTTATCGGAGATATCAAATATGACGCCTGGTGCGTATTTTTCGTCTCTTCCTATTTCGTACTGTTTTAGCAGATAGCCCATCTCTAATGTTAGGTGGAGTTTTGAATCGTCGTCTAATTCAGCCCCATGCTCACTGCGGAAATAATATACCGGCTTGGTGTACTTGTCGTCTGGGTCAATGATTGATAGGACGTCTGGTGCTGAAATTATCGCCATCGCCATCGAAATAGCGGCATCATCGTTGCCAGCTGCATGGATAGTGGCATCCATAATCTTCTCTTGCACATTGTCTTCAATAGACTTCGCTATTGCTTTGATTGTTGCTCGGATTTGGTCGTAGTCAATCGTCATTCTCTTGTATGCGGCTATGTCTTCGTAGAGTGATGTATCCATCGCAAACACCTCCTCCTTTTGCGAAAAATATGATTATTATGTACAAAAAGCTAAAATGCTTCTCAGTCTCGTCAGTATAGCATGAAATGCCTAAGGGTGTAAATAAGCCTATTTAGGTTGGATTTTTCTAGTCTATTAATTAAACTTACGTTTTTGTTGCCACCCGTTGCACGGTTAATATAGGCTATATGAATAAATAGTATAGAATAGTATGCTCAAGTAAGAGACTTATTCATGATCATGAGATGATGGCGGCAATAGCTCTAATCACTAAAGGCGATGTACGATTTCTTGAAGAGGCGAGTTATAGAACTCCTGATATTTATTATCTAGGTGAGAAATGGGAAATTAAATCACCGACTGGCAATAGTAGCCGTACGGTAGAAAATAACATTAGAAATGCCTTGCGTCAGTCGGATAATATAATAATCGATTTAAGATGTATACATGTTAATGAGAGTAAATGTCTAAAAGAAGTTGAGAGACAGGTTAATTTATTCGGAAAGAGGGTGCGAAAAATGCTTGTTATAGTTAATGGCGACAAGATAAAAGAAATAAAGTAAATTGACTATAGTATTGCATTGATATATCATAGTTTTATGAGGTACATCACTGCTGGATAGCGGAGCCGAGGCCTCATTTTTTGATTATTTATGTAGTGTTTGTAGGTGCCGTCATATGTGTCGTAGTCGTTATCGAAGATTTGTAGCTCGGACAGCTTGCTGGCAGCGATGCGGGTAATAATCGGTATGATATTATTTGGAATACCATTTAGATTTTCGCCCATGAGGCTGGATGGATGGTTGGTTGGCGAGTGCGGGTTGTTAGTTAATATACTTTGAGAATGTTCTTTTTAGTATTTGTTCCAGTTGTACGGTGAAGATAGCATGAGTACGTATGCTATCTTGGTGGGAGAAAGCGATATATGAAGTTCTTTTAAATAATGAACTTGGGAAATCTCTGTAATTTTCGGTTAGTATGCCGACGTTATTATTTCTATACTGATATGCAGTAACTGCTAATTCGGTATCTGTAAAGCTTGCCCTTTTAGCTTCTTGACAATAAGCGATTCTGAATAGGGCATTTTCTTTGGAAGTAAATAGTACTTCGGTATTTTTTAAGACTTCTATACCTAGCTCATCGAACATTTTAATGAAATCGTTATTTTGAACTAGATTTTTTGCACCTCTAATAAATTCATGATGCACAGACGGTGTTGTTATGAGGTCGCAATTCAAATTGCTTAAGATATCAAGGAATTGAAGCATAGGATTATTGTGTTCTCGAGAAGATTCGATAAGCGCCGTATTATCTACGAGTATATAACCGCCAGAGAAATGAGAGATACTTTCTTTATCGTAAATCAGATTCTTCATGGTCGCTATCTGGAACTGAATCTTTTATTTTATCAATTAAAACATTGACGGCATCAATATTGATGCTTTTCTTGATCTTTTTCTTATTGCCAATTGTGGTATATGTGGGTTCAAGTATAGCCGTTTCGCTCATGTCTGTCTCCATATTTATATTATATACTAGTTAAGTTTAAAATATGGCTGCTTAAGAATTAAAACACGAGTTCAATAATAATGTTATTGATTATGGCTTTAACTACGTCGTTAGTAATTCATCAATGTTTTTTAGCTACATGAGTGAGGATTCTATCTTTAAGATTTGTTCTGGAGACCAACGTAACTTCAATTTTTCTAGTACATATTCTTTGGTTTTCGTATACTTTGGCGTATCGAGACGTAATCCTTGCGCCTTAGTACGATTAGAAGCCTTCTTATTAGCATCTTTAGCAACATATCTAGGCTTATTAAATTCTTTTAGTCTTTTATGGTAATTATCCTTCTTCAGACGAATCGTATCTACATAGCTTTTGCCTCTATAGTGTCTACTATCTAAATTGAGTTCTTTAGGCTTATTTACTCTAGTTCTCTTTACCTTTATGCCGTTCCTTATTAATTCTCGAGAAAGCGATGAGACTGTACGATCTAAACATCTAGCAATTCTTCTTAAACTTTCTCCAGATTTTAATCTATTCTCAATTACTACTCGCTCTTCAAACGAAATATGTGTATACTTACCTTGAGACATCTGTTTACTCCTTTTTAGTTTATGCAAATTTAATTCTAACAGGGTAGACGCAAAGATGTCTCTTTTTTGTTACTAACTGGTTTCCTAGTTAAACTATACAATACTGAGGGTTATTTTGATGAGAAAAATTCTCATATGTATGTTAATCTAACAATCTACGTTGTAGCCGGCATTGAGGAGTTCAACGACAGTATGCGAGCCAATAAAACCTGTGCCACCTGTAACTAAAATTCTTTTCATATTTACTTATTTAATTTTCTCTGCTTGTTTCAGGAGTTTTTCTTGCTCTTTGGCGGCTTTTTTTAGAGCGCGACGATAGATGCGATCTACATCTGGATCCGAGCTCCGAGTAACAAGATCTGAAAGGTCGTAATGTTTCTTTTTTCTCGTAAGTGTAATTGTATTATTCATCACTCAGCATCCTTTCCAAGTCTTTAATATTATATTCTAATTTTATATATTTGTCAAGTTCACAACTTTTGACGTCGATTATTCTTTTACCGACGTCATTATGCTTATCTTTTATTATTATATCAACTTTTATATTTTTATATTTTTTAAGACTTAATAAGTTATTTATTGTTAAGCCGTAGCATTTTATGAATCCATTTTTATCTATTGCTCGATGCTCGACTTTTTCGCGCGCTTTTGTGAATTTCCAGGCTCTTAAAGGGTCCTGTTTTATATATACTATTTTTATCGCATATCCCCTGTTAAATAAGGACTTTATACAATTCATCGATGTCTCATGCGAGAGTGTCCCATCCATAATGAATGGATAATATTCTTTTTTGCATTTTTGATAGATTGAATTTTGGAGTGAAGTTGCGCCCGATCTAAACATATTAGCATGCTCTGGCTTATAAGTATCTATCATACTTGCTATCTCGTCCATATCAATACGAACTACTTTTATGTTTAATTCTTTTATAATAGTTTTCGTAAACTCAGTTTTCCCCGCTCCTGGCAGACCCGCCATAAAGATACACGACGGTTTGTCTTGGTTGGGCTTTGCGCCAGATTCTCGAATATATTTAGCCGTGAATTCTTTTTTGTGATTTTTTACCCAATTGCGAAATGTTCATTGTTCATTTTTTATTAATATTAGCATTCATACTTAATAGAATAGTAATATTGATAATTATTTTAAAGCATGAATGCGTTTGTATTATAAGTAATTATGAGATCGGTGCGCTTATAGTCGGAGTCGACAAATAGTATTTTAAGTTTTGTTGCGTAACTTTTGTGCGAAGAATGCCACAAGTCACTCTATGACAAGCTTAACTTCAACTGAGTATTTGTCGTCGTAGTTTTGAGGTTCTTCGATTACCTTTTTAACTAAGGCAGAGTATTTTGCGCCGTTGTCTAGATGGTCGGCGAGATACTGAGCGTAATAACGCGGTACGTAGCCGATGAAATAGTCTTTTGCGATTTTTTTGAAATGGATCTCAATAGCATTTGTGTCGAATGGGTTATTTTTATTGTGGATTAATTCTAATTTCGCGTTAGCAACAAGGTCGACGGCGCAGTTTTCTAGATCCTTCTCTCTATATCTCGTACCGGCAATGTTAAACTCGAGCCTTTCGGTATTCGTAATCGCGGGGACGAATTCGAAGTTATCTGTTGGTAGTCTTCCTTTTGTTGCAGCTAAGATATCGATGTCTGATGAGTTTGGTGAAAGGTTGAAAGTATTAATGATATCTAAAAAATCTATTCGCTCCCTGTCTGGGATTCTGCTCTTGATATTCTTAAATAATGTTTGGGACTTATATTTTTCGTATCTATTATCAAAACCAGGATATAACTGAAACCCATTTTTGGCGGCTTCGTCGACGTCATCAGAATATTCGAAAATGTAGCCATTGCTCGTCGCGGAGAGCTTCCCTACCTTATATCTACGTCTGCTACTATTTTTTGGATTTTTCCAAATTAGCCATAATTCTTTATTCATAGATAATTCCTCGAAGTATTTCTAATCTTCTTAAGATATATTTAATTATATAGTTTTTATGCATATCCGTTAAGTATATATCCGGTATATTGTGGACTATTTTGGCAACGCTATACTTAGTTAACGAATCTCCTCTTTGATAGGAAGTTCCATTAATGTGCTATTTTGTTAGTATGTTATCGAAATTAACTCTTCGTAAACGTAAAGACGTTTGTGATAATTTTTCGTTTTATGAAAATGAATATAGAATAAGGCGAATAGTCAATAGAAAAATTAAAGACAAGGGTCGAGATGGAGCGAAAAAGAAAAGAGAGCTATTTCATCTGCTTGTTTTTCGCGAATTATCGGATAAGTATTTTAGGTGTAGATACAGAAATAGAGAAGCTCCTGATGCGGAAATTGTATATAGGAGACATAAAATTGGCGTCGAGATTACAGAAGTTTTCGATAATTCTGATAGTTATAATGGTTTTAGAAGCAATCTTAATTCTTTTCTGTCAGGAAACGCCGTGGGTAAATTTATTCAATCGGATCCACGCGAAGCTTCGGTCAAAATGGAAGAAATATTTAGACAAAAAACAGAGAAGCTACGGTCGTTTTATACTAGCGAATATGAAAAAACTATTTTATTAATAGTGACCTCTGAATGTGCGAAAAATCCAGAGCATTTAATTAAGCATTGGTATGAACGTTATTGTTGCGTTGATCGATTAAGAGAAATGAATGGTATATTTTTTGAGGTATATTTTTTAAACTATGGTGCTTCTGGAAAAGATAGTGGCCCGGTTTTAATCGACTTAGATAGTGCGATTATGTCGGCGACACTTAAATAGATTTCTCTTTTACGATAATTTGACATATTTATATCTAAAGTCTGATGGTATTGTTGCCATATATGCTAGTATAGGGCTAGTTTAAAATGCTAGCCAGGTGGAAGGTGGAATAATTTTGCGCTGTTAATAAGTATAGGCGGCAGAATATTATTATTGCGTGTCTTTCAGTTTTTTAATGATAGCTTTTCCGGTTTCGAATAAACGTTTATCATTTTTGTCTATTCCAATTTTTGAGACAGCTATTTTTATTCTGTCTAGTATTTTTCTGGCGTCCTCTTTAGTGTTTTCTTTAAGTATGCTATTTAACTGAGCCATAAAAGGAATATCATCCCGCATAGCCTCGATTCGGTCTTTTATGTCGGGCACTATCTCGATTGCCTCTTTTTTAAGTTTTGCAAATGAAATGCAATCTTCAATTGTTGATCCGTCTGGTAGATTTGGATTTAGTTCTTTTAAAGTAAATACCTTATCTTCATATTCATTCGATATGGTCTTTATTTTATTCTTACTAGCTCTCCCCTGTGCGTCGTCGTCGGTAATAATTAGTGGCGTTATGTTATGTTTGATTGAAAAAGATGCCAGAGCTTGAATATTATTGCCCTCTCCATTAATGATCTTAGTTTCCGTCTCGAGTGCTACATCTATTGTCTTCAATATGCCAGATATTAGTATTTTATCGCACTGCCCTTCTACTAAGATTTGATATTTAGATATAAAATCGCGTATTGGATCTATGCCGAACGCTCTATCTAGAATTTCGTCACCTAAAATACTAGCCGTGTCAGCTACTGGTATTGCTTTAGTTATTCCGTTACTGTTTTTCTCTATGATAAAATGTCTCGTCTTCGATTTCTTATCTATTAGAAAATTAGAGTGAGTAGAGATTAAGACATTATTATTTTCGCCTATTCTTAACAGTTCATTCAGAAGCCATCTTATACCTGATGGATGTAAATGTATTTCTGGCTCATCTATGATTATGATAGCATTGCTAATTCGAGATTCGTGATTGTCAATTGAAATACTCAATAATAGGGAGACGAATGACTTGAAACCTTGGCTTCTTTCTTCCATAGAGTAATGCGTGTCTTCATTCTGTTCGTCTATTATGCTTATGGATGCAATTCCGGTAGATTCAATTTCTATAATTACTTTTGCATTAATTTCTTTCCATTTTTCTTTCAGAAAATCGCTTGCCACCTTTGACAATTGCTTAGCGAGGGTTCTTCTTGTAGGGCTGCCGGCGCAAATGCTGTCTATTTTGGCAAGTATACTATTCTTATCTTTTTCTCCATGAAGAGCAAATATGTTTTTTAATGGTATGCATTTTGATGGATTTTCTGCGAACTGCTTTAAATTGATTTCCTCTGGAAGAAGATACTCTGGACTGGGGCTCCATGCTCCTCCTCTTTTTTGATTATCAATTATGGAGATAAACGTATCTTGTAATATCTTTTCCAGCGTAGCGGAGTCTAACTGTTTATATCCGGTAACGCCAAATGGTGCCAGCTCGTTTTCGTGCACTATCTCGTATTTATATTTCGGAATGTTGTCTGAATTCCTATTAGGGAATAACTGGGTAGTTTGGATGTAATAGTTGTCGGCTTTTACTTTGTTATGTTGTAGCAGCACTTCATGGTTGAATTTTACTTCGTTTTTATTGAGGGTATATATGTCGGTTAGTTTAGCTATACCTAGCTTTTTCGTTAATGATTCGGTCATATATAGACCTTTATTTTCAAATTCATCTTTGATGTTTAAGTTTCGGGTATTATATGTAAAAGAAATTACTATTTTATTTGGCTGTAATATCCTATTAGATATTTTTTCAAAATTATATGTTTCTTTATTATTGAAAATAGCAATATTAATCGCTTCGAGTATATTACTTTTTCCAGATTCATTTTTTCCCAATAAAGTAACAAGTTTACTTCCATTTATTTCTTTTATGGGAATAGAGATATCCTCGATCGACTTAAAACCTTTTATATTAATACCCTCTAGCTCCATAGTCCAATTATACCAAATAGCCCAGTAGGCTCCTCGCCTATTTATCTATCTAGTCAGTACTAGATAGGGTGCTTTGTATCGATGGATGGTAATTTATATTACGCGATATCTCTATTACATTATCGTACAAATATCTTTATTGCCCTACGTATAGAAATAGGCCTCCTCTATAATCGCATAATTGCTGTTAGTCTTGTCGTTCTAGAAGCTCTAGTGAAAAATGACTAATTTATTGTGAGCAATTTATTCTGCTGAGTCGACAAAATGGTATATGTTACTTCCCCTGTCGCTTAGACGATGATCTATAGGTCTTCGCGGAACTTGCTATTCATTAGTGTGGAAAATAGTTAATCATAGAATAGCGACATGTTGTGAATATTCTTAATGCTAGAGATTGTAAGGTGTCTATGCTTGCATTTCATTGAGGAGCAATTTATGTCTGTTATAAGATACGGAATTAAAAATATGAACGAGAGTCCATTAGTTAGTGTTATTATTCCCGTTTATAACGTGGAAGCTTATTTGAAGCGTTGTCTTGATTCTGTCGTAAATCAGACTTATAGGAATTTGCAGATTATTTTAGTAGACGACGGTTCGCCGGATAATTGCGGAGTAATTTGCGATCAGTATGCCGCTAAAGATAAGAGAATAACGGTAATTCATCAAGAGAATGGCGGGCTGTCAGTGGCGAGGAATGCGGACATTAAGTTAATCAAAGGCGACTATACGACTTTTATCGATAGTGATGACTGAATTCATTTGAGTATGATTAAAACGATGGTAGAGGTGACGCTAAGGAAAAGCGTTGATGTCGTAGCTTGTAATCATCTTTCAATACGGAACGATGATGTCGTGGCGCAAATTGACAATAAAGACAATAAGGTTACTATTACTCAAGTTGATGATTACCTAAAACAATATTTTAGAGTGCCGGATGAGAAGATATTATATTATGCTTGGGAAAAACTATATAAAAGTACTCTGATTATATATGATATGTATCCAGTTGGCTTAACTCATGAGGATATTCTGGGAATATATAGGGCAATTAAGAATATTCGAAGGGCTGCAGAAATTGATTTTGTCTATTATTACTATTATTAGAATCGAAACGGCATTACTCGTACTAAATTTTCGGAAAGGAATTTTGACTATTTTCCTGTTTTTGACATTTTGATTTCCGAGTGCGAGGGAGCGTGAGAATTATGCTAGATATAATAAAGTTTTGTATGCTTATGGCGTCTTATTAGGAATGGCAAGGGGGGGTGTTGCTGGGGCAAACTAATTTTTTGTCTGCCGCTTTCGAAAGATGCGAAAGAAAAAGGCATCCAGATTGTGTACTTGCCTGGAAATGGCGAGATTGTTCTGGACGACTTCGTGGTGGATGACATTACTGTCGAAAAAGCCGTGGATCCTGACAATCGTTTTTATCAGCAGCCGGCTGACGATGGATACTTTCTGGAGTTCGGAGTGAACTACGTGAAGTATGCGCATGTGCTGCCGGATGACGCGTTGCTGTTAGTACGCATCTGCTGGACTTGCCGGAAGAATCTATCGATTTACTGCTGAAATCACTGGGAGCATTCGACAAGAAGTTCTCCATGGGCTTGGTGCACTATCCGCTCGCGATTGCTCCAGTTGGTGGCGCGTTCGATTTCTGGGCACTGAACAAGTCCGACGCGTCGCGTACGGAAGCGTTGGGCAAGGTTCTGGCGAAGCTGCGGCTGTGCGATGGTGCAATGGTCTACTTTGGTCGCATTCACCTTGGCGCCAATGACGCGCATGGACTGCTATTCGTTCAGTATGACGTTTCTGACGAGCGAATTCGGCGGTTGCGTCTGGATGAAGCCCGGTACTGTTATGAAACTGTAGCCTTAATAATACTCTCCAGTCTACAAAAAGCCCTTCAATCGGAGAGCTTGTTTTTTTCGGTTTTTAAATCTCTTACCATAGGTGCGTTCAGAGCGGTATCGAATATGATATATAATGGTGATATGAAATATTCCCATTCTATGATTGATAAAGTTGGCGAAATTGTGCGACATGAACGGATGGACGATGAATACAACGATGCGCTTAATATTTTGAATGAGTGGCGCGAAGCGCATGGGCGAGTATTGGATGATTATTTTGATAAATGCGTTAGATTTGCGCGTAAAATGGATAAAGAAATAATTGTTGCTCAGAGACTTAAGCGTCTACCTACGATAATAGACAAGTTAAACCGTCTTAATGATTTGGCGTTATCTAGGATGCAAGATATAGCTGGCGTACGAATAATTGTTAAAGATATGGAGCAATTACGTATTGTAGATAGAAAGATTAGAAGGTGGAAGTATTTAAAACGTATAAAAAATTACATAGATAGCCCTAAAGCTAGTGGCTATCGCGGTGTTCACTATATTTTCAAGATTGATGATTTCTGGATAGAAATTCAATTAAGAACGCAACTTCAACATTTATGGGCAACATCAGTTGAAACTGTAGATGTTTTCCGTGGTACGAATATGAAAACACGCGGAGATAATACGTATTGGAATGATTTCTTTTTGGCTGTTTCGAATGTGTTTGCTTTTGCCGAAGAATCTTCTACGCTGTCCGATTATTCTGAATTAGGACTCCTTGGAACTATTTCGAGGATTCATGAATTTCAAGATAAATACAACATCTTGAAATCACTTGAAGCTATGGCTTTTACGGATATAGTTTCTAGGGATAACCGTTTTAAGGAGGCTTATTATATATTGATGGACTTAGATTTCTCTAAAAAAGAGTGCTCGGTTTTCTGTGTTAAAGAAGAAGACTTTGAATCGGCGATGGCGGAATATATTAAATATGAGTCCGATAAAACTAGAAAACATAGTGCCGTATTTGTAGCAGTAAGTGATTTTAATAAATTAAAAGACGCATATCCAAATTATTTTGTAGATTTAAATAAGTTTTCTAGTATGATTAAGTTTATGCTTGAAAATTCTAAGAATGAGGTTAAAATATAATTATGAATATGGAGAATATGAAAAAGATTA
This sequence comes from uncultured Candidatus Saccharibacteria bacterium, assembly GCA_946406315.1. Lineage (GTDB taxonomy): Bacteria > Patescibacteriota > Saccharimonadia > Saccharimonadales > Saccharimonadaceae > UBA2834. Next base: position 117,213 of record CAMJKD010000002.1, read on the forward strand.
TTTTAAAGGCTATTAAAAAGGCCGAGAGGGCTAATCATTAGTTTTTGTATTTAAGTATTCGTAAGAGAGGTTTCGCGCTTAATATAAAACCACCAGCTAGGTCTGTGGTTCTGTTTAGGTTTACCGATGAGTCAGAAAACTCCTTTTTGTTATGCTTTTCGTATAGCCTGTCAGCTAGATAAACATACAAAAAGGAGTTTTCTGTCCGTTAACGATATAAATAGTTTAAGTCATACGAAGTGGAATTGTAAATATCACCTAGTTTTTGCGCCGAAATATGGTTTACTTAACTAATTTGGAACAAGCCCTAAATTTTAAGTAGTTATCTACAGTATAAAATATTTCAGGATTATTGTACCTATTCTCCCATTCTCGAAGAATTAAATTTAAATCACTCAACTTAAATGTTAAATCTCTATAGATATGCCTAAGAGCTCGTTTAATGACGCTCCAAAGATTCTCAATGTGATTGGTTGGTCCAAAGATATATCTATCATGATCGCATCTCTCGTGGTCATAACCGTAAAGCGAGACTGTATTATATGAAGCTAAGCCGTCAGTTCTAATTAGGCTACCTCGCTTTATGTAGGTGTTTACGAAATCTTCTACAGCTTCAGAATCTCTAGCACCAACCATTTCTAGTACAATTTGTTTTGAGCCTGGATTAATAGCGCCTGCTACTAATTTTTGGCTACCATATTTAAGTCTCCCAAAGAAGCTACCGTCTATCTCTACAATATCTTCTAGAACCGTTTTAGAACGTTCCAGTGACGCCCTAAAACGCCTGAACCATCTTTCTATTGTTGGATAGGATAATTCGATCATCTTCGAGATTTCGCCTATGCCGAATTTATTCTGCCAAGCCCAAATGAGCATATATATCTTACGATACGAAAGATTGCTACCCTTAAATATAGTCTCGCTTTTAACAGACATTTTCTTCTTGCAGTGTGGACAATATTCGTAATTCTTTCTGAATTTAATATCTTTAAAGCCACAACGATAGCAGCTAATCTCGCCCCAAATACTACGATAAAAATTACGATGACAATGGTACTCGTTTGGTAAATCTGCTAAACTCTTCATTAGGAACATTCCTTTCTATTAGTTGTTATTGCTAACTACTATTTTACGGGAATGTTCCTTTTTTGTTTCTGGTTCTTTCTAGATTCGTTAACTAAGCCCCGAAATATCGTTGCCTTGTGTTTTACAAAAATAAGAAGATATTTATTGGGAAAATTTTGCGGGAACTCTGCGAATGGAAAGGAGTGAATATTGTGGAGGCTGAAACATGCCCCGACCATATTCATATGCTCGTAGAGATCCTGCCAAAATTTTCTGTCTCGAGTTTCATGGGATATCTGAAAGGTAAAAGTAGCACAATGCTCTATGAACAGTTCGGCGAGCTGGGAGAAAATAGATGCACCCGTAGTTCCAACAAGCGCAGGGATGACGAAGAATCCGGACACGGCAGTTACGACGCCGGCGATATATTGCGTGCTGTTTGGGGCGTTGTCGGCGGTGATTGGGTAGGTTGCGCGCAAAAGATTGGGTCAAATATAAGCTTGACTATTTTAATGTCTATTTTATGATATAATATGGACATTAAAGGAGGCAGATGAAAATGAATGACAAAGAGTTAAAAAAAACGATCTGTCACAATGCCGGTATATATGCAGACATTGTCTTCTGAAGATGACGATGACGATAACAATAAGTAAAAAGGTCATTAATGGAAAAAATGAGTTCATCCAAGGTAAAGCTGAGGTAATAGATTCTCTATCTAATATACGGAAAGCTTCAAGTGACAGCTATAACATGACGCAGGAGAGCTTAACTAATAGTTTATTTACGGCTGCAACTGCATATATTGCAATTATTTTAGCGTTTGCTAATAATATGCAAAATACCGTAAAGGATTACTCATGGATTATAGTAGCTAGCATATTGGCTTTCTCTGTTTCTTTAATTCCATGGGCGGTTGAAAAAATAATTGCCAGCATAGCGCATGGGAAAAATATAGCGATTAGTTCGAAATTGTCAAATATCGCAATCAACGATGTATGGGACAAAAAAGAGCTTGTTGTATTGGATAAGATTGCCGCAAAGCTATTGCATGGCGGAAAGACTAGTATTATTCCAATTTTACTTCAAATAGCACTTTTTTCCATCGGTGTTATATTTGCCGTAATAGCTATAATGATTGCCTTATTGTAATTTATTAATGCTGTTTCATAGGAACCCTAATAATAATTGAGGCTACTATGGCGAGATATATATTTTCACAAAGCGTGCTCGTGGTATTTTAAAAAAGGGTAATTTCTAGAGCCACAATTGGTAATCGTAGTGAAATATTAAATTGATTAAGAACGATTACTGAAAAATGCTGGCTTTTTGAGATTTTTGGCGGACATGGCGCGTGAAGATATTTTTCAAAAGTAAATTTCTTCTAATAATAGTAAGCTCGATATAGTCGGCTAGAATGGCTGATGGGGTATGATGGGGTAAGAAACTGTTTTTTACTAGAGGCGTTATGTAAATAGCTGAATTATAACGACTGAACGATAAATGGCGCAGATATCGGGGGCTTGGTTAAAATAACGACCTAGATCAGATAGTGAAAAAAGAATTATATTTCGAGTGATTATTATGGCGATTCACTAATCGTATGTGACGGATCTCTTCTTAAGATGCTCTGTCATTCTATTGATATCGTTTTCAAATTCTTTTGCTATATTTCTATATAATCTCGCTGTGTTTTGGTATCCTATCGCGTCAATTTCATTAGCGGCCTGATTCCAGATTTTAATTAGGTCTTTTTCCTCTTCAAATTTTTCATCTACCGAAATAACACCCCTTGAATTTGTTACGCCGATAGCAAAACCGTTACGATATTCCGCGTTTTCTTCTTTATTGAGCAATTCTAGATAATATTTTTCACTTTGAGGTTCGTGGCAGTTGTTTGATGCCAAATTCTGCCCAATTGCATTTTGAACTGCGACCAATTTATTTTCGTCGTTTTTGTAATGAGACTCTACGCTATTAATCCACATTTTTAGTCTATTTTTTGTAACTTTATTATACTTATTAATACCTGGACGTATGTGTAGATTATGGGTTATTTTATAATATTGGAAGGAATTATTGTTTTTGGTATATAGCAGGTCGTACATAGCATAAAATACCTCTGGAGCTTTGCCTAGTAATGATATTAAACTACTAGGTGTATTTTTTTTATCCCATTCATTAAATAGTGATATGAATTTTAACTCTACCATGGCTAGCTGATATTCTGGGCATTTTTTACTTTTTAGGTAATTAATAATATCTAATATTTCGTAACCATGCCTATAGTCAACATATTCGCCGTTTTTTACTGAGTAATTAAGTAACGTAGTGATTATTAAGTCTGTTTTTATATCAATACTTCTAAGTATGGCAATTGATAGTATCTCTACGGATATTGAACTCCTTTTTACCTTGTTTAGCATGTGTACTGAATATTCTATCTCTTTCGCATCCCAATTGGCTTGCGGATAAATATTTGCTTTTTTCCAATACAGTCTTTCTATATGGTCTTTCCTTGCTGTATGCCAAACAGACATATCTGGCCTCGCGCATAATAAAACTTTAAGTTTTGTTGCCTTATCTTGCTGATTGTATGAAATGGTTTTTAGTCCTTGGTCTATCGTCTCTTTTTCGCAGATTTGATATGTTAGCCCTTCTGCAAATCTTTTTTCTTTTTTATTGGTAGAATTTAGCAATTGATATAGTCTCGGTAGAAATTCATTTCTAATTTTAGAATTTCCTACGGCATATGAAACTTTATCTGTATACTTTGACAGATGAACCAGCGACATTATTTTATCGATTCCTCCGTTTTCGTAAATGTCCATAATAGCTTCTACTAATTTGTTGTGTATTCTGTCAATTTGTTCCGTATATCTTTCTTTTTTGTTTGTTAACTCATAATCCGGTTGGTCAAAAAGAATTTTTGCCCTAAAGAAGACATCTTTTGGTTCATATATGTCGCATAGCTCGTCTATTAAGTTGATTGTTGGGGTATTTTTTGTTTTATTTTTGGCTATTATCAAATGTTGCCATATGCTATTTTTATTATCTTCCGGCTGGTCCGTTAAGCTTTTTGCTAAAAATGCTTCACGAACATTGACTAGATATCTTTCATTGATGTATGGGATTTCGTTTAATAAAATGAATATATTCCTACGATTACTTGTTGCCTTAATGAATGCTTGCGCATATAAGTCAAAATGATTCCAACAGTTTTTGTTGATTCCGTTTTGATTTAGAGATATAGCGTTTTTATATAATGCACCATCTTTTAGCCATGTTGGTCTCATTAAGTCGAACCATGACCTATAGTTGTTAGGAAGCAATCTTTTATATATATATAGTTTATCTTGATTGTTAGATATCGTTTTAAGTATTGCGTTTGGGATGTCTTTTTCTGGAAAATTCGTTTGAGGTCGATAGGGGTTAATAATGCTTACGATTGTGTTTAGGCTTTTATTCTCTTTTGTATCTTTTTCTTTTTTCGATAGTTTTTGTAGCAGTTGTATGCATTGAGTGAAAAACTCTTCGCTATATGCCAGAATTTGCATTGAGAGCCGTATTTCGTACAACGAATCGTCTGTGAACGAGAACACAGTTTTGGTTTGTTGATTTAGTATCGAAATAAGCTCATCATTGTCTATCACTTTTTTGATCGTATCAATGTATAATTGCGAGTTGATTTGTGCGAGCGTATGTAGGTTTTTGCGATTTGTATACCAAAATTTCCAATTATTTAAATTAGCGTTATATAGGTTTTTTAGCGATTCGGTAATGTTTTTCTGGATGTATGATGTGCTACAATTCCTAAACTGCTCCTGATTGTTATATAGTACGGCTAACGATTCCGTAACTGTTTTTCTTAGATTTTCAGAATATATAGGCTCGATGTTGTTGAGGAGCCTATGCGCTTCTCTATTTTTTGGTTCATATTCGAGACTAGGGTCTGAATATCCGATCACTTTTATTGCCTTGGCGACGAAAGCGTCTATTATGGTATCTGTAATGGAGTCTCGATATTCTAATATATAGCTACTATGGTGCGGTACATAATAGTCTTTATTTAGTTTATTTATACCGTTACTCGCGGTTATTCTATCGAGTTTTTTCTTTGCGTTAGTATTGTCTATTTCCATATATTATCCTATCTCTTGATCTAGCTCATCGAATAATTCAAGATCGCCTTTTTTACTTGAATCGATTCCACCTAATAGGATCGTCGCTAAATTTGTGGGCTCTATTGCTAGTTGTTTTTGCTTCAAGACTGCGCTGTTTACTAAAAATTTCTCGCATATTTCCAATAGCTGTAATGGCGGCTCGTTTATATCTATGCTGTTTGATATGTTGTCGCTATTTGTAATTATGTCCTTAAGTAGTATCCATATACTATGTGGGTCTATTCCATCTCTGCAGTTATCTCTAATTATGCTATATATTAGTGAGAGTATTCCCGGATATCCTTTTTTGTCTATAGTTTGTCGTATATCCATTGATAAAATATCGAAATTTCTTAATAATATATACACATCATCATCTGTTGCGTCTATTTTTTTCTTTTTTAGGGCTTCTTTGATTGTTTTTAGTGCTGATTCTTCGGCACTATCCCTATTCCCCAGCAGGAATGCTTCTTTGTAGCTGTGTGTGTTTTTTGCGATGTTGGCTATTCTTATTAAAGAGCTCTTTTTAGCGTCGATTGATCGAGTCGCCAATAAAACTATATCGTTTTCTTGATTAAAAAAATCTCCATTTATATCTACATACGCGTTTTTGATAACATCATTAAATTGAGAACTCTTTACCTCAATCTCCTCCTTAATATTAACGAGTATTTTAATGTCGCGCGAACCAACGTTTGCATACGCAACTAAGTCGTCAGTATTATATCTTGGGCCATATTCGCCATCATGTTGCTTATATTGAAAAACTAATTTATTTATTTTTGTATTTGGGTCAATAAAAGGTGGAGTTTTTCCTAGTATCATTATTAATAAAAAATATGCTTGTATTATGTGCTCAAAATCTATTCCTGGAATGGCGGTCATTGATGCTGGATATTGATTTGCTGGATGCCGACTCATATATTCAGTATAAACTAACGATTGAGTTAATGTAATGAGATGAAAAAATCAGGACAGTATTACTTGCACTTAATTTTCGGAAAGGAATTTTGATTATTTTCCTGTTTTTGACATTTTGATTTCCGAGTGCGAGGGGGTGTGAGAATTATGCTAGATATAATAAAGTTTTGCATGCTTAAGGTGTCCTATTAGGAATGACAAGAGAGGGTGTTGCCAGGTCGGACTAATATTTTTGTCTGCCGCTTCAGCAATAGTACTGAGGGATTAGCGAAGTTCGATGTTACTGATGTCCTGAGCGTATAGGCGCAGGCGATTTCGGCGCCTTTGTCGACAAAGCATCCTTAGTGTCGGTTACGGTGTCTAGCGTTTTTTGAGATTTTTGGCAAGGCCTATATCTCAACCACATCACCGCCCAAATAGTCTTCCATTACTTTGCAGATGGCGATGGATTCTTCTTCGGTGACGTAGCTATAATTAGTTTTGCCGTCTTGAGAGCCCATAGTAAAGGCGACTAATTCATTTTAGTGGATGACGGTTCGCCGGATAATTGTGGCGCAATTTGCAATCGGTATGCTGCTAAAAATAAAGAATTCGCTCAATTCGATAAGGTCTTATTCGCTTATACCACCTTATTAAGGATGGCTAAATATGGCGTCGCTGGGTCTAAAAGATACAGCAAGCAAAAAAGCCGAGTTATCAAGAATAGTGAAAGATGGAGAGAAAATCTTCAAAAAATATAACCATACCGTGAAACGGGCCATCTTTAGGTCAATAGTGAAAATATATTATAGAGTATAGATTTATTTGGTCTTTGAGCTTTTATGCTCGTCTGAAGTTTCAGGTATTTGATTTTTGGAGTTGTCTGGGTTTTGTAGTCCGAGATCCTTTTTGATTTTTGTAGTTGAAATACCTTCTGTGCGTGGTAGATAAATAACGTCGCAGACATCGCGGAGGCATTCGAAGTTTTCGTTGCCTTCCCAGTCAGAGCCCATAACTACTGCGTCGATATGGTATTCTTTGACGTCATTATGTTTTTGCTCCCAAGTTTTTTCTGGAATTACTAAGTCTACGTACCTTACGGCTTCGAGCATCTTTTTTCGAGTCTCGTAGTCATGGTAGGCTTTTTTATGTTTTATAGCGTTAAATTCGTCGGTAGATACTGCGACAACTAGATAATCGCCGAGCGCTTTGGCACGGCGAAGTATTTCGATGTGACCAAAATGGAGTAAATCGAAGGTGCCGTATGTTAGGATTCGTTTCATTTATGTATTATACCATATTTCTCACAAATATGGTAATGTTGAGATGCTAGTATTAATTGATTATTTCATCAATGTATTTTGCGGCTTCGCCGCACTTTTCAATGAATTTATTTTTAAATTTAACAGTCCGTTTTTTCTGATTGGCGAGGTTGATTGTTTTAATTTTGCGAATTATTTCGTCTTCAGTCTTCTGAATACCATTCGGCAAAGTTTTATTTAAGTCGAAGTATAATCCGCGCTTTTCGTCGTATTCTTCTAAATCATAGCCGTATGCGAAAATGGGACGTTCAAGAATGGAATAGTCAATCATAATACTGGAATAGTCAGAAACCAATATATCTGATGCTATCATTAATTCATTCAGGTTTTCGTATGCAGTCGCATTTTTAACGAAGTCGTCATATTTTATATTGGCTACTTTGCTTACGGCATAATGAGCACGAAAAAGTATTACATATTCTTTCGATAATGCTTTTCGCCATTTCTCGATATCGAAAGGTGGAGCTAGATAGTTTCCCTTAGTATCAGTGGCGTAGTCTCTAAAAGTAGGTGCGTATAGGATAATTTTCTTATTTTTAGGTATATTTAGCTTTTGTCGAATATCTGAGATTTGTTTATCGGTAACATGTGCCAGTTCGTCATTTCTTGGCAAACCTACAATACGCATGCATGATTCTGGATATCTAAATGCGCGTACAAAAGTTTCTTTATCATATTCACTTTGACAATAGAAAATGTCTGGTTTTGATACCTTGTATTTCTTGGTAGTTTCCCCAGTATCGTAGCCCATCTTCTTTAATGCCGTGCCGTGCCAAGTATCTATGTAGATGGTTTTCTTTTTCTTGAATTTAAGGCCACGCTCCATGGATGAGTTAGTGATCCAATATTTAGCTTTCAAGGCTGTCTTGAAGAATTTTATTGAGTTATTTTTAACCCATTTTATGTTTTTTGGTGCGTTTTTTGGCTGCCCATCGAAAGCCCAAATAATTTGATAGTCGTCATATTTGGGGTTAGATTTTATGTACTCATAGATAGCTCTTGGTGAATCGTTGTATTTTGCGCCGCCGTATGAATTTATTAGTATTAGTTTTTTGTCTATTCGCAAAAACAATCCCCAAAAATGCAGGAACGTAGAAAGTATCCTATTGTACAGGAAATATGCAGTTTTTGATCCTTTTAGAACCCATTTGATTTTATTGTTCATGTTTCTTTACCTTTTTATGAATCATTTTTTTGAGATTTATTATCCAGTAATCGCGCATAAGTATCATTTCTAGGAAGTAAATAGTGAACCCTATTATTATGAGTCCGATTGTATGTAGCATTGTAGGTGATGAAAATATGTTTTGTCGAAGAAGAAATAGCGTTACGCCCATTATCATAGCGGCAATTAGGTATTTGGATAAGCTTATCAAAAATGAGCTTATATTGAAGTATTTTTGACTTATTGTCATGTAGGTTATACATTTAAATAGTTCTGACAATAAAGTGGCTACGGCCGCTCCATAAGATAGATATTTTGGTATGAGGATTGCGTTCAATGCTAGATTAATTATGGTCGAAATAATATTTACGATTAGTATTGTTTTTTCTTTATTTAGTGCTAACAGAGTTTGAGTGCCTATGAGATCGCTGATTCCCATGAAAATATACATTGGCGCAAATATTTTTAGCAATATTATTATCTTTTCATATCCTTCACCATAAAACCATGGAACTAAGGAATTGCTAATTATGATGCACCCGATAGCTATTGGGGCGGACAATAAACACAGTACGCTTAGTCCTTTATTAATATATTTTTTAAACGCTTCTTTATTTCCTTGACTATATAATGCTGTAAGGCGAGGCATCAAGACTGCACCCAGAGAGGTAATAACCGCCAAGCTTACGGTGACTATTTTCTGTGACTGCTCATAATATCCCACTTCTGACATGTTATTAGTCATAGCTCCTAGCATAGTTTTGTCAATAACTGCGTAAATGGCAGTAACCATGCTTGGCAATAGTATAAACGCTGCCGGCTTTAGGTGTTTTAATGTGTTTTTAAAGCTTGGTAATTTGAAATGAATTATTTTTTTTGAATTTATGAATAACCATAAGTTGCATACTAGATTCGTTGCCATTAAAGAAAAAGCATATGTATACAAACCAGTTTCGTCTTTTACTAAGAGAAATATCAGTAAGATACTTATTGCCTTAAATATAATGCTTCGTTTGACTATTGTACTAAAATCTTCTATTCCCTGGAATAGCCAGGAAACGTCAAATAATGCCGCAAAAATACCAATTCCGCACATCATAAACATTAATTTATTATCTGGAATTATTATAATGGTAACAACTATATATGCAATAATTGACAATAAGAGCAATACGACTTGAAGAGTTAAGAGCTCACTAAAGGTATTATTAAGTTTTTGTTTATTATTTCTGCTGGCCGCTATTTCTCTTTTAGCATATGTCGGAATTCCCAGAGTGCCTAAAATTACAAAATAAGTTTCTATGGACAAGCAATAACTATAAATACCTATATTGTTTGCGCCTAATACCCTGGATATATAAGGTGTTGTTATTAGTGGAACGACGATAGATAATATGTTTGCTATGAGACTTAATATATAGTTTCTTTTTACGCTAACTGCTTTTTTGTTCATCATGATTTTTCCTTATCGAAAGTACTGACGTTTCCATTTTTTATATAAAATAATGCCTAGTGGGTAACAAATTAATGATAATAGAGGACTATTGCATTTGCGTATTGTCGAGTTTATTTTTTGTTTAGCGAATATAGAATAGCAATCATATAATATGGCTTGCTTAATCCTTTTTGTTATTTTAAGTTTTCGATTTCCTTTTAATGAGAGGTAGGCATTACTATTCGCCATTCCTCCCATAGGGCACTTTATTCGCAATGAACGTCCGGTTTTCGTTAAGCCGCCATCCAGATAATTGCAAATATATATAATTTTATTAATATAAACTGTGTCGTACTGTTTTGCTATATTCGCCCATAGATATCCTTCGCTCATAAATTTTTCGTTTTCAAATTCTGGAAAAATATATTTTTTAAATACTTCAGTTCTTATTATTTCGCAACAATCTCCGCTCCTGTTCTGATTAATTCTGAATTCGATATGATTGGAGATAGTTGGTTTTTGAGGAAAGGTCTTTTCGATTGGCGTGTCTTTATTGTATCCTCGTAAAAATGATAGACATGCTATTTTCTCGTTGTTTTCGTACTTAGTTATATAGTGTAATATTATTGCGATAGAATCTTTTGTTAAATAATCGTCGCTATCTACTATGACTACATATTTTCCTTTTATAAATTTATGCGAGTAATTTAATGCAGTATGCTTTCCGCCATTTATTTTATAGTGATATTCTAGATTACTTTCTTTTTGATACTCTCGATTGTTGATTTTTTTGGTGTCGTCAGTACTACCATCGTCTATTATTAACCATTGAAAATTATGGTTGGTTTGTTGTTTTAGGCTATTCGCTAGTCTTATAAGATTATCGTATCGATTATATGTTGGAGTAATAATTGTAATTATCGGTTTAATGTCAGACATTTTTATATTCCTCCATAAAGCAAGAATGACAATGCTATATATCTTATTGTTAAATATGAGAGTATTCCTATGGTGAGAATGCTAAATATGCAAATGTTCGTCTTCTTATTTAGAGTTGATCGTATGTATGTATATAACATTCCTGCAGATAGCAAGAAGATATAAGAGAAGCGATATATCCACCCATTAAAAACAGTTAGTAAATAAGAAACCGATAGTATGCTGCACAAAAATAGTAAATCATCATATCTTGTCTGCTCTTTTAATAATTTTTTTCTGCTCATGAAACCAGCTATCGTTAATACGTAAAAAGGAATACCTTTTATCGCAGTAGTTAAGTTTTCTGGTCTAAGGCCGCTTTCTGTCGCATTTTCTAAAAGATAACTATTTATTTTTACGGAAATTACAGGGGCTATGTGCGATGAAATATTTGACGTTATCGTGAGGATTGGCTCTAGGAATATTATAAACAATATTATTGCCGTTAAATAAAAATATAAACTTCTTTTTCGTTGTTTTTTGCATAATATTATACAGATTGGAATAAGTATAAAAGCTGTATGGTGAAATAGTATGGATAAATAAACGAAGATAGCGCAAAGGATTTTATTTTTTGTCGTTTTTTCGTTAAGAGCTACCGAGATTGACAGCGCAGCAAATGCATTTGCATATGACTGTTTTAGAACTGATAATGTAAAAGACACATATTGGGTGCAAAGGAGGAATAATAGAGTTTTTGGGGTAGTATGCTCAGATATTCTATACGCTAATAGTGTTATGAAAACGACAATTATTGTTGAGGCGTAGAAGAATACTAGATAATCATTTGTAAAGATATTGAAAAAACTAATTACTAGGTTTAACCCGTCGCTAGACGAGCTTCTTACGCCTGTATAGTCATATATATAATTTTGCCTATCTCCGCCTATTACTGAGCTTGTTTTAGTAGCGATAATATTAAAGAGTCCATAGAGAAGAGAAATTATTATAACACTAATTATCGTTAGTTTCGGACCTTTATTTTTTATAAAACGCTTATAGTCCTTTTTTGCGATAAGATAAGATATGACTGTCGCTATGATATAGTATGCTACACTTACGATAAATATCATCTTTTTCTTTCACTTTCTATTTTATCGTAGAATTCCATTAGCCGCTTTGCTGCTATTTTAATATCGTAACCAGCATTTTCTATATTTTGTTTACAGTTTATATCTTTTACGCCTTGCATCTGAAGTATTGTGTTTGCCCAAATACTTGGATCTTTTGTTGGAATATATTTAATATTATTATTAATTTTAAGTTCTTTAGTAATTGTGTCGCTGCATACGATTGGTATTCCTGTTGCTTGAGCTTCTATTCCAACAACCGGAAGTCCTTCATACCTTGATGGAAGAATGAATATGTCTAATGCATTTAGAACTGTTGGAATGTCGCTCCTTATTCCTAGCAGTTTTATACTATTTTGCAGATTGTATATTTTAATTTGTTTATATATTTTTTCTTTTAAAGACCCCTGACCTATCCATATAAATACAATATTATTGTTTAATTCGACAAGCTTTTTGACTATTTTTAGTATAAAGAATGGGTTTTTTTGTTTATTTAGCCTTCCGATAGTGCCGACTATTATTTGGTCATTGCTTATTTTAAGATCAGCCTTGAGTTTCTTAGTTGACGCCTCATCGTAGTTATAGTCTTCTAGGTTGATAGCGTTTTTAATTAAATAACTTTTTTGTTTGTTTAATGCATATTTCTTACCGTATCTATCTATTAGCGCATCGGTTGAACAGCCAGATAAATAATCTGCTATATATCGTGTTGGGTATGAATATAATTTGTAGATTATGTTTTTGATGCTTATGCCCCTAATCGCATTGTGGCTATGTGCTACCGTTGTTATGTTATATTTTTTAGCGATAGATAAATATATTGCAGCCGTGCTCCCTATATGGCCATGAACAATATTAATAGTATTTTTCTTGAAGTATTCTTTCCACCATTTTTTATATATAAAATGATTAATGATTTTGTATTTTGGATAGTGCACTATTTTGCCGCCCAATTTGATTATTTCGTCGTCGTAATGTCCTTTTGCAGTTGACGAAACAGCAAAAATAAAGCGGAATCGTTGCCTATCTATGTTGCGATACAAGTTCATTAACATGGTTTCAGCGCCAGACCTGTCCATTTTGGTTAATACTTGTAATACCGTTATTTTATTATTGTCACTAATATCAGAGTTTGTTTGGAAATAGATGTTTGAGATGATGGGGAGTATTTGTTTTTGGGTGAATATATTTAGTTTGTAATTAGCCGAAGAATTATTTATTTTGTGGTAATACATTTTTTTAATTTCGTTGGTAAAATTATAATTATTTGTTACGATGCCATTTTCTTGGTTTTTTAAGATATCCTTAACTCCTCTGCACTCCGTAGCGACGGTGTATTTTTTTGAAAAAACAGCCTCTAATATATTTACCGGTAATCCTTCTCTTTTTGACGAAGATACTGCTAAGTCTGATATCTTTAATAGTTGTGGTATATCATCTCTTCTTCCAAGAAAATGTACATTTTTTTCGACACCAAGTTCTTCTGCTTGCCTTTGATATTTACCGTTTAATTCGTCTTGCCCGGGAAGTAATAGATGTACTTTTGGATTGTCCTTGATTAGTTCCGGCATACATTCAATTAAGAAACCTTGATTCTTATTTTTATCTAAGCGTGCTGGGAAAATCATCACGAAGTCGTCGTCTTTCAGTCCTAATGAAGCGCGTAATTCGTGTTTTTCTTTCGTTGTCATTTTAAAGTCAAACTTTTTTGGATCTATGCCTACGCCTGGAACATATTGAATATCGTGACAGCGTTTGCTAAATTTATTTTTTGCGCGGTTATAGTCTTCCTGATTGATAGTAATTAATGTGTCGGTGTATTTGGCTAAATATTTTTCAATAGGATAAAATAGTAACCAGTTCTTGAGCGGTGCGCTGGTAAAGAAATGAAAACCGTGTGCCGTATAAATAACTCTCGTGCCGTTTTTGCGGGCTTTTCTTGCGGCTAGACGTGTCACTACGCCGCCCATTGGTGTATGGCAATGGATAATATCGAAATGTTCTTTCTCGATGATTTTCCGAAGCTGTTTAATAGCCTTGAAATTATTGATTTTATAGGGGCTTCTAGAAATGGGTACTTTAATTTTTTGGTCGCAAAAATTATCTACTGGAATGTCGTCTCCAGTTGCTACGTATGTTTTCCAACCTTTTTTCTTGAATAACTCTAGATACGGCAAATGAAAACGATTAATATGTCCGGTAACTGTTGCGACGAAGAGTACCTTTTTCATTACATCTTCCTTATTGCCACTTCGTTATATTTCATCATATAGATATTCTCGTCGTACTGGCCGATAGTATTTTCGTTTTCGGTTTTATTTACGGAATTAACAATGAGCTTTGGGAAGTTTACGCCACATTCGTATGCGTGCGGATAACCGCCGCCAAAGCGTGGATTGATTTCAGAGATATAATATTCATTGCCGATGCAAAAAATGTCCATATCGATCATATACGTGTAGCCAATTTCTTCAACGAGTTTCTTAATTAACACGAAAAGCTTTTCGTCTTTGAAAGATCGAGCTTTGTCTGTTTCGCCAGCACGCATTTTGATTTTTTCTTTTGTAAATACTGAAACGACCTTCTTGGAAATAGGATCAATATATACGTCTGCGCCAATTTCTTGACCGTCTAGAAATTCCTGGATAATTAGGTCATCATAAAGATTAAACAATAGTTCAACCTCGTCTTTAGTGGTGACTTTAGAGATATTAATGCTTGCACTTCCCTTGACTGGTTTAATGAATACTGGGAATGAAATTGCACCTTTCTCGAGGTCTTTATAGAATTCTTCTTTATCTACGTACGTCTTGGCGGCCTTATAGCCGTGTTTGTCTAAGTATTTGAACATTTCGTATTTGTCGAAAGCGAGTTCGGTAGCTTCATAGCTTGACACTAATGGCGTAACGCCGATAGCTTCGAACTTGTCTTTGTTTTTTGCAATGAGAGAGAGTTCGGGGTCGATTAATGACAAGATGCAATCGATATTTTCTTTTTTGCAAATATCTAAGAGATTGTCTATGTAATTTGGGTCGTCAATTTTTGGAACGATATAGTATTTATCTGCATCGTAGATAGCTGGTGCAAGTTCGCTTGCGTCTGTAGCAACTACGCTACCCAAATCTTTAAATTCACGCTTAAAATACTGGACTACTTTATTCCTAGTGCCTGCGCTTGCAATTAAGATGTTCATTTTTGCCATTCCTCTTTTATAATTCCATACATACAACGATCGATCATTTTCCCTTTGAAATAAATATCTTTCCTGAGCATACCTTCTAGCTTAAATCCGACTTTTTCATAAAGTCTTCTTGCTGGGACGTTTTCTGCATCTACGCAAAGCCAAATTTTCTCTACGCTAAATTCGTTAAATGCCTTAGTGATAATTTGATTCGTAGCTTCGTAAGATATGCCTTTTCTACGAAAATTATTGTCGCCTAGTGTAATGTAATATTCACCTTTTTTCTTATCGATATTGATTATTCCTATTACTCCGACGGGTGTTCCGTCATATTCCATAACCATATCGTGACGATTTGTGTCGTTTTTATGGTTTCTATACCAACTTAACGTGTCTTCGTAGTTTAACGGTATATTATAGTGGAGATAGATATTGTTTTCTGGATCATTAATCCACTTGACTTTGTTTTCTATATCTTTCTCTTCAAAAGGTCTTAGTGTTACTTTGCTCATTAGTTTGAACCATTGAACCTTTCCGTGAATTGCCCGTTCGCTGCATTTATGCCTTCTCGTACGAATACTTTCTTTATTGTTAAGAATATTACTTTTATATCCATCATGAAAGATATGTTTTTAACATAGTATGTGTCTAATTTGAATTTTTCTGTCCAAGAAATACTATTTCTACCATTCACCTGCGCCCATCCAGTTAGGCCTGGTCGTACGTTATGGCGTGTTTTCTGCCGCTTATTGTAATATTTCAAATATTCAATATGTAATGGGCGTGGACCGACGAAGCTCATCTCTCCTTTTAGGATATTGATGAGTTCTGGGAGTTCATCAAGCGAAGTAGCGCGTAGAATTTTACCAAATTTTGTTATTCTTTTTTCGTTTGGCAATAATTTACCTTTCTTATCTCTTGCATCGGTCATAGTGCGGAATTTGTAGAGCTTGAAGATTTTTTCATCTTTGCCTGGGCGCTCTTGTTTGAAGATAATTGGACTGCCAAGTTTGATGCGAACAAGAATAGCTACGATGAGTAGGATTGGTGACAGAATAATCAAAGCCAAGAGCGCGAAAATAATATCAAGTGGACGCTTGAAGAATCTTTCGTATGGGCCGTATGGCTTGTGATTATTCTTATATTCTGCCATTTTACTTAAAACACTCGTGAATTAGTTTAATGATTACGTCTTGTTCGGCTGGAGTCATTTTATTGTCGGATGGAAGGCAGAGACCACGGTTAAAAATGTCTACGCCAACATCGGTAGATTCTCCGGCGATATAGGCGTTAGTGTTGGCGCGACCGTTGCCGTCTTTAGCAATAAAGGCATGATTGCGGAAGATTGGCTGCATATGCATTGGCTTCCAGATTGGGCGACCTTCGGCATTATATTTGGCAAGGGTCTCTAGAATTTCGGTTGGGCAAGATTTGCCTGGTTCACTAATGTATAAAGCGTCTTGTTCGCCGCGGACCTGCTTGCACATGGCTTCTGGATTAATAATCATGCAAGATAGCCAATAATTTGGATTAGCAAAACCTTCGCCATATGGATTCATTCGTACTGGTAGACTCTCGAAGCCTTCTTTATAACGTTCATAAATAGCCTTCTTTTGCTCAATATGATCTTCTAAGTATGGGATTTGACCGCGTACAACACCGGCAATTACGTTGCTCATGCGGTAGTTATAGCCGATTTCTTCGTGTTGATACCACGGTGCATTTTCGCGGGCCTGCGTAGACCATTTACGGACCTTGTTAGCATCGTGCTCGCTATTAGTTAAGAACATGCCTCCGCTTGAGCCGGTGATAATTTTATTGCCATTGAAACTAATGCAGCCATAATCTCCTAGTGCGCCAGTCTGGATTTGTCTAACCGATGCGCCGAGCGACTCGGCAGCATCTTCTACGATAAGCGCATTATGCTTTTTTGCGATTTCTTTTATTTTCAGAATTTTGGCCGGAGAACCATATAAGTGTGCAACTACTATCAAACGAACGTCTGGATAGATTTCAAAGGCCTTTTCGAGGGCTTCTGGGTCCATGTTCCAGGTATCATATTCAGTATCGATAAAGACCGGTTCGCCACCTTCATAAGTAACAGGGTTAACGGTAGCACTAAAGGTAACGTCGCTACAAAAAACCTTATGTCCAGCTAGCGCACCTTGGCTAACTTGTGGCTTCCCGTAGAGTCTTTCTCCGGCAAGTTTGATGGCTATATGAAGCGCAGCGGTGCCAGAAGCGAGCGCAACAGCATATCTGACGCCAATATATCTAGCGAGTTGTTCTTCTACTTTATTAATATTTTCGCCGACAGTAGACATCCAGTTGGTTTCGTAAGCTTCTTGGACATATTTAATTTCGTCGCCATGCATGGTTGGAGTGGCTAGCCAGACTTTGTTTTGAAATGGTTTGATGTCTTGCATATTACTTTGTCTCCTTTGCTGGCTTATACGTATCTACGATGGCGGCGGTGCGCTCTTTGATGTCTGCTTTGTTTTCTTGGGCGCTATCGATTAACTTATCTAGCTTAGATAGGAAGTTGCGGTCGATATCGATGGGTTGACCAATGTGAATGAGCTTGTTTGGCGTCTCTTTCAGACCTTCTTCGTCCATCAGCATTTCTTCATAGAGCTTCTCGCCTGGGCGCAGGCCGGTAATCTTAATTTCAATATCCTTGCCTGGTTCGAGACCTTTGTAGCGGATAATCTTTTTTGCGAGGTCAAAAATCCTTACCGGTTTGCCCATGTCGAGGACGAAGATTTCTCCGCCCTCGGCATAGACGGCTGCTTGTAGGATCAAGCTGACTGCTTCAGGTATGGTCATAAAATAACGGGTAATGTCGCGATGAGTGACGGTGACTGGACCGCCGTTTTCGATTTGTTTCAGGAAGAGAGGAATTACGGAACCATTAGAGCCTAAGACGTTGCCGAAACGTACGGCGACGTAATCCGTCTTAGACTTTTTATTGTAGGTCTGGACGATCATTTCGCAAATACGCTTACTTGCGCCCATGATATTGGTTGGGCGGACGGCTTTATCTGTGCTAACTAAGACGAATTTCTTTACACCATATTTATCTGCGAGTTTGACGGTGTTTAATGTACCGAGACAATTGTTCTTGATGGCTTCATTTGGGCTAACTTCCATTAGTGGCACGTGCTTATGTGCGGCAGCATGGTAAACCTGATCTGGGTGGAATTCTTGGAAGACGAGCTCTAGGCGGTCATAATCCCGTACCGAGCCGATAATAGTCTGGAGGTTGAGTTCTGGGTAGTTGCGATAGAGTTCTTGTTGGATATCGTAAGCGTTGTTTTCGTAAATATCAAAGATGATAAGGAGTTTCGGTTTGGCTGAAGCTATTTGTCTGCATAATTCCGATCCAATCGAGCCACCACCGCCGGTCACAAGGATAGTCTTGTTGGTGAGGTTGTCTTTGATTTCGTCGTTATTAACCACAATCTCATCGCGACCAAGGAAGTCTTCGTACTTAATTGGGCGGATTCTATTCGTAATACTTTCTTCGTCTTCGGTGATGGATTTGACGACGGCTGGCAAAATTTTAATCTCAGCGTCAGTCTTTTGACATTCGGTGACAATCTTAGCGATTTCTTCCTTGCCGGCAGATGGAATGGCGATAATAATCTGCTCAATCCGGTACTTTTCGGCTGCATCTTTGATCATGAAGCGGTTGCCGACAATCGGGATACCGCGAATGCGCGCGCCCTGCTTTTGCTTATTGTCATCGATAATACAGCTGATATGGTACTCTTCATAGGCGCCGTTGCGGGCAATTTCGTCGATCAGGATGTGTGCCGCGTCGCCACCGCCAACAATCATGGTATTCTTGGAACGGTTTTTGTTTGGAATGGCATGCAAAATAGCGCGACCAATACGATAAGAATAGCGTACGCCGCAGGTGAGGAAGATGAGAAAGGCTAAGAATACGAACCAGAAGCTACGTGGCGTCGGTAGGAGTAAGAGGTGCTTGTAGGAAAATATTATTAAGTCGGAGCCAACACAGGCGCCGATGACGGAGATAAGTTCCGGGATAGAGGCATAGCGCCAGACAGAGGTGTAAAGACCAGTAATGGCGAAGACGGTGATAATAATGACAGTATCGAGCGGTAAAAAGTGGGTTACAGTGTGGAGGTAGTTGGCTGGAATGGTCTGAAAGTCGAAGCGAATCCAGAGTGCGAAGAGTGAAGCCAGTGCGACGGCTATGATATCGAAAAAGACTAGCACTAAAATGCGTGCCATTTTCTTGCCAAAAACTTCTTTCGCTTTTTTTCTCATAAGAATAGTTCCGTTTCGCTTCTTCCGCAAGACGTTTTTTATTGCGCTTGCGTTCAAAAACTTTCCACCCTCCTGTTTTATAACTCCTTCACAATTACGTATATTTTAGCAGTTTTCATATGATTTCTCAAGGTGTTTTCGCATTTTTGTCAATGTTTCGTAAAAATGTCACCCCTTTTGTTCCATGAAAATGTCACCCCTC
>CAMJKD010000003.1 GCA_946406315.1 uncultured Candidatus Saccharibacteria bacterium
ACCGTCCTAATGACAATGCGCATATTGAACGTTTTAACCGCACCATTCAGGAAGAGTGCACTGGTTCATACTATTTAGAAAGTGAATCGTTAGACGCGCTCAATAGGCGCATCTCCAATTATCTTGACTATTACAACCGCAAAAGAATACACTTAGGCTTAAGGTTTATGACTCCGTCGCAAATGTTGCAAAGGTGCTGAGTTAATACGCGACAATTGACATTTAGCACTATTCTTGTTACAATACGTGCACTTTATAGCGTTCTTTTCAAAAGGAGGTGTTCTGATGTCGGAGTTCAGTGAGTACGAAGAAAATATGATTGGCTTCTTGAAGGGGCATGGTATGTCTCGGGAAGACGCCGAGCAGGAAGTAGTCGAATGGCGAATCAATGTATTTGACGATGGCGACCATGTTGCCACGAAAGAAGATGTAGATTCGCTTGGTCTGAAACCAATATCGCGAGCTAAACCAAAGCTGAATCCCTATCGCAGGATTGATGCCTTTCGGCTCAGTATTGGGGAGGAGGTCTGGAAAACTCTTGGCGCCAATCGGGTAAGTCAAGATCTTCTGAGCCGAGCGATCGAGTTTGACTATTATGCTTGGAGGGAGCAATATGAATCAAGCCAGCCGAAAGAAGTGCTGGAAAATTTGATGCTGGAGCAATTACGTCAAGAGGGCTTAAGCGACGAAGAAATAGCTTCCGTGGATTACTACATGAATTGGTACGGTTCATCATTCGACGAGGCTAAAGCGTATGTGCTGGAGCAGCGCCACGAGTAGGTAATAAACCACCAAGACACTTAAAACCGCCCCGGACGATGGGGCGGTTTTGCTAACTAGAAATATAAAAAAGACTCAAGCATTTCTGGTTGAGCCTTTTTGCTAATATCACCCTCTTATTAGCAAACTTTTGCGAGGGAACATGACTGTAAGCTACATTCAATCGTCGGAGCGAATCATAGGTATAAGAAAGAAGGGGGATCTATAAAGTTATCGAAATCGCCATAGATACAATAATGAATTAATAATCAAAGAAAACCTCCGATTATTCGGAGGTTTTCTTTGGTGCGCCATAGTGCACGAAGTTGGAACCATAATAAGGTCAGATATCTTTGATAGCTTAGGTATCGAGGGGGTATCGGGGCACGAAACACGAATACGACTTAATGGAAAATTCTTATAAGCAAGATAGTTACAATTAAAAAGGCGCATTACGATGCGCCCGTTCCCTAGTATCAAATAAGCGTCGGGTTAGAGAGTCCTGGAGTGAAGAACATATCATAGACGTTCATGATTGTTTCAGGACCACGATGCAATACTACGATTGGTAGTCTTCTTAGTCGCGCGGCTAAGAAATCGTCTTTAGTTGGCATGTCTATTGCTATGACAACGGAGGGTAACAATACGCTCTCGCTTACCACGGGTCCTTTATATAATTTCACCTTAGACCTTACTGATATCTGGCAATATGTTTCCTCCTGCAAAGCCTTAGCACATAAATCCTCTATATCGAATAGCTCTTCTGGGTATTCCGATAACTCCAATCGCGTTTCTGCATAAGCATAAGTGTCTGCATCGCAATGGCAAATGTAACCAATCATTGAAGGGCTAATGTTCTGATAGCCATAAATCACACGACCAGGAAAATGCGACAGATTTCTCTCGGTTAAAATAGAAAAACTAAGAAATTCTCTATTTCTTGCCGTTTCTTTGATTGTTCCTTTTTCGTAATTGGTTCGTACTCGGGCCAGAATGTAGAAGTGAGCGCTTCCGCAGTAAATGTGATAGATTTTCCCAGCTTTCATATTTTCAAAAACTTTTAGGCTGCCAGCTATCGATTCGCATGCATATTTTCGAGCTTTTTTGTAGAGATCTTCCAATGTCTCTCTGCTCATAGATAAAGGAATCTGTTCTCCTATTTCCTTTCTTGCATACGACGAAGACTCTAAAGGATAATAGAGTTCTTCTTTTAGCATTTTGCAAATCACGTCCATATAATTTTCCTCCTTGCGAATATACGGAGATTTCAATGTACCAGGGTATTTTAATTATATAATATTTTACGCATTTTGTAAATATATCTACACAGATTGCAATTTCGATAGGCGTTTTGCGCAGGCTAGATGCCAATTTATTTACTCTTGGCGAGGCGAATTGGATGTTTTCATGTTCGCCCGTTACGCTAAAGAAAACTTTGATTCTGACGATTGGGGACGCAAAAGACTAGTAATCAAACAGCTTGGCGCCGATTTGGAACTTTCGGGTCGAACCATTGAATTTACCTCTGTTAAATACCTAATTCCGGTAGCTGAGAGTCAAGAATGTTTAAAAGCTAAAAAAGAGGCGACTCGAACCGCTTCTCAACAGATGAAAAAAAGACCTCAAAGAGGACTTAATTTCATCTTGGTGCGCGGTATCTAAATCTCTACGAACCTCTCTGTGGGGTAGTTGAATACGTTATTGTGAATCCAACATGGCGGCCGGACTTCAATTTGGTCGAAAGTAAACTTAACCCTGAACTGCAAGATTTCATATATTAAAGCCATGACAACGAAACCAATTACGAACTATTAGTAATATATACATATATAGGGACTAGGCTAGTAGATCCATTGCCAATGTTAAGGCTCTCTTAAGAGCTTACAATGTCAATGTTATAAAATGAAGACACTAATAATAAGGAGTGCCTATGGAAAAGAAAACAGTATCAGCAATCAGTTATTATGAGCTACCAGAGCAAGCCCGGAGAGAGTTGGATGAGTTTGCGAGGATTATAATCGACCTTTATCATGCCCAGAAAAAGAATAAGGAATTGAAATGAAAGATAATGCTAGAATGTCCGAAGCAGAAAGCTCGTAAACGAACCATCAAAAAATAGCTCTGTTGTGCGCAGAGCTATTAACATGACTGCCTATATTAACGAAGGATACATTCTGTCATGTCATCCTCAATCTCGAGGATAGTTTTGCCATCAAAGGCCTTCTCCTCTAAGACTGATACGGCCGGTGAACAGGTCGCGATCATTTCTCCGCCGCCTTCGTATCTGTCGGCGAATTTCCAGATATTATATGTGTCCTCCTTGTCATAATCTGGCTCGATGTGATAGAAGAATCCATTATACATGAATTCTATCTCGCCATTGTGGTCGAGAGTTTCAAGATATTCTTTTTTAGCTTCTTCTTGAGCTTCTGTCATTTTGTCACCTCAAAGCGCAACCTGTCATATCATCCTCGATTTCGAGAATAGTTTTGCCATCGAAAGCCTTCTCCTCTAGAATCGACACGGCTGGCGAACAGGTCGCAATCATTTCTCCACCACCTTCGTATTCGTCGGCAAACTTCCAAATATTATAAGTATCTTCTTTTTTGTAATCTGGTTCAATATGATAAAAGAAACCATTGTAATTGAATTCAATTTCGCCACCATATCCTAAGACTTCCAGATATTCTTTTTTCGCTTTTTCTTGAGCTTCTGTCATAGCTTAATTCCTTTCAAGAATCCCTTATACTTTTCGTATAGGCTCTTATTTATTATATCACCTTTTGCATTAGTGATTGGCATAGGCTCCGGCCTATCCTTTCCGCTATATGTATGCATATGTAGATATGGCTTAGCGCTATTGTGGCGACCGTAGTCTATGTCGAATTTGGCTTTCCGATCTTCTCCGTATTGTCTAAACTGATGAAATCTTCCGTTCGGTTTTAGAAGAATATAGGCCGTGCCGGGCGTATTACCATAAAGCGGCAAGTTGCCTGTAGCGTCTTTCTTTAAGCCGATTTTTCTTAAAATTTTAACGCTCTTTATCTCTCCGACCTGTTCCCATTCCTGACTAGTGAAACCACCGCTCTTTAAATACGATCCACTACTCCCCATGCTTCCTCCTGTCCGTAAGGCGTTGAGAGAAATTCTTGTAATAGTGAATATTATCATATTTCTCGTCTAGCTCCAGAAGTGGTCCGCCGGCGATAATCAAATTTGAAGGATGTAGAATCTCTTGCAATCTATCCACGCCTTCCAAGAATACGTTTCTACTAATAAAGTTAGACATGCAACCGTTAGTAGAAATAGCAACGGATGACTCTTTTGGTAGCCCGTCAAGGCACCACTCGAAATCTTCCAGGTATGCCCACGACGCGACTGGAACGATATTTATACCGTTCCTTTGTAGGTAGTATGCAATAGTACGATTGCGACCTACATTATATTTGCGCACCCAGAGTGGCATATCGCGATAGACCGAGAAATCTGTCGTAATGATACCCTTAAACTGACGATACTTGTCTAGGTATCTATCGCAGTTGCTCCAGACTGGCTCGAAATGGTAGTCATCGATAAAGTGATCCAGATAATAACGCCCTGGATCCTTTACGGAGTTCTTCTCGTTAAAACCCACCACCTTATCTGGTATAATATTGGTAGGTTGGAGCTCGGGATAGCGTTCTGAGCCAACGAGATTTGCGCCGTTCAGGTAGTCGTAATACTTGAACGGCCTTAGCTTTTGAATATGACTTTGCTTCATATTTGTAGCTCCTTTTTAAAGTTGATGTTACCTACATTTTCGCCCGAAAATTCAAAGTTAAATACCTCCATTCTTAGGGGTGAAGAATAGTTAA
The DNA here is from genome assembly GCA_946406315.1 of uncultured Candidatus Saccharibacteria bacterium. GTDB lineage: Bacteria > Patescibacteriota > Saccharimonadia > Saccharimonadales > Saccharimonadaceae > UBA2834. The sequence continues at coordinate 4,614 of CAMJKD010000003.1, forward strand.
ATTTGGAAGCGCTAATGTTAAACGTCATACATAAGACCGTTAAGTATTCTTCACGATATAGTAAAATCTTCCCGATTGCGTTATAATTTAATTAGCAATTAATGAAGGAGGTCCCATTATATGGACGATAAGTGGCGTAAGGAAGCTCTCGGAAAAAGGATACGAGCGGCTCGCGAAGCTCTTAATATGAGCCAAAAGGACTTATACGACAAAACAAAAATCAAAGATAGTATGATTAGCGACTTTGAGCGCGGCGTACGTGAACCAAGCACGGCGAATTTAGCTAAAATTGCCCACGCGCTTGATACGACTATGGATAAACTGTACTTCGGCGACGAAAGCAATATTATCGAAAGCACTCCGGACCGCGGAATGCAGATCGTGAACTGTTTTACCATACTATTCTTGTCCGGCGCAATTAGTACGGTCGAAGACGAATCGGAATACGGAATGGGAAACGTACAGCCCCATATCAATCTGTGGAAGGATGCTTGGGCGGTTAAGCGTTTATTGGGAAATCTTGACGAATACAAGCGAAACATCCTTACTTATCCAGATCCTCGTTCATATTTAGAACAGATTAAAAAATCTGTAGCCAACGAGATAAATAAGAATCATAAGAAAGGTAAATAGCCTAGACTATACCGCTCTAGCGAGCGCACCTCTAGCCGAAAAGAGGTCCATATGGCAAAACGCCACCCATTCAAGAAGACTAAACCCGGCGAACCAATACTGGTTACTGCTCGGCAACTCGAAAGCTTTATGCTCGAACATAATGGCAGATTTAACTCGCGTGATTACGACAAGCTCGAGCGCATGGAGCTGACAGAATCGCCCGTCCGTGACGCGATAGCCGCTTTGCAAGCTGAACGCGACGATATTAGCGCCAAAATCTACGATCCCGACCAAGTTCGAGAAATTCTGGAAGAACTTACGAACCAGCTAGATTCCCTCGCTGACAAGATGAAAGGTGCCGACTCATGGCAAAAGGACCAGTTAGTACGAAAATTGGTTACGAACCTAGAAATTAACAACAAAAATGAGGTCTCCTTCAGATGGAAGAAGCCTCTTGAAAACGTCTTTAACCAGGCTCTTAAGAACAGAACTAGGTTTATCTCTCGGCGTCTGCGTGGAGTCGCAGACAAATCGCACACGCCTAAGTGCGCAAATTATTTCTCAAAAATGTCAAGCCGTGCGACCTTTACTCCTGTTAATTTCAGATAGTATAATGTCATCATGGCTAAAAATCAGAGAGGTAAAGTTCTAATTCCAGGCGGTGTCCGACCGTGGCCACATGAGCTTCGCGTTGCTAATATTTTGGCGCTAGCTGGTCATGCTGTTGAGTTTTTACCAAAAACAAATATGAAAACTGCGGATATCTTATTAGACGGCATAGCTTACGAGATTAAGTCTCCAAAGTCCGCTAATTCCAATACACTTGAACATATCCTAAAGAAAGCGCTAAAGCAGTCCAGCAATATAATTATCGATACGTCCAGAATGAAGAACGTCCGCGGCGATAATACTCGCCATTTCTTAATCAACCAAGTTAGAGTCAGAAAGCAGATAAAGAAACTCATCATGATCTCGAAGCAAGGGCAGATAATTGACATATCGAGTCTTGTGTAATAAAATGAAAATATCGAAGTTCTTGCACGGCGCCGAAGGTACCTACCGCAGGAGCTTCTTTTTGTGCTAGAGTAATATCAGGAAGAAAAGTATAAGATACTGAATTGAATCAACTGCCTTTCTTCCCGTTAAGGAACTTCGAAAGAGGTTCTTTTTGTTATATGACCGCACTAAGATTAGGGGTTCGACTCCCGTTTGCTCCAACTAAGAAAATATGTTGTAGGTGGATTAAACCTATTTGGGACTCTAGTAATCTAAGTCCTCTTCGCTGAGACTCTCCCAGACTTCTTTGATTTTTAGATTATGATATGAGCCAGCGATTAGTTCATCAGTGTCTTTAAAACCGACCTCATCGCCTGCGTTCGCTTCGTAAAAATAGACGAGATTATCTCCCAGGGCCTCGCTCCAAGTAATCCAGTAGGTTTTGCCATGATACTTAAGTTGAATATCGTGTCCGGCCTCGATGAGTTCCTTGAGGTGCTGTGTAGTCATTCTATTTTCTCCTGTTTGCCACGTTTGATGTGGCTATTTTCTAGATTGATATTGCGCTTATGGGGTACTATAGGATGAGCTTTCGGATTACCATGATCTGTGTAATCTATGTCGAGATATGGCTCTCCTTTCTCATTATAATACCGCTCAGTCAGAAGCTTGTCTCCATCTTTCTTCTGTGCGACTGAATTCGATTCGGACGACTGGGAACGTAAAAGACTAGTAATCAAGCAACTTGGAGCAGATCTCAAACTTTCGGGTCGAACCATCGAGTTTACCCCTGTTAAATACCTTGTTCCAGTGGCCGAGGAGAGCGAATGCTTAAAAGCTAAAAAAGAGGCGGCTCGAACCGCTTCTCAACAGATGAAAAAAAGACCTCAAAGAGGACTTAATTTCATCTTGGTGCGCGAGACTGGACTTGAACCAGCACGCCCGAAGGCATATGCTCCTAAGGCATACGTGTATACCAATTTCACCACTCGCGCTAAAACTGTAAAAGTTACAACGACTATTTTAACAAAAAGCCACCTAAACATCAACAGCGCCTGGAATGCCGATAAGACATAACAAAGGGTGTTTTTGCGGTCGGTTAGCGCGACGGGTTTAATCTGATTCTATTGTTAGTTTCCGATGCATTATGAATAGACCAGAAAATCATTTAAAAACTGCCATGCTTATGCTTTTCTATGATAAAATAAAATGTAATGATTGTGGGTGGAATATGAACCGAATAGCGATTTATTTGAATCAGCACATCGATGGCGTGGTCTATAGCGCGCCCAATGTTTTAGAGCACTATTCGACAGATCGCTCGCTTTTAAAATTCCATCCGCGCATAGTAGCAATTCCGGCAAATACAAATGACATCCGTCGTCTAGTGAAATTCTCTAATCAGTTGGCGGCTAAGAAAATTTCGCTACCAATCACCGTGCGCGGTGCGGGCTATAGTAAAACTGGTTCTAGCATTGGTAATGGTCTAATTATTTCAACTGAGAAATTGAATCATATTCGAGAAATTGATGTACGCCAACGTTTAATTCGCGTCCAGTCTGGCGTGACTCTTGGCGAGCTTAAGAAAACACTTGGCGTACATGGTTTAGATTTGCCAGTTAGTGGTGACCCGCACGAAACAATCGGTGGTCTAATTGCTAAAAATGCCGCCGCCAGCGTAAATACTGAGCCGAAGACTATTACCGATTTCGTTGAAGAAGCAGAGATAGTTCTCAGTGATAGCAGCTTAATTCAGACTAAAAATCTTGGACAGTGGGGATTAAAGAAAAAGCTTGAACAAAAGAATCTTGAAGGCGAGATTTATCGTCAAATTAGAGAAATAATTAGTAAGCAGTCTGAGACGGTTGTGAAAATTGCTCTCACTACCCAGAATCGTTCCGGCTATTCCGGTATTAAGTCCGTTCAGAATAAGCGTAACTTCAATATTTTGCCATTATTCTGCGGTTCGGAAGGCACGCTCGGCATTATTACGGAGGTTATTTTGCGCGTAGAACCGGTCTTTGAAAGCCCAAAATGGTTTGCGATTCCGTGCTTGGATGGTAAGGATTTTTCTCGTGTTGCGCAGTTATTAAAGAAACTCAAGTTTACCGACATTGAAGTTTACGATGCGGCCTTATTCAATCAAGCCGAAAGTACCGGAAAGAAACTTGGTTTCTACCGCAGAGCGCCAGAAGATGGCTACTTGATTGTTGCCAATGCGAAGGACGATGCTCGTCGCGACCGTCGTAATAAGTTCCGTAAACTTAAGAAGGCTTTAGCCGCTAAAAATAAACTCATCATTGAAGACGTAAAGAATGCGCACGATTTTATTGCGGTCAACGAAAACCTACTCGCCTTCCTCAATGATGCTGGCGCAAGCTTCTTCTTGCCATTAGTTGACGGCACTTACATACCAGAAGAGCATCAAGTCGAATTTCTTCGTGGTCTCCAGCTCATGTCTGAGAAATTTAAGCTTAAATTGGCAGTTTACGGTTCTGTTGACTTCAATACTTTCACTGTACGCCCGAGCTTTTCGCCAGCCACTTCAGAGGGGCGCAAAGCTCTCATTACATTCTTGCGAAAATATCTCCGCCTAGTCGAACATTGTAACGGTTATCCATGCGGCGATGCGCCAGAAGGTCGTTTCTTAGCGATGTTTATGCGCCCAAGTGAAGATACAGAAACGCTCGCGTTATATGGTAAGATTAAAGAAGTATTCGACCCATACGATATTTTGAACCCTGGTCTCAAACAAGAAGTTGAGCCGCGCAATGTTTTGCGCCATTTTCGTACTGATTATAACGGCGGCGTTAATACTGTAAAATAGTTATACTTACGCTTTATTATCTCTATCTGTTCATGGTATAATTTCTGCTATGAAATCTAGCAGCAAAAAACTCAGTACCTCGGTAGAATTTACCGTTGAGTTCGATCAAAAAGACTTCGAGCCTGCACGTCTCAAAGCTCTTGAGCGCCTCGCTCGCAATATTAAAGTTCCAGGCTTTCGTAACGGTAAAGCTCCAGCTAATGTCGTTGAACAGCACGTTGACCCAAACGACCTCGCTTCGCAAACTTTAGATATTATGGTTCGTCGCGCGATTCCGAAACTGTTTGAAGCGGAAGGTCTCATGCCGATTTCGATTCCTCACGTGGATGTACTTAAGTATGTTCCGGGCGAGATGGCTGAACTAACTATTACGGCCGACATTATGCCAGAAGTTAAACTCGGCGATTATAAGAATGTAAAAGTTGTTTATGACGAGCCTGAAATCGCCGACGAAGATGTCGAGGATGTGCTCCATCGTATCGCTGAAAGCTACGCTGAACCAAAAGTTGTCAAACGCGCCGCTAAAAAAGGCGACGAAGTCATTATTGATTTCAAAGGCAAAAAAGATGGCAAAACTTTTGATGGCGGTTCTGCTAAAGATTACCATCTCCGTCTCGGTTCCGGTCAATTCATTCCGGGCTTCGAAGATGGCATTATCGGTCACGAAGTTGGCGAGAAATTCGATCTTGATATTACTTTTCCTAAGGACTACGCCAGTGAAGAGCTTGCCGGCGCTAAGACTGTTTTCGAGATTTTGCTTAAGCAAGTTTCCGAACTGGAAACGCCAAAGATTGACGATGATTTAGCGAAGAAGTCTGGCGCTTTCGAGACGCTTGGTGAATTGCGCGAAGACATCAAGAAGAACTTAATCTCTCGTGCAAACTATGAGGCAGACGAAAAATATAAAGACGCCTTATTAAAGGAAATTGTCGCCCATTCGAAAACCGAAGCTCCAGAATCACTCGTTCAAGAGCAATTCGAGAGCATGAAAGAAGATACTTTCCGCAATCTTCGCGCGCACGGTATGGATATTGATCAATATCTCGAACAAATCAAGCAAACGCAAGAAGAATGGGAAAAGGATCTCCGCGAAGTTGCTCGCGATCGTGTCATTGGCAGTATCATCGTTCAGAGGCTCGCCGAAGAAATGAATATCGACGTCTCCGAAGAGGAAGCTGCTCAGCAAGTCGCCGAAATGCGTGCTGTTTATAAAAACGATCCTAAGGCACTAGAGCAATTAAAAAATCCAGATGTAGCCATGGGTATTCGCAATCGTATGCGTATTGATAAGACCATGAATAAGCTCGTTGAAATCAATAAGCCACACGCCAAGAAGCCGGCTAAGAAAAAGATTGCAAAAAAGAGCGGCAGCAAAAAAGCTAAAAAATGACAATGAATACCGCCAGCAGCAAGCTGGCGGTATTTCATCGCTGTGGGCTACTTGCTAGATGCCAATGGTCGCCATATTCGCAATGATAACAAGTAAGTGTCCCAACCTTTAGTCCATGCTCGACCTCTACTAAGCGCGCACTCATCTCGGCCGTTTCTTGATCGGGGTAGCAAACCTTGTGTTTATTGCCAACCCAGCATTTCGGTGGATTATATGGTGTAGGTTGTTTATTTTGCGCGCGCGACATTAAAAGTCTCCATGCAAATAACGCTGACGCTCATTTTCGGGCATATGCTCAATCGCATAACGCAAGGTTGTACGAGATAGGCGCTTGTAATTGTCGATCAAATAGGACTCGACTACGTGTCTATCGACTTTGCTATAAATATCACGCAGCATCCACCCACAGGCTTTATGCATTAAATCTTCGGGGTCGTCGATGCGTCTATCTATCATATCTAAACCATTGCCAAGAATGCCTTTGCGATAAAAAGCCATGTATGCCACCACGGAAATGCGCCTGCGCCACAAGTCCTTCGACTTATTCAGTTTCGCTAGAATACCTTCATCGTGATTCTCTAAACACCAACGTCCAATTAGGTGCGAAGCAAAACAATCAACTAAATCCCAGTTATTAATGTAATCCAAATTGTCTAAATATAATTGAATAATGGTTGCAGGATTTTTGCGGTACTGGTCTTTCATAATAGCCAAGGCGGCAAAACGGTACTCGTGAACGGGCGACTGTAACAATTCACGTAGCTCAGATAGCGGCATTTTATTAAAGGCTTTTGCGCATTTACGCGTATATGGGGTAGGGATGCCAATCAGAATATCACCCTCGCCATATCCACCCGAGCAAATGCCAAAATAATGTTGCGTTCGCTCGGCGCGATCGGCGTCAATTCCTTTTTCGAGTTCTGAGATTAGCTTATCTTTCATCTCAATCATTCTAGCACAAACGAACGCTACGCGGCTCGCTTTGACAAAAACGCAATTTTGTGCTATAATGAACTAATGGATAGTATTTGGGACAAATTTACGAAAATGTATCGCGAAAAACGTCAAGTTAGTCTTTTAACTTGGACATATGTTGTTATTTCTGTCGCGGTAATCATTGTAGCAGGTCTCATTGCTTTGATTAATCAATCTGTTGGCGTTGCCGTCTTAATTATCCCGCTTGTTGCAATTGCGGCAATGTGTGCGAACATTATGGTTTGGTCTTTAATCCGTTTTATACTAGAAACACATGAGCAGAAAGCGAAAGCCAAAGCTCGCAGTGAAAAGCAAACCAAGAAAAAGATTGCTAAGAAATAATGAATCCAAGCGAAGATACGCGTAATTTAGTCGATAAATACAAAGGCCTCAGCAACGAGGAAATTATTGCCGATCTCGACAAAACGCGCATTCCGCTGGAAATTGCGATAGAAAATCTTGCACACGATTTTAATATTGGTACCATTGTGCGTAATGCAAACGCTTTTAATGTCGCGCGCGTACATATTATCGGTAAACGTAAATATAATCGTCGTGGTGCTATGGTTACCGATAAATATTTACACATCGACCACTTCGCAACTGTGGAAGAGTTTATTAAAGATGCGCACTCGCGTGGCATGAAAATTGTTTCCGTCGACAATAACCGCCCTGAAGCAAAGGCACTCGCTAAAATCAAACTCTCAAAAAACTCTATTCTCGTCTTTGGCTCTGAATCGGATGGTATCTCGCAAGAATTGCTCGATAAATCCGACCAAGCTTTCTATATTGAACAATTAGGCTCAACGCGTTCTATTAATGTGGGTTGCGCTTCAGCAGTTGCCATGTATGAGGCGGTGCGCCGGTTAGGTTTATTGCCAAAAGATGCGTAAATATCAACTTTCGCAACACTTTCTGCGCAGCCCGAAACTAGCCGGTTTTTTAATTGGCCATAGCAACATTAAGAAACGCGATATGGTCATTGATATCGGAGCGGGTTCTGGCGTAATTACTACCGCGCTAGCAAAACGCTGTAAACAGGTTATCGCCGTCGAGCCAGATCATGAAACCGTGGAGTTGTTACGTAAGAATGTCGGGCAATTCGAAAATATCAAAATCGTTGAGCAGGATTTTCTTGAGATGACCTTGCCGAACGAGCCATATAAGATATTCGCAAATCCACCTTTTCATCTGAGTTCTGCTATTTTACGCAAACTCAACGAGGCACCAAATCCGCCCGAGGCGATTTATCTCATCCTGCAGAAACAGTTCGCGCTCAAACTTCTTAATAATGACCGACATTATACGTCGCAACTTGGTAAGCAGTTATTTGTGCATTATGCGCCACGCATTCGCTTGCCGATGAAACCCCATTATTTTACGCCACCGCCAGCAGTCCCGACTGTTTTATTAGAGCTAAAACGTCGCGAAATATAGGTAATAATATTCAAATGTAGTATATTAGAAGCGTCACTCCATAGTCCTCATGGGGTGACTTTTTGATGCTATAATATGGACATGGATTTCAAATCTAGACTTACTGATAAATTGTATTTTGTAGTAGCCAGTTATTTTAAATTTTGGGCCAATATTTCTTTGAAACGATGGCATCCGCGTATTATTATGATTACTGGTTCTGCCGGTAAAACTACAATGCTAAATTTAGTTGAAACGCAGCTAGGCAATCAAGCGCACTATTCGCATAATGCCAATTCTATCTATGGCATTACCTTTGATATTTTAGGCGAGCATGGAGTGACTGGGTCTAAAATTCAATGGCTCAAGCTTGCTCTTCGATTCCCAATTCGCGCTTTCACTTTTCGTCATACTGAAAAATATTACATTGTGGAGGCGGACGGTGACTTTCCTGGACGCGCTGAATATATTTCCAAATGGCTGAAGCCTGAAGCCTCGGTCTGGATTAGTCTTGGCCGTTCGCATGCGATTTGTTTTGACGAAGTCGTAAAGAAGGGCAAATTTGCTTCGTTAGACGAAGCGATTGCGCATGAATTTGCCAATGTACCAAAATATACCAAAAAGTTTGTCGTAATTGATGGCGATAACGAAACAATGGTTAAATTAACTAAAGACATTCGCGCCGAAGTTGCTACGGTTAGCAAGAATGAACTTAAATCATATAAAGTTGAGCCAGATCGCGCCGTCTTTACTTTTGCAAAACGCAAATTTACGTTTCATGACCCAATGCCACGCGATGTGACTATTCAGCTTTTGATGCTTGAAAAGCTCATGGACTATCTCGATATTGAAGTGAAATATGACCTGAGCGATTATGTTACGCCTCCCGGTCGTAACAACTTCTACAAAGGAAAGAACGGTCTCAAGCTAATCGACAGTAGTTATAATGCGCATATTATCAGTATGCAGACAATGCTTGATACTTTTAAAGAAATCGACGTTGAACATAAATGGCTCGTAATTGGCGACATTATTGATCAAGGCAGCATCGAAAAAGAAGAACATGAGCATCTCGCGGATCTATTGGTCGACGTTAAGGCGGAACAGATTATACTTATCGGCCGTCGTACTGTAAAATATACCTACCCAGTCTTGCGGAAAAAGAAGGGCGTCCATGTCGTGGCATATCGGAAACCAGACGCAGCGCTTGAATATCTCAAGGCAAATCTAAAAGGCGGCGAAACAATCCTCTTCAAGGGCAGTCAGTATCTCGAATGGCTCATTGAGAAGTTCCTTGAAAATCCAGAAGACGCCGCAAACTTGCCGCGTCAAACTGAATTATATAAAAAGCGCCGCGCGAAATGGGGATTAAAGTGATGCAAAAACTTTACATTATTCACGGCTGGACTTATAAGCCCGAACCATGGGAAGAAGTCATTGCCGTATTAAAGAAAGAATATAAAATTGATGCCGAATTACTGCGCGTACCTGGACTTGGTACGAAGTCAGCTGAAGTCTATACGATTGACGATTATGTGACTTGGGCAGTAAAGCGCATTCCGAAAGGCTCCATTGCGCTTGGGCACAGTAATGGCGGTCGCATCTTGTTAAATATGCTAGTTCAGAAAGGCTCTGACTATCTTAAAGGCTTAATTCTGCTTGATTCGGCGGGCATTTACGAAGCATCGCGTAAAAATGAGTTAATGCGTAAAATGTCAAAGGCCTTCTCGCCACTTAAAAAGAGTAAACTCGCACGTAAAGTAGTTCACAAAGTACTCGGCGTTCATGATTATAATGATGCGCCAGAAAACATGAAAAAAACTATGACGAATATGCTCGATTCGGATAGAGAATTGGACATTTCGCAAATCACGACTAAGACTCGAATGATTTGGGGCACAGATGATCAAATGACGCCGTTGCGTCAGGGTGAGAAAATGCACAAACTACTTAAGAACTCCAAGCTAACCATCAAAGAAGGTTGGCGCCATTCGCACTATCTTCGAGATATTAAAGCTACCGCCGCAGAAATTGCAAAGCAATATGAGGAGTTAAAATAGATGCTAAAATTTGTTGAACTCAAACCAAAAGAATTAGACGAATACGTTTTTAAGTTTCATCCAGAGGCGAATTTCTTGCAAACTTCGGCTTGGGGCAAAGTTTACGAGATTGATGGCAAAGAGACTTTTTATCGCGGTATCGAGAAAGACGGTAGACTAGTTGCTTCGGCTTTAATTATTCTAAAGCCGGCGAAGCGGGGTCGTTATCTGGAAATTCCGGGCGGACCCCTCCTTGATTGGGATCATGACAAGAAAACCCTGAATTATTTCCTAGAAGAAATACATAAACTAGCAGAAGAGCATAATTGCGTATTTGTGCGGATGCGCCCAAATATTTACGATACGCCCGAGCATGAGAAGCTCGCGCAAGAATTCGGCTTAGTCAAATCGCCGATGCATCTCCATGCTGAACATACGGTTATGCTAGATTTGACCAAAACTGAGGATGAATTGTTGGCCGATATGCGCCGCCAAACTCGCTATGATATTCGTCGCAGCGCAAAACTTGGTATTAAAGTCGATTATGACAATTCCAAAGATGCTTTTGATGATTTTTATGATATTCAGCTCAAGACCGCAGAGCGTCAAGGATTCATTCCGTCTACGCGCAAGTTTATTCAGGCACAGCGTGAAGCATTTGGCGACAATGCGCGTATATATACCGCCTCACTTGACGGCACAGTATTAGCTAAAGGCTTAATTTTACTCCAAAAACCAGAGGCAATTTACCACGAAGCGGCTTCTACGGATGAGGGACGTAAGTTGCCGGGCGCACATGCTCTACAGTGGCAGATTATTAAGGACGCTAAAGCAATGGGTTTGAAACGCTATAATCTTTTCGGTATTGCACCACCAAACTCGCCACATCATCGTTATGCTGGCGTCACCACCTTTAAGTGTGGCTTCGGTGGCGAGCAGGTAACGTTCATGCCGGCACAAGATTTGGCGGTTAAAAAGCTACATTATAAAGCCGTCCATGCACTCGAAGAGGTGCGCAAAAAACGTCGCCACCTTTAATTATGCTAAAATAAGTAGCATGAAGATTATTGACGCTACTGATCAGAAAAAATGGGACAAATTTGTTACGAGCCATGATGATGCGAACTTTTTACAGAGTTGGGCTTGGGGTGAATTTCATGAATCACGCGGCAAAACCGTTGTCCGCCGTATCGCTATAGACGACAAGAATAAAATTCTTGGCGCATATATTGGCCAGGTAGAAACCGCTAAGCGTGGTACTTTTATGGCAATAGCTGGTGGTCCAATTCTAGATTGGGGCGACAAAAAACTCGTCAAAGCCATTTTTAACGACATTAAAGAGCAGGGCGAGGCGAATCGCTGCGTATTCGTACGTGTTCGTCCGCAAATTACTGAGGGCGAGAAGAATCGTAAGCTTTTCGCTAACCTTGGCCTAAAGCCAGCTCCGATGTATCTTTCAGTAGAGTATGCTGGCATCTTGGATATCACTAAGTCTGAAGAAGAAATTCTTGCTGGCGCTTCTCAAAGCTTGCGTCGTAAAATCCGCAAAGCCCTTAAGAATAACATATCGGTCAGCTCTACTACTGATCCGGAGGAAATCAAGACCTTCTATAAGATTCAACTCGAAACGGCCGCCAGGCATAAATTCGTTGAATTCTCGGAAGACTTCTTGCGTAAACAGTTTGAAGCATTTACAAAGTATGACGAGGTAAAAATCTATACCGCTAAGCTCGGCGACGATATTCTTGCTCAGAACTATATGATTTTCTATGGCAACGAGGCTTCGTATCATTATGGCGTCTCAACGGAGTTGGGCGTAAAGTATTCCGGCGCACCACTTCTACATATGCAGGCTATGCGTGATGCGCGCGAGCGCGGTATTAAACGTTATAATTTCTGGGGAATTACGGCGGTCGATGACACTAAGCACCGTTTTTATGGCGTTAGCCAATTTAAGCGTAGTTTTGGTGTCGATGAGCTTATTTATCTACATGCACATGATTTGATAATTAATCCAGGCAAATACAAGATAAACTATCTTATCGAAAAAATTCGGGCTAAAGTACGTCACGTCTAGCAATTAGTTCTCTTGCAAAACGCTCGTGTTTAAAATATACTTAAAACAAAGAAATAGGAGCTTTTGCAGTGAGCACAAAACGAAAATACATTGAGAGCCACTGGGGCGTATTTGTCCTCAAGGGTATAGTTTCACTTGGTGTGGGATTCTATATGATGTTTACGCACCGCCAAGATGTAAACTATTTGATTCAAGTTGTCGGCTGGACGATGTTAGTCTTAGGCATCATTGAAATTATGAATGTCGTTTATCGCAAGCGACGCGCATATAACTGTGGCTTTCCGCTTGCGCTCGGCGTCGTTGAGATGGGGATGTCGGTCGCGCTTCTCTATACAGTCAATCCAGACGTATCGTTAGCTGAGCTTTTGCCGATTCGCATTACGATGCTCGCCTGTTATGTGCTTGCGTCGTCACTCATTACTGTCGCAATGGGCTTCAAGAGCTTTGACAACCTTACCGACCGTTTTATGTGGATTGTAAACGGTACACTTGGCTGTATTCTTGCCTTCGTTATTTTCAACGCTGGCACTATTGGCGACATCGCTCATATTATGCTATTTGGCACTTATCTTCTTGTCAACGGCTTAACCGATCTTTTCTTTGGTATTCATTCTAAAGACGAACTTAAAGAGATTCATTCTGAACGCGCCCTTAAACGTAGCGAGCGCAAAACTGCGAAGAGGACAAAGAAATAATCATGTTTAGCCAGAAGTCCCGCATTGAAAGGTACCTCAGAAAGAATCCGCAGATTAAGACAATCGTCGTGGTCGGCTCTTATGGTCGCAAGTCTGCTATTCGTGCGCTTGGCATGATTCTTGGTCAACAATTTGTAGTCACGATGGGCGTCAATAAGGAAGTTGATGCTGATATTGTAATTCTTGACTACAAGTCGTCGGCTGAATTTCCAGAGATTGAACCAGATATGGTTATTGTTACCAGCTGTCGTACCGACGAAGAGGCGCAGCGCTTCTTTGCTATGGCAAATATCGCCAAACGTGTTATGGTTAACTTCAATGATGTGCCGCAAAAATTCGCGAAGTACCTCAAGAATCCGAACGTCTTCACCTATGGCGACGAGCTGCCAGCTGATTTCTATTTTGAAAATAGTAATTTTACGCTTGATGGCTATGAGGGGGACTTTATCGACGAAGAGCGCGATCGTCTCCATGTCAAGATAAAGATTCTTGGCGAGCATAACATTCGCCCGATTATTATGGCCTGTGCCGTTGGTAAGCAATTTCAGATTCCAAAAGAAAAGCTCATTGCTGGCACAGACTCTATCGTGCCACTTCATGGTCGCATGTCACCGGCTAAAGGAATACGCGGCACTATTGTAATTGATGACAGTGCCTATATAGCCGCCGATGATGTTCGTCTTGGGTGCGCTACGATGTTTGCGCTCGAATCGCCAGCGAAAACCCTGATTATCGATGACGTGCGCAAACTTTACGGTATCGATTTGCAGCTCCTTACGGATATTTGCGTACTTACTAATATGACCGGTACTGATCCGAATAACAAGAAGATACATTTTTTTGAAGACGAGGTTGACCTCGTCCACTATATCGGTGAGCGCGCTGAACCGGGCGGTTTAATATTGCTGGAAGTCCCATTGCCAGAAATTATCGAATCTTATATTTGGTAGTTTCTCTTTAATTAAACAGGGTTTTATTATAAAATATAAACATGGCAAAGGTGATTACGGTTACCAATCAAAAAGGAGGTGTTGGTAAGACTACTACGTCTATCAACCTAAGTTTTTATCTTGCAAAAAAAGGCAAGAAGACGTTACTTATCGATTTTGATCCGCAGGGAAATGCTACTTCTGGTCTCGGCGTCGACAAGCGTGAGCTTAAGATGACAATGTGTGATGTTATGCTTGGTGAGGCTGAGCTAAAAGATACCATTTTGCTTGCCAACCAAAAGAATAAAAAGTTCTTTATTGCGCCAGCCATTCCGGAGTTAGCTAATGTCGAAGTGCAGATGGCCGAAATGGAGGATAAATTCCGCATCCTCAAGAAAGCACTCGCAACGGTTAGTAAGGAATATGATTTTGTCATTATCGACAGCCCACCAAGCCTCTCGCTTTTGACAGTCAATGGCATGATTGCGGCAAATTATCTCTTACTTCCTGTACAGACCGAGTTCTACGCACTTGAAGGCGTTGCGCAGCTTCTAGAAAGCATGAATCTTGTCAAAAAAGCCATGAATCCAAGACTGCAATTACTAGGCGTGCTTGCTACGATGTATGATCGTCGTACCGTCTTGAGCTCTCAGACGCTCGCTGAATTGAAGCGCTTCTTTAAGGATAAGGTATTTGAAACTACTATTCCGCGCAATGTTCGTCTCGCCGAAGCACCGAGTCATGGCGTAGCAATTGGGCAATACGATCGTTTTAGTAAAGGTGCAAAAGCGTATAAGGCTCTTGCCGATGAAGTATTGGAGCGTGTCAAATGAGTGCGCGTGGACTAGGTAGGGGCTTTGAGGCACTAATTCCAACGGAAAATATCGATTCAGCCTTCGATCCGACCGCCGACGAGGATGCAAAAGATAGCAAATTACGCAATCTTAAAATTGCAGACATCGAGCCGGATCCAGACCAGCCGCGTCGCGAATTTAAAGAAGAACAATTACAATCATTAGCTAACTCTATCAAGGAGCATGGGGTCGTATCTCCTATTGTAGTTACTAAAGAAGGTAGTAAATATCGCATCGTCGCCGGCGAGCGTCGTTGGCGGGCGTCTAAGATAGCTGGACTAGATAAAATCCCGGCTATCGTTCGCACTCTCGATGCGCAAAATCGCCTTGAGCTTTCCTTAATCGAAAATGTACAACGTGAAGATTTAAATGCAATTGAGACCGCTACGGCTTACGCGAAACTGAAGAATCAGTTTAACATGAGCGCCGAACAAGTCGCAAAACGCGTTGGCAAGAGCGAATCTGCCGTCATTAATACTATGCGCCTCCTGAGTTTACCAGATAATGCCAAGACCGCAATGATTGAGCATAAACTATCCGAAGGTCAAATGCGTCCACTTATTACTGCCGCTCCAGAGCAGATAAATGCAGTATTGCCAAAAATCATTGCGGAAAACTGGAGCGCTCGTAAAGTCGAGCAATATATGGTAGATGTGAAAGCTCGCGCCAAGGCAGCCAAAATGGCTAAAGAACACCCAGTTAGCTCCGAGAGTGAATCTCGTGCAGTTAAACTTAGTGAAAAGCTCGGTGTAAAAGTGAAAGTACGTACCAATGCGCGCGGTGCTGGCGATATCGTATTAAAGTTTAAAGACGAGAAGGAGTTTGAGAAACTATGTTCAATACTAACAGCGTAAAAACCAAAATGACTGCCGTTATCGACCATTTTAAAGACGAAATGAAGAAAGTCCGCACTGGACGCGCGCATCCAGATATGCTAACAAATATTAAAGCTGAAGTTTATGGTCAAATGTCGCCTCTTAATCAGATTGCAAATGTGACCGTTCAGGGCGCAACTATGCTGCTAATTACTCCTTATGACGTGGCAAATATTGGCAAAATTACTGCCGCCATTCGTGCCGATCAGTCGCTCGGTCTCAACCCGGCTGACGATGGGCGCGTAATCCGCGTGCCAATTCCACCACTAACCGAGGAGCGCCGCAAAGAGATTGTCAAAACCGCTAGCGGCAAAGCCGAAGAAGCGAAAATCGCTCTCCGCAAGCTTCGTGATGATGCGCGCAAAGATATTAAAGCAGCTGAATTAGCTGAAGACGCTAAAAAACGTGCCGAGAAAGAAGTTGACGAAATTACCAAGGGATTTAACGTGGAAATTGATCAAATATTTGCCGAAAAAGAAGCAGATATTATGAAAATATAAAAAAGGGGAGGCAGATATCAAATGGGCGAACAGGGTGGTGAACCAGAAGAACAATCCCAAAAAGTATCGACAAACTACGTCAATTCAAAAATAGTTGTTACGGCAGTAATAATGTTGCTACTGGGCGTAATCTTTATTCTCGTGCTGATTTTGTTTGGTATGTATGCTTCGCAGAATTACAGGGAAGATAAACCCGCACATAGTACGCCTTCGCCGGAAAAACCGGCAGATGAAAACGTTTTAGTCGAATACGAAGAAGTAACCACTAATTATGCCGCAGCCCAAGATAATCCAAATGGCTCCGTCAATTCGTTAATGAGCAAGTATGGCGTCAACGATGCTGAGTATGCAATTATTCGCAGTAACGATGAACTAGAAGATTTTGTTGCTGCGATTAACTCTATGAATACCTCCGAAAACGCTACGCCATTCGTCTATAGTCTTAATTCGGATTTCTTTACTACTGGTACGGTTGTAGCAGTAGCGAAAGAAGACACCGGCCTTGACCATATGACAATCGAAGAAGTATATCGCGATGGCGATTATAATATTCATATTATCGGAAATTATAGTTCTTCATACGACACAACGAAGGTGTATGGAACGCTAAGCTTAATTCAAATTCAAAATATCCAGCCAAAAACAGTCGACCTTGTTTTGAGGAAGGAGGATTCTGGCGGCGCTGTAATGAAGAAGCCAATCATTTATCTATATCCAGAGAAGACGACTAACGTATCGGTTCGTCTCAGCAATCCGGAGCGTATCACGGTCGATTATCCAGATTATCGTGAAGGTTGGAATGTGACTGCTCAACCAGATGGTACTCTCACTACCAAAGAAGGTAAGAAACTATATGCGCTCTATTATGAGTCGCAAAATATCAAACAATACAATTCGGATAGTTTAGAGGAAGGCTTCGTTGTTGCTAAAGCTGACGTTGAATCTTTTCTTGACCAGAAACTCATGAGGCTAGGCTTGAATTATAAAGAACGCGAAGAGTTCATTAGTTACTGGGCGAGCGTCTTAGAGAAGAAACCATACGTGTTTATCCGTTTTCAATCCGCCGCTGAGATAGAAAAGAATATGAGTCTTACTATTTTGCCACGACCAGATACTACGATTCGCATTATGATGGAATATAAACCGTTAGAAAAGCAAATAACAGTAAAAGAGCAAGCCCTCTCGCAGCCTGAGCGCAAAGGCTTTACGGTAGTCGAATGGGGCGGAACGGAGATAAGGTTATGAGTCAAAAACGCGATACGATTTGGGAAAAACCAGCCAGCCGTAGATTGATTTTTATTTGTTTTCTTTTGATAATTGCGACCTTTATTTGTTTTGGCGGTACATATCTAGAATATAGAGCCAGCATTGCAGCCCTACGAGAACAAGAAGCAGTCAAAGATAATTAATGCTGTAATAGAGTAATCAGCGACCGACTATCAGTAATGTAGCTGTCGATAATGAGTATCGGTAGCGAGTAGGCTTGAAGCCACCGTTTATGTGTGATAGAATAACGCTAGTGCCGCCTTAGCTCAGTGGTAGAGCACTTCCATGGTAAGGAAGGGGTCTCGAGTTCAAGTCTCGAAGGCGGCTCCATTTTTTATGGCTTTATTTTTCTTCCTTTAGTATTTTGACAATATCTTTTCCATCTTGAATGGTTTTCTGGAGCACGTCTTTTCGCAATGATGAAATAACCTCAATCAAGCCAGCAATCGTCGTAATAACGCCCATCACGCCTAAACCGACATTATTGATTGTATTTGACATAAAAATAAAATACGCACCTAAACCCAATTCGATTATTGTAAGTCCAAGCATAAATTTCCAACCAAAAGTGGCGTATTTTTCGCGATTCTTTATGGCGCCAATAACGCCTACTATGCCATTGAAAATCGTAAAACCACCCGTCATTAAGTTTAGTGCTTGATTCGTAAAGCTTTCATTCAATAACAGAACAATTCCAATCAGACAGACGGCTAGACATACGACTGTTTCGTAAATCTGTAAGACGAGTTGATTTAAAGCTTCATCGCGTGCGTCGTATTTTAATTTTTCAGATTTTGCTTTAAGATAGCCGATTCGATAAAAAGACCAACATGAGAGCACAGCGCCTGCAATTGCAACCATAGATGGCAATGTTTTTGTGTCATTTCCATTACCGCTAAAGGCGCCAACCATTAGCATAATTCCGCCGAAAAACATCATAAAAGACGTCGCTAGTTTATTTCCCAGCACGATCTTATATGCGCTAAAACTGCGTTTTAGGAGTTCATTCATAAATATAATATAGCATCAAAAACGCCCCCTTGCGGGGGCGTTGGGGTCTATCCGGAGGTAGGGTATAATAAACTGCGGCACCTAAACCGCAAGGAGTATTCGAATTAATATATCTTCATATTAATTAAAACAGACCACCAAGCGCGCCGAGCGCCAGGAGTCTACCGAGCATTTCGCTGGATTTCGGCTCTTCAAGAGAGAATCCCATAATCGTGATCAGCTTTGCGTCGGGAATAATTCCCTGTTCGTAGATGGTGTGGATGATCGGGTAGGAGAATGACTTATTGATCGCCCCGGTTTCTTCGACAATGAAGCTGAGCAGAGCGTCAATCTCGTTGTTGTCCATCTCCTGGATGATAGCGCCGATCTCTTCGGTGTACTCGTCGTCCTTGAGGTGCTGTTTGACATCCTCAGGGATCAGGCCGTAGTCACCCTCTTCTACACCCTGCGCAATCAGGTAAAGGTAGATGAAATCGAAGATGTTGATTGCGGGAAGCGTACGTTCGATCAGTAAGTCGATAATCTCAGGGGCGAGATTGCTATTCTGTTCAGTAATCGCTGCGCTGCTGAAAAGTGCAGACATGAACGCCTGGTCAGCTCTGGCGAACGTGGGCCTGGAATCCTTATCCTTGTAGTCGAGATGATCCAGAGCTTCCGCCAGCCATTCCTTGTTGTTTGCTACGACTGCATTACGTACATCTTTCTTGGTAAATCCTTCCATTGTGGTACCTCCAAAATATAAAAGTGCAAGGTTTTTAGTTCCTGCAAGTATAATAGCACATATAAATAAAAAAGTCAAGCAATCGTTAGGGTCCAGGACCTTTGCAACAAAATAGTTGGCAGTACTTGCCAACAAAAATAGGTAGTTTCATACTTAAAGTTGCTCAAAACCTAAACAGGAAACTACCTATGGCATATTGTATAGATAAAGCAATCGAAAAACAACGCGAAAAAGCGCTAAAAGAGATTTTCTTTGAGCATCGTAGCGTTTCGCAAGTTGCGAGACGCTACGGAAGACCGCGTAGGCTTCAGGGTGCCACTTTTCGTTTGTCTAGCCTCAAATGGCTAGTGCCAACTCTATCTTCTGCTCCTAAGGTGCATCCGAATGCTCTAGACGAGCGCCTTGTGGCGCACATCATCGAGACCAAGCTCGAGCTTGGTCGAAGCAACTACGTAGTTTGGCTAACGCTTCAGAATGAGAATCTTGAAGTTAGTTTTTCGAGTGTCCGAAGGATTGTTCGAAGATACAAATTACAGAGAGTTAGACTTTATGGTAAGAAGTATTGGGCTAAGCATAACCCGAGGAGACCAAAAGCAGAGTCTCCAGGCGATCTAGTTGAAGTGGATACGGTTTTCCTAATGAACCACTTCGGCGGAAAGCACCTATATATTACGAATATTATTGATGTGAATACAAGGCTAGCCTATTCTCGCATAGGATACTCATACAGCCAAACAAGCACGGCGAATGCCGTGCTTGCAGCTCAAAAAGAGTTTGGCTTTAGTTTTAAGATGGTCCAGTGCGACAACGGTCGAGAATTTGGACAACGCTTCAAAGATATTCTCGCAAAGCATCGTATTCCAATCCGACACACGAGAGTGCGTCAGCCTAATGATAATGCGCATATTGAGCGATTTAACCGAACAATGCGAGAAGAATCTATTGGTCCATATACCGCAAGAACGCTGCCTGAAGTTACTAAGAGCATTCAAGAATACCTAATCTATTACAACTATGCTAGAATACATACAACTTTAAGAATGGCTCCTATGCAGATGTTGCAAAGGCGCTGAACTCTCTAAGGTCATTCCGTTTTTAAAGTGTTTTTATACTGTTTTGTTGTAATAAATCCCACTATTGTGCCTAGTAATACTCCAGATAAATTAATCAAAGCATCAAAGAGCATAATTGCCCGTCCGGGAGCAATGCCTTGAACGGCCTCATCGAATATTGCTATGGCGCCAAAAAGCACTAGCGTAACAGTAATAGCATTTCTGCGCTTATTGCAGCTAATTAATAGGGCGCGATATCCGAGCCAAGCTAGAATGAAGTGAATACCAAAATGCGCAATCTTCCGGAATACCGCATGAAATACCTGATAGGATATATTGATGCCCAGAAATTCAAATATACGAAACAATCTATGCGCTAGCCAGCCTGAAGTGGCAGAACTTTCAATGCCGCTTTGTTGCGACAAATAGACGGTCAATGTTAGCCAGAGAATAACCAGAATCCAGCGAAAGGTTTGTTTTTTCACGATTGAACCATCCTATTTGCTAAATCTAAATTTTCACCCCTATGCACTAGTAAATTACTACTCGCCAATGAGAGTACGGGTATTTTATAATCAAACAGCGGTATATCCCCCATCGACTGGCAAAATTACACCCGTAACATAGCTCGCTTCCTTACTTGCGAGAAAGATTAAAGCCGCATCGAGCTCGCCAGCCTTGCCGTAGCGTTGCATCGGTACGTGCGTTTTGGCAAAATCCTGGAATTGATCCGTATCGAGCGTTTCGGTAGTTAGCTCAGTATAAAAATAACCTGGACAAATCGCATTGCAAGTAATACCATCAGTTGCCAACTCGGCCGCGACGGCGCGCGTAAAGTTTACGACTGCACCTTTGGAGGTATGGTAGGCGATAGTGTGAATTTCTGTATTACCAACTAGACCATACATTGATGCGATATTAATAATGCGACCATACTTGTTTTTCTTCATGATTTTTGCGAAAGCTCTAGTCATCTTAAAAACCGAAGTCTCATCAGTTGCAATCGTAAAATCCCATTCGTCGTCAGTCATATCGATCACGCCATTATTTTTCGCAGAACCAGCGCAGTTCAGTAAAATATCTACCTTGCCGAATTCTTTTTCTGCCTTTTCGGCGGCTTTTTCTATATCTTCAGTACTGGTTACATCGCATTTAATTGGCACAACTTTCTTTGCGCCTGCTTTTTCGAGCTTCGGCTTAAAATCTTCTAGGCGCTCATAGCGACGAGCTAGGATAATCAAGCTGGCACCTTGGCGCGCTAAAGCGAGTGCCATCTGTTGACCAAGCCCACTTGAAGCCCCAGAGACAACCGCAACTTGCCCCTTTAAATCAAACATAAATTTCTCTCCTTTTCTCTAATTATTATAACATCTTGGTATTTTTTATCTTGCTGCCCTGGGCACATCAACGGATATTTAGGCATCGATATATCTTAAAGCAGCCTCGGCCGCGATTGCGCCGTCGCTTGTCGCTGTCACCAGTTGGCGGATTTCTTTACTTCGCACATCGCCCGCAACGAAAACTCCTGGAATGTTAGTAGTGCAACTTTCGTCCGCTTTAACATAGTCACCTTCTGTCAGCTTGAGACCGTCAATTAAGCCTTTTGCTTTCGGAATACGACCGATAGATACGAATAACCCATCCAGAGCAAGTTCCTCGGTTTTATTGTCGTGAGATATAGTAATACTTTTTAGTTTTTTATCACCATTGAGACCTACGATATTTGCGTTAAGAATTAGCTCTACATTATCTTTTTTCTTTATTTTCTCGACCAAATCGGCACTGCCACGAAACTCGTTGCGTCGATGGATGAGGAATACTTTTTCGGCAATTTCCGACAGATATAGCGCTTCGTGCAGAGCAGAATTGCCACCCCCATTCACGGCAACAACCTTATTGCGATAGAAGCTACCGTCGCAGGTTGCGCAATAAGAAATACCAGAGCCAGTATATTTATCCTCGTTTTCCAAGCCTAGTCTACGCGGCTCGGTGCCACAAGCGATAATAACACTTCTTGCCTTGTATTGGTCATCTTCGGTAATAACAAGCTTAGACATATCATTATCTATAATTTTTTCGACGGACTCAAACTCAATCTCCACGCCTAAATCTTCGGCTTGCTTTTGCAGAGTCTGCCCAAAATCAAGACCAGTAATACCTGGTGCAGCCGGATAGTTTTCGATCTTCGATGTATTGACGATTTGGCCACCACAGGCCGTTGCTTCTAAAACCAACACTTTCTTATTGGCGCGTACGGCATAGATTGCCGCAGTTAAACCGGCTGGTCCACCGCCTACTATTACGACATCGTACATTATTTAACTTCCACCATTTTTAAAAGGCGTTTCTTAGATTGTAAGCCAAAACGGCGATCATCCTCCTCGCCATCCCTAAAGACGACTAAACAGGGAATCGAAGAAACACGGTATTGGTTCGCTAATTCTTCCTCGGCGTCTATGTCTACAGTAACAATTTTAAAATCGTCATTTTCTTCAGCGAGCTCCTCAAGAATAGGGTGTAACGCCTGGCAAGGTGGACACCATTCGGCATTAAAATCAACTAAAACTGGTTTTTTACTCTCTAAAACTTCTTTTTTAAAGTTATCTTTTGTTCCATCAATAATTTTCATTCTTTGCTCCTCTGTATAAATAATAACGTATTAGGAAAGATTCGCAAAAGCTATGTATATCTTGACTATTACAACCGCAAAAGAATACACTTAGGCTTAAAGTATATGACGCCTATACAAATGCCGCAAAGGTGCCTCTTTTTTGTTACTAAGTGTTGCACTTGAGAGGTTAACTAAGGCAAGCTATTGACTATATTGTACAAAAATGCTATAATATACATTGAAACAGTAATTGGCTGTTTAGTTTCGTCGTCCTTGTTGCACGGCACATAAAGGGTGCCTCGGAGGATTCCAGATGTTCATCTTAACACTTATACTTACGGCCCTGATATTCGAAGCGTGTTCAATTGTCTTTCCAGACAATATTACAATCGAAAGCATTCCAGTATTAATCCTGGCAACGATACTCTTCTTCGTAGTGGAGTATATCGTGCTCTGCGTAATCAGCGTGGCGTTCTTTGGCGCAATGCTGCCTACTGTCTTCACGGATAACGTGAGCGTCGCTCAGGTTGTTGCAATAGTAGTGCTCTTTATTGCGCTATTTCTTGCAGGCGCGATATCGATTCTGCTACTGAGCGAGTTCTTACCGGGTTTTTGGGTCAGCGGCAAGTGGACGGCGTTCTTTCTTTCGCTTGTCCCCGCTCTGTTCTCAATGAGGATTAGTATAAATAAAGAATGAGCGTTTTGACGTAATACTGAAGGTCCCCGCCAATCGGCGAGGACCCTTTTCATATCAGATATTTTACAAAACTTAACAGATATGCTAAAATAATCCCAATATGGCAAAGAAAAATAATACCAAGCGCAAGCTTGTCGGTTTGGTGTCGGAAGAATCTGGTATTCGCCTTTACTATACTAAGAAAAACACCATGAACACTCCAGACAAGCTCAGCCTTCGCAAGTACGACCCAGTTTTGCGCAAACACGTGGTCTTTACTGAGACGAAGAAGAATCTTGGTCGCAATGAAGTAAAGGAAAAGAAGCGCTAAATAATATGCCCCAGCTCGAGAGGGGCATATTTTTATTGTCACATACGTGCACTAGAAGTTTATGCTAAAATAAAAACATATATTAGGAGAAAACAATGCAAGATTCATTTGATGCCCGTATGCAAGGACAAGCTCCAGCATCGGTTAAACCAGTTAAATCTAGTAAAGGATGGATGGTTTGCTCTATTATCTTAATAATTCTGCTAATTGGCGTCTGTGCCTTTGGCGGCATGATTATTATGAAGGGCGATCGCGACTCGAAACGGCTCGCCGATGTTGAGAGTCAGCTTAAAGAAAAAGAGGCTAAGATTGAAGAACTTGAAAAAGCTAAGCAGACCGATAAGCAAAATACGACAGACCCCATCGTGATTGACTACGCGGGGCTCAAAAAGCTTACTGCAACAGATAGTAATAAAGCGACATTATCGTTAGGGAAACTCGAATTTACCAAGGATGGTAAGTATATTTACGCAATTGGCAGCGTCTCTAGTGAAGGAGCGAGCTATGCGGGTACATGGTATAAGAGCGTAGAAAAAGAAGCTGACTGGAAGTTGCTACAAAGTGGTCAAGCTCTTGGCGACTGTTCGAACCTATCCGATGAAGCGAAAACATTTATGAAAGAATACAAATATATTGACGACGACCTTTCGAGTAGTTATATCGGTTGCACACAGACCGATGGCAGCGTCTTTCCAGAATAAACTACCAAAAAATCTCCCCAACCAAGGGGAGATTTTTGTCGCCAATAATTAATTGTAAATATTCTCTACGAGAATGCTTGGACCCATTGTGGTAGAAATATAAACAGACTTTACAAATTGACCTTTAATTGAAGCTGGCTTTTGGCTCTTTAGGCTATCGATAAAGGCATTGATGTTTTCCATGAGCTTGTCGGCGCCAAAACTAATCTTGCCGAGACCAACATGAATAATAGCTTGCTTATCAACGCGATATTCAATTTTACCAGCCTTAGCTTCTTTTACTGCTTTCTCGATATCCGTCGTAACAGTACCAGCCTTTGGATTCGGCATTAAACCCTTTGGACCAAGGAGGCGAGCGTACTTACCGAGCTTTGGCATATATTGCGGAGTCGAAATCAAAACGTCGAAATCAAGCTGCTCCTTATCGAGACGCTTGGTAAATTCTTCGTCTTCTGCAATATCAGCACCAGCGGTCTTGGCGGCTTTTGCGAGATCGAGCGGAGCAAATACGGCAACCTTAGTATCTTTACCCGTACCAGCTGGTAGGGTAACGGTAGCGCGAATGTTCTGATCAGCTTGACGTGGATCTACGCCGAGACGGAAGTGCATTTCAAGTGTCGCATCAAACTTAACGGGGCTAGTCTCGATTGCGAGCTTGACGGCTTCTTCGAGGCTGTAAGCCTTATTTTTTTCGATTTTTTCGCTCACCTTTCGATAGTTCTTACCACGGCGTTCAAGACGGCTACGAGTAACTGGCTTTGGACCAGCTTTCTTTTCTGGCTCAGCCGCTTTCTCAACCTTGCGAGCTTGGCGTTCCTCTTCGGCTTTAACTTCTTCTTGATGTTTCTTTGATTTCTTGCCAGCCTTTGCGTAATGATCTTCTGTTACAGTTTCTTCGGCTGGAGTCTCCTCAACCACTTCTGGGGCGGTCTCAGGAACTTCTTTGGCTTCTTCTTTCTTTGCCATAAATAATCCTTTCGCGGTACAAACGAGTTACCCACTCTCCCGACCATTAATTTAAAACTTCCTAAATCTTAGCATAAAACAGATAGAAAAGCAAGGAAAACCGTATTGGTTCGGCGCCTTTGTGGCTTCTAAGAGATTATCTGTCCGCAGTCCATCTTCGCACCGACGACGGCTTTGCTATAATAGAGGTGGAAGAGCATCAAAAAACTCCCTTTAGAGGGGAGTTTTTTATAGTAATTAATCAACGACTTCAACGCCCATCGAACGTGCAGTGCCAGCAATAATCTTGCAAGCGCCAGCTTCGTCGATAGCATTTAGTTGATCTTTCTTTACCTCTGCGATTTCCTTAATCTGAGCCATGGTAATTTTACCAACCTTCTCAGTGTTCGGCTTACCGCTACCTTTGTCGAGCTTAATTTTTTCACGAATTAAATCGTCAACTGGCTGACCAAGACAAGTCCAATCGAAAGTATGATCTTCGTAAACCTTGATATGAACAATGACATTCTTGCCCATATATTCCTTGGTTGCCTCATTGAATGGATTGATAAACTCCATCATATTTAAGCCCCACTGACCAAGCGTGCTACCTACTGGAGGTCCAGCCGTAGCTTTGCCGCCAGGGATGCGCAACTTGAGGTTGCCGATACATTTCTTTTCTGCCATTTTAATATTCCTTCTCCGGCTTTGAAGCGCTTCGCCGGAAATTACGTTTAATTAAACGTGCGTAACGAGAATTATTATAACTCATTCTTGCCTACAGCGCAAGCGAGCCACCGTATTCGCGCTCCATAACGCGCAAATGATAACTAACAAACCAAAATAAAATAACCAATCTTTTGGATCGGATTTTTTATCGTAAGTCCTAGTCGTCAATCTTTTTAACTTGTAACGCGTCTAGCTCTACCGCAGTCTCGCGACCAAACATTGAAACGAGTACTTTAAGTTTGCCTTTATTGGCATCGATTTCTGAAATTGTGCCTTCGAAACCCTTGAATGGACCATCCGTAACAGACACGACCTCGCCAATCTCGTAGTTGACGGTAAACTTCGGATCTTCTACGCCCATACGTTTCTTAATCTTATCAATCTCTTTGTTTGAAACTGGAGTTGGCTGCGTGCCAGTACCAACGAAGCCAGTTACGCCTGGCGTGTTGCGGATAATGTACCAAGTCTCATCTGAAAGGCACATCTCAACTAATACGTAACCCTGGAAGATTTTCTTATCAGCTACGCGCCGTTTGCCATTCTTAATTTCAATTTGTTTTTCTTTCGGGACGATTGCATCAAAAATCTTATTTGCAAGATCAACGCTACCAATGCGCTGCTTGATAGAGTCGGCGACCTTGTCCTCATAGCCAGAGTAGGTGCTAATAGCATACCAAGCGCGCGATCCATCATAACGGTTTACTGCCATTTGTTATATCTCCTAAACATTCTTTAAAAGTTGATTAAATATAAATGTAAAGAACGCATCAAGCAACATAATAGTCGCTGCGATTAATATTACATAGACAACTACTGACAAAGTCATCTTCCAAGTCGACTTGCGATCCGGCCAACGGACTTGGCGCACTTCGCGGAAAGAATCGCGGATATAACGACCTATTGCTGCGAATGGTCGGAACAAGATGAAAACTTTCTTCTTTTCTGCTTCTGCCTCTTTTGCGGCTTTAAGTTCGGCCTTTTCGGCTTTCTTGGCTGCCGCAGCCTGTTTGGCGCGGACTTTTTTGTTCTCGCTATTTTTAGCCCTTATAGTGACTTTGCGAGTAACTTCTGCGTCTTCGGATTTATCGGCTTTTTTCTTCGCGCCGTCATCCTTTGCTTTAATTCTGGTTACGTTTGCCATATTACTCCCTTAAAAAATAGTCCTTTCGGACTCTTGTCAAGAGTATATCAAAAAACCGATATTTTTGCAAATATCGGTTCGTCATCTCTAAAAGAGATAGTTCAGATAGTCTCGCATCATGCGAGAACCAGAACAGACATCTAAGTAAGCCTTTAGCTCCTTGTGAATCCAATATTCTAAGTCCGAATCATTATTCCAAACATTAGCCGCAAACTCCATCTGCTTATAGAGATTTTCGGTTTCTTGCGCCTCATTCTTGCCCTCGATAGTGAGGTAATTGTCAGCAGCACGGTCGGCTACGCCGCCATCATGTGTCGAAATTAACAAGCCCATATTAGCAACATCTTTCATCCAACTCGTACCACAGGCTTCGAGTCCAACAATTGGAGTATTAATGGAACTGTTCGCTCCTAGCGACAAGCCAAGTCCTAATTCCTCATCGTAATCCGGCAAATAGTGAACGCGTTCTTTTAGAGCAGGATGTTGGTCAATCAGATGAAGTGTATTCATTAACTTACCAAACATATTTGAATCACCCATATGCACGCGACCAGCTAGAATATAATGCGCATTGTGATCCTGGAGAATTTTTGCTAAACGCTCCGGGTCGTTGAACGGCAGAGTAGGGCGTTTATAATCAACAAAGCGACGCTTAAAATCAAAGAGAAAGGCATCTTCGGGGATATGTATCTGATTGCCGTATTGATCGGTGCGATGTTCTAGGATTGAATTTAGCCGCTTGCGACCGATGCTCTTTAATTCACGAATCTGTGCTGCCGTAATAGCATCAACGGATTCTTCAAAGTTACGTGTGGTTGGTAAATCGAAGCGATCAAGCACACCATGGTCACGGTAAAACTGCATGATTTCCGGCAAAACCCAGGTCCGCATATGGACGCCGTTCGTAACGCTCTTAAATTTAATTTTTGTGCCATTAATATCGTGATAGTTCGCTACGCGAGCGTGTAATTTCGATACGCCGCTACGCAATTCCGCAATTTCTACGGTTGGCGTCGAAAGACGAATTGTACCATCGGTGAACTTATCAGATAGCCAACGCTTAACGGCTACGGATTTAATATTTGGAAAAACATACTTGATGAACTGATTATAATGAAAAGTAGCCTCCGCAGCCTGCACGAGCGTATGGTTAGTATAAAGTGTATGTTTACGTGTATAAACTACTGCTTCGTAAAAGTCCATGCCAGAACTAACTAGCTCGTCAAGACGCGCAACCGCGGCAAAGAAGGTTGCAACTTCGTTCAGCTGAATTACAGCCGGACGGAGACCGACGAGCTTTAATGCCTGATAGCCGCCAAAGCCGAGTGAAACTTCTTGATAAAGGCGGTGGTCAGAGCCAGATTCACCAGAGTAAAGTTCGCCGAAGTTCGGCTCTGTAATGCATAGAAAGCGTGAAGAACCGAGTTGTTTTTCGACTACATCTAGCGCGACGGTACTATCTGCGGTTTTAATGGTAACCGTATCGACAAAATTAAAGCCATAGTCCTTATAATCTCGCGCTTCATGATAATCAATCTGTTCCATGTTTTGCATCTTCTGGTGCGATTCCCACGGATAAAACGGTGTTACTAAGACGAATGGCACCTGAAGCTGTTCCGCTACGCGGCGCATATCTGCCGCCAAAACACCGAGACCACCACCGCCGCGGATGCCATTAGATTTATCATAAGTCTCAATCGTCCAATAACAATATGGTCGATTTGGTGATAGTTTGTGCGTTAAGCGTTCTCGGCGAATTGCCTGATAAAACTCTTCCACTTCCTCGACTGAGTCAAGCGGATGGTAGACTCCTAAATTAGTATGGTTATGTTCCACCCTATTTTCCTGTTTGTAATTCTTATGCTTTTACCTAAAATAATTGTAACATATATCGTTCAAATAAAAAACCGCACGAAAGGGTCTCGCTTTTTTGATTGAATTGTATTAGAATAAACAGAGCCGTTGGGGATTCGCCAAGTGGTAAGGCAGTGGGTTCTGGTCCCACCATTCGGGGGTTCGAATCCCTCATCCCCAGCCAAACGCATTTTAAATCGGGTTTAGCCGATTTTTTAGTGGAAAATTTCTGTTAAGTGCCTTGTGAAATCCAGGTTTGATATTATGACTAATTTTGCACAAAAGTAATGGCAAAATAATAATATTTTACCTCTATTATTCTCGTTGTTAATACCCTACTTTATTTCCCTTTTTTTAATATCGTCAGCTAGTTTCGATATAGTGTCTTCGATTATTGCGCGAGAATCAACTTCTTCTGCAACTTCAGACATTGAATTAATAAGGTCTCTGTAGAAGTTCTTATCCCCGGTCATCCTAAACCAAAACTCTTGCCCCATAAACACGGTATAATCGTTTGCTAGCTCTTTAACGAATGAGTTTTCTTCACCTTTTTCGCCATATAGTAGACCAAATACCATATCGTTTGTCTGCAGTGGTAAATGATTTGTCCTTGCAAGATTTTTTAAATCTTTAAAATGATCTGATATGGTTTTAACGTCATCTCTATTCAATGCTTGGGGGCCAGATTTTACTTGGCAATATTTTTTTCTACCGTCCACGCAGTCAATATATTCGATGTCAATTCCTTTAATGCCAGACCCATATGATTCGTCCATTACTGTAGTTATAAAGCTCTGCATCGCGGTGCCGAAAGTTGTTGCGATTGAAGTTCCTAAAATTCTTGGGAGGATTGCTACGACTGCCTTAGATTCAGCAGAGGAATTTCCACAATAAAAGTTTGCTAAATACGCCCACAGGAAAGGATTTATTGTAAGTTCGTCAAGAGAGCTCAGCTTTTTTGTGTTTTTTATGTGCTGATCTATGATATTATTGCGCATCCAGTCTTGAGCTCTTGCTAAGATTTCTGCTTTTTGTTTTTTACTAATTTTATTAATTTGTTCCCTCAGCATAATTATTCCTTTTGCTATTTAATATATCGGTCTCCAAAATTGCTTTCATTAGAGCTGAAATAACTGGTGGGGATACGGCATTTCCGAACTGTTTTTTCGCTAAGGCTTCGTTACGATGCGGCATGAAAGCATCTGGGAATCCTTGTATTCTTTGCGTTTCTTTTACGGTAATTGGGCGATATTTACCCTTCTTTATTATCTTTTCGATGAAATCTTCTTTATATTTTTCCGGAGTATCTATATCTATATAGTCAGTGACGACTACATCTTTAGTGCCCGTAGCAGTAAGTGTCGAGAAGATTTTTGAATAAGGCATATACATTCTATAGATGCCGTTAATTCCAGATGAATTCTTTGAGTTCACTAGTGAGTATTTGTTATCACTTTTTTTCAACAATTTAGCATTCGTTAAGAAGTCGAGGTCTGCTTGTGATGTATCTGGAAGAAATGTTTGTATATCATTTAAAGAAAGTGGATTTCCGTCTTTTGGTCCAAATTGTTTTTTTCTGCGGTTTTTCATGATGCCATTTAGGATTGTCTTATGCTTGTCGGCTAGGTCATCTCGCAAATCCCAAGAATGAATAGATGTATGGCCATTTCTGGTATCGCACATGACGAAAAAATCGTTTACTTCGTCTTCTTTTTGAAAAGCATTTCTTGCCTTTGGCACATAGTCGCCAAATATCTCTTGAGGCGAGAACTTTTTCTTTTCGATTTCCTTGTATTCAATACCGTCTAGGAATTTTGCTAAATTAGCATGCACTTTTTCTCCTTTCGGAAATGAGAAGTTCGCGAACTCTTTTTTGTAATCAAAGCGAAAGCCCACAATGAATGTCCTCGTTCTATTCTGAGGAACGCCAAAATCATACGAGTTTAGTAATTGCACTTTTACTAAATAACCAGCGTTTTCGAGATTTTCTACAATCAGGTTTAGGTTCTTCTTGTTTCTTGGGTCGAATAGGCCTTTTACATTTTCGAATATGAATACCTTCGGTTTTGACTGCTCGACAAGTCTTATCGCATCCCACCATAGTTTTCCTCTAGGATCTTCAAAGCCGCGCATTTTTCCAGCAACAGACCAGCTTTGGCACGGAACTCCGCCGACCAATAAATCAACCTCTGGTAGTTCTTTGATTTTTGTTATGTCGCCAAAATTATCTTCTTCGGAATCTCCGTAATTAGTGAGATATGTTTCTATGCATGGCTTGTCAATTTCGGAAAAACCAATGCATTTTCCACCTAAACCATCTATGGCGGTTCGGAAACCTCCAATGCCAGCAAACAAATCTATATAGGTGAATTTACTCACTATTACCTCTCTTTTACTAATTAAATTATACCATATTTTATTAAAATTTCATGAGGTATTTTTGTACTTTGTTATGGTTGTATTTTTGTAGATTGTTAAAGCCTGCTTAATTTTGCCCAGCCAAGCCAAGAAAAACAAGTACAAAGGACTTATTTTTTGGCTTGTTTGAAAAAGGAGTCGCCGCTATGGGGTCGCTCAATGCCTGGTCGCTTGCGACAACGGCGCATCATTTATGCCCCCATCTCATTTAGTTGACAAAAGTCGCGCCTTTCTCCTTAATATCTGAAAACGTTATTTCAGCTTTTTCAAACATAGTTCCAATAGCCTTCGTATTTACGATAACTTTAAAACCATTTCGAATAGTGTCCAGAGCTGTTAGGGCAACGCAGCCGACACCATTGATGCCTACTATTTCTACAGTATTAAGGTTATATTTAAATAATCCTGCACGGTTTTTGCCGACGCACGCTTCCCGCATATCCATTACAATTAATGCTTTGCTCATTTTAGTCGCTTTACAGTATTTAGAATTATCTCAGGTAACCTATTCTTGCCATCGACATCTTCGACGAAAAACATTGGTTTTGCGCCATCGTATGGAATTTCTTCAGTCATTTTATATTGTTCGTTTTCTGGGGCAATCTTCACAAGCAGGCGGTCGTCATAAATGCCGCCAAATAATACATCGTTAGAGTAGAGCAAGAACTCGCCCATCATCGGCCGGCAAGTAATATTAGGTACTTCCGATATTTGCACTTAATAATAAGTATAATATGATATTTATCATTAACGGTATTAAATGAAAGCATAAAAAAGCGCCACGAATGTGACGCTGCATGGGGATGATGCTTATTCTTCATATACCATTGTTGCTTAATCGCCGCAGTTTACACGCTTAGTGTCTGCAATGGTAAAGGAAGTTGTATATCCTTAAATGCCTTGTTGTTATATTTAACAAGACCATTCGTAACGAACACATCAACAGGCATTTCCGGTCCAAAGCAGAGACCAACCCTAGCCTCAATATTGTCAGACGATGATGACGAGATATCCGTCTTTGGAGGAACGGCGAAGATGATGGGGTCGAGCATGCATGCTACCTTTCTTTCCAATTCAAACGTCTTCAGCTGTGTTCTGGTCAATTCTCCTTCCAGACTATTCACTCTTTCGCTGAGGACTTGATTGACATGCTCAACCCAGGCCAGCCGTTCACTGACACTGGCTATGGTTTTATTTATTACGGAGAAGTTCTCTTGCATGGTGTCATCCAGCAAACGAATGTTTTCGCTGTTCGTTTTTGACATGGTATATAAATTTTTCTGAGTAGGAATAATCAATCCAAGCAATGTTTCAATCGTCGACAGCTGGCTCGAAAAGAACTTTGGCAGAGTATCTTCTTCTGAAGAGACCTCGAGCCAAGGATTATAAAAAGCAAGCGGCGCAATCACGTAAATCTGATATCTATTGATAGCGTCACTCTCTTCTAGGTTGAAGATGTGATTTATGAAATCGATCGTGTGATAAAAGGAATCGTAACTTCTGCACAGTTTGCAGTAATAGTTACTGTTTAAATCTTCATACGGCTCAAACATCTTTTTCGAGTTCGTATATGAAAGTGGCACGATTACGAAGCCCATCTTTTCTGCTACGTCTTTAATCTGGTGCAACCGAACGGAGGGGTAAAGCGAATAACTTGCGAGAGTCGTTCCGTACGCACTAGATAAATAGCCGTAACCTGAAAACTGCGTTAAGTCAAGATCTCCGACTCGCGCAGGGATGTAACCAATATCGTTCCAAGCTTCTTTAAAAATTCTCAAAACAGCCGAACCCATCACTTCACGATCGGGGCGAATACCCTCATTGCGCAGGGTCTTATCGGCGGCTACAAAACTTGTTAACCTGTCACCGAAGGCTTTAATTTTTATTTCATGTCCAGTGTCGGGTTTCATAGGCTCCATAAATTGAGTAAGAATTGGCATATTTCACCTCCCAAATACCCAAAATACAAAATAGCAATAACTCTTAGTATCTTCGATTGTTGTATATGTTAAGCATCTCCCAACGTTTTTATAGTATAACATATTTATAAGAATAAACAATAAGAGCGTTAAGGTCCAGGACCTTTGCAACAAAATAGTTGGCAGTACTTGCCAACAAAAAATAGGTAGTTTCATACTTAAAGTTGCTCAAAACCTAAACAGGAAACTACCTATGGCATATTGTATAGATAAAGCAATCGAAAAACAACGCGAAAAAGCGCTAAAAGAGATTTTCTTTGAGCATCGTAGCGTTGCTTGCGTGCTTACGCATCGCCTGAGTTAGCTAAACTAGTAAATAATCTCATAATTTTCTCACCCGTCGTCCGAAAGCGATGTTTTATCATGCGTTGCTCAATCATACCTCCAATTGCAAACGCCTCCCCTTTCCATTATTTGAGAGAGATACCCGCTAAAAGTTGCCACGCTAAAAGGTGTATATGCTAAGTCATTTACGAAATACATTCGAGCTTTCTTATCATGGTTGGAGTTATGTGGCGACGCCTCCGCTTCTTCTTGTTTTGCGTGCCACATTTCATGCACTATTGTGCCAATATTCCTTGATGATAGCCTATTATTATTTTTTAGTGTGTTAGGAAGGTAGACGCATTTATTATAATAATATCCTAAGGTTCCAACGCGGCTTTCTGGCACCGACTCGCCACTCTTAGCCTTTCCGTAAAAAAGATTTTGCATGGCAGTCAACGGCGTTTTATAACGAAACCATTTTAGCTCAATTGGTTGACCTACTCCCGAAGAGTCTGTATTTTTAATGTCGAAAATCTCTTGGATGTATTCCATAATCTTTTTAATTTTTTCTTCTAAAGGCTCCGCACTGCTATTGATAGATTCTATTTTACCTAAATCTATTTTATCAGCCCACGGCTCCATCTCCATTCTCGCAAGAGCCTTATCGTAATTAAAAACTTCTTCACTGTTTTTTCTAACTCGCTTTTCAAAATTTGCCCAATATCGTTTAGAATCGACAAGAAAGCTAGTGGAATAGCCAACTTCATGTACTTTACCAGAAAAAGGAGATTTCACCGAGATACCGTCCTCCTTATTAATCTGTCCAGACACAAAATGATGCCCAGTGTCAATATCGGCCCTCAATTCTGGAACTTTTTTTAATACAACATCCCAATAATCCGAACCGCTATATATCTTATCGAGACCCTCTTCGAGAAATACGTTAGTCATTGATTCCGTCACTCGCGCTTGAAATTCCTCTAAATCAACCGTCTCTTCGATTGTTCTTATATCGTCCGTATTTGCTACCTTTCTTTTTGTGCAATCAAGCATTATGCCATACAAAAAATCATCAAATTCCTTAATTTGACTTCGCTCATCATAATAAGGGCTCATCACAAAAGACTCGAGCGCAGCGGAAGCAATATCTTCAACTGAGCCTTCGCCTACCTCCTCGCGCTCTTTCTTTGTCAAGATATTAAAATGTGAACCAGCACTTTTTAATGAATCACGCGCAAGTATTAGGTTGAATCCATACAAGTAGTAGGTTGTCTCCATGAGATTATTGAATAATTCAGTTTCCGAATACGCCACTTCTGATCGCTTTTCCTCAGGCATGCTATAATACTCAACGCATGCAATCAATGACTTTTCGCCCTTGCTTGTTTGTTTATCATTATACAAAGCCTTTCTCTCTTCTGGAGGCATTTCGTAAATTTCTAATATTCGATGATTTAGCTTGTCTATTTCCTCATTATTACGAACCATGGTTTCCTGGTTCTTTTCTATAATTATTCTAGCCTCATCGTCGTTCTTATCCGCCAAAACCGCCCTCAACTCATCCTGATCATAAAAATCTTCATCGACTTCGCAATTAAACGGATAAGGAGATCTCGTAGCTATATCAAATCCATCTGCCCATTCCGCCATCGGACCCCTAATCGGCTCGCTAGTTTTGAGCTCTTTCTGCTTTATACTATTCGTAAAGTTTTCTTCGGATTTTGTCGGCCCAATCTCTCTCTTCCTATCGGATTCAAAATTTACGCTGCTCATAGTATCGTGCCACTTTTTGTAGCCGTCATTTGAATCATTCGTTTTCTCTTCGTCTGATTCCATACTTACTCTTCCTTAAAATTGTAGCACGAAACAATGAGAACAAAATTCATTCTCATGCATTGTGCTATACTAAAAACATGAGCATATACGATATTGACCATGATGGTCTTAGGAAACTATTCTACGAATTTCATAAAACCCTCTATGGTCGTACGATATTCTTTTTTGCCTATTTTATTCCATTCGCTCTCTTTATTACGGCTGCGGTCTCGGCATTGTTCGCGTTATTCTATAATTTCAATCTACCCCTAATCAATATTGCCGCTGCGTCCATTATTGCTTTTGTTCCAACTTTCATTCTTGGTAACATTTATTTCTATAGCGAAATTCGCAAATTTGCCAATCATCGTGACCGTGTCGCCCATCATTCGGCAAAAAAGAAATAGATTCTGTTTTACCCAATACAGGAGCATAATCGGTTCTGTGTTTTTGCTAAGATTTAGCTTATGTTATATAATATAGCCAGATAAAGTCAAACTCTAACTATGAAAGCTGAGCATTTATCCTTACATTTTGGCGCTAAGCCACTTTATGAAGATTGTAGCTTTCATTTTGAGGACACCGATAAAGTGGGCGTAGTTGGCGTCAATGGCTCTGGAAAATCTACACTATTTAAGGTTATTCTCGGTATTGAAAAATTAGACGACGGACATATTGAGCTGCCAGGTTTACGCCTGGGCTACCTCCCACAAGAAATAAAAATCAACAAAAGCCATGACGATGTGACGGTGTGGCAATATATTGCCGCTGCACGCCCTGTTGACGAATTACAAGAGAGGCTTAACCAAGAATACGAGAAGCTAGCTAAATATCCCGATAGTCAGGCTATCTCTAATCGCATTATGGAGTTGCAAGATCTAATCGACTCATATGATGTAGCGAGCTTTGATTATGAGTTACTTAAAATTGTCGAGAAAATGAATTTGCAGTCGCTTATCGATACGCCAATGAAGGATTTATCAGG
This sequence comes from uncultured Candidatus Saccharibacteria bacterium, assembly GCA_946406315.1. GTDB lineage: Bacteria > Patescibacteriota > Saccharimonadia > Saccharimonadales > Saccharimonadaceae > UBA2834. The sequence goes on from CAMJKD010000003.1 coordinate 41,304, forward strand.
TGGTCAAAAATCCAAAGTTGCATTTGCGAGAGTATTATTCGAAAATGCCGGCTTACTCTTACTAGACGAGCCGACTAACCACCTTGACGTCGAGACTAAAACCTTCGTTGCAAATTACTTACGCAACTATAAAGGCATGATACTCGTTATTAGCCATGATGTAGAGTTCTTAGATACTATAACCAACAAAACGCTATTTTTAAATAAGGCTATACACAAAATGAAGACTTACAACGGCAACTATACTACTTTTCGCCGTCAGTATGCCGAAGAAAAGGCCGAGCAGGACCGTCGCGTAACGGAGCAGGAGCGCGAAATTCGACGCATTCAGGAATTTGTCGAGCGCGCTCGCAATGCTAAACGCAGTAATACTGCACTAATCCGTCAAGGGCATGTCCGCGAAAAGATGCTCAATCGCAAATTGGTGGAACTAGAAGTGCGCGAGCAAGAATATCAACACATCGCCTTAGACGTTTCGCCGACTAAACAATCTGGCAAGAAGCCACTTGAGGTCCAAAATCTTACTTTTCATTATGAAAATAAGCCTGTTTTATTCGAGAAGCTCTCTTTTATGCTTACGCGTGGCGAGAAATTTTTAATTGTAGGCGAAAACGGCATCGGTAAGTCTACGCTACTTAAACTGATTGTTGGGCAATTGACGCCAGACGATGGGTCCATCATCCTGAGTCAAAATACGACCATTGCCTACTATGCGCAGGAGTTAGAGATTCTTGACGAACGTGAAACAATCCTAGATAACGTGAAATCATATGATTATTCCGAAACGGAAATGCGCAGCATGCTAGCGAACTTTCTATTCTATGACGACGATGTCTATAAAAAAGTTTCTGTTTTGTCGCCCGGAGAAAAAGCTCGCGTAGCGTTGTGTAAAATTCTTACCAAGCGTGCGAATGTTATTATTCTCGACGAGCCGACTAACCATTTCGACCCAGAAACGCAGAAGTTAATCGGCGAGAACTTCCGTGATTATGACGGCACATTAATCATGGTTAGCCATAATCCGAGTTTTGTTGAGCAGGTTGGCATTACGCGTATGCTAGTTTTACCAAGCCATGAACCAGGCAAACCAGCGCTTGGTATTGTCAAGAATTACTCCCATGAGCAACTTGAATACTACTATTACTTAAACTCGGATCTTGTTTAAGAATGCTTGTGCTAAAATAAAGATATGGGATTGAAGGTCGGAGAAGTAAAGCTTGTAAAACATAATCCACGTTGGCATCAGATGTTTGCGCAAGAACTGGAAGAGCTCTGGGATTATTTCGGCGACTATGCCATCCGCATTTCACACATTGGCTCTACTGCTATTGATGGCCTCGAAGCGAAGCCGATTATCGATATAGTCGTCGCACTAAAAGATCTTGATGATTTCGATAATATTTCGCACAAGTTTACCTCGAATCCAGAATATTCAATCAAAAAAGATTTTGACAATGACGAGATTCTAATTCGTAAGGGCGGGGAAAGAAAACGCAAATTTTATATTCATGTGATGGATATTGATAGTAAACGTTATCGTGATGTAATATTTTTCCGTGACACGCTATTGCATGAAGAAGAAATCCGTAACGATTATCGCGATTTAAAACATATCTTAGCGAAAAAATACCCACATAACCGAAAGCAATATACTGCACACAAAGCCGATTTTATCGAAACCACTCTCGATATGATTTGGGCAAAGACGACCTTGGGGCCAATTCTTGTCATTGCGGGCGTCTCTCTGATTACAAGTGCTATTGCGCTTTGGGCTCGCTTCAGTATTCCGTATAGTGCCGAGTTTTATCATCTTCGCATTGGAGACATTTCGCGTGCTGGCATCTTCTTTGGTGGAGTTATATTCTTAACCACCATTCTAGCCTCGGTTGTTCTGTGGTGGCGCTACTGCAATGCGAAAAAACACTATAAAGAGATTGTGGCTAAGAATAAAAAAGAGCTCACAAAAGATCGGTATAAGAAATAAACTGTGTTAAGATAGGAGTCATGACTAAGGCGTCGCAAAGTGGCAAGAAGAGAGCGGCTCTAAAGAAAAAAGCCGTTAAAAAAACTGCCCCTAGGACAAATAAACACAGTTTTACGCCAGCTACCATTGCAGTATGGCTACTTGCGATTCTTTTTGTACTCCCAATGATTTTTAAATCTAATTCAATTATCCAAGATACTGTCGCAAAAAATAAATACGACGTCGAGCAAATTGGCAATTATGTTACCCTGATTGGCGATTCTATTTCTCACCAATCGCAGCAAGAGCTCCGCGAAGCTCTACCGGGAGTTGACCTTGAAGCTGTGGGCGGAATATACTTTTACGACTTCAGTAAGTTCGGCGATGGCGGTTTCGTGCGTCTAAAAAAGCACGCTATGCGCGACGTTGTAGCCTTCCTCCTTGGTTCTAATGAAGGCGTAACTCGGGAGTGGCTAGATGAGTTGTATGAATACGTCGGTACGAATCGTAAACTTATACTAATGACGATTTATCGCGGCGATCGTTTTAATGATGCGCAAGGGTGGAACGCACTAATCGCGGATTTCGCTCAGAATCATGAAAATGTCTACTTGATGGATTGGTTTTCGGAAAACGTCAACAACGTCGACAAATACTTAATTTTCGACCATCTGCACCCTAATCGAGCCGGTCGCGAACACTTCGCCCATATGGTCAGACGAACCGTTTTTAAAGCACTTGACTTAACTGAATAATTTAAATATAGTACTAAGAACTTATTTACCCAGCACGAGTAGTACATTTATATGTATGAACATTACGGCGAGAGGAGGTGTGTCGTATGTATCAGTATGGATATGATGAGCATGAGTTTCGCTATGAGCTCGAATGGTATTTTAAAGAGCATACGTTCCCCGAAGCTCAAAAAGCGCTCGACTATGCTTGGGAAAAGCATTCTGGACAGACCAGAATTAACGGACAACCATTCATCATTCATCCGCTCTTTGTTGCGAAATACGGCATTTGCATCGGTGCAAAAACCGAAGATCAAATTTGCATAGCGTTGTTGCATGACGTATGCGAAGATTGCGGCATCGAACCAGAGGAACTTCCGTTCAATAAAGAAGTTCAGGATGCAGTACGTCATTTAACCTTCAAGTACGAATACGAAGAAGGCGACAATGAAGTTGAGAAGCGTAGGAAGAAGATGATCTCAAAGACGGTGACCTATGCTCGCTTGCTTGAAAACCCGCTTGCAGTAGTATGTAAGGGTGTGGATCGTTATCATAACCTGACTACAGCCGAAGAGCTGCCGCCTGGTAAAATAACGAAAAACGTCCTTGAGACACATCGTTTATTACTTCCAGTAATCTATAATGCCTTGTCTCTGCAGGCTTATAGTCATTTCTATCATCAGCTTTATACGCTCTCAATCAACTTAAGGTCTTTAAATGATCTGCTCGCCATGAAGCATAGTATTAGGCTAGATACTATGACGCGATGACGAGTCTGCCCCGCAAATTGCGGGGCTTTTTAATTCCGGAAAACCGCGTTAAACTAAACATATATTTTTCGACTCTGAAAGGTGGTGGTATGAGTGGCAGAAAATGGCACCTTAGGCAAACATCGCAATAGGCATCACTTGCTGTATCCAGCTCGCGTATGGCGCTCCATTGGACCTAACTCATTAATGCTACGCGGGGCGTTCATAATTAAGATAGACGAACGGCTTCATGCGCAATTACATCGAGAGTTAGATAAATATTTAGGAGATAATATTACGCGAGAGAAGCTTCCGTATAGAAACACTATCAAGCACTTGAAGAGAGAATACAAAAAACACGAGCTACAGGTTCGCATGATGAATCCTATTCAAAAACTTGAATGGCTCGAAAATGAGATTAATCCAGGCGAGAAACGTAATGTTTGGCTGTTTCGTATGTTGGATATGCAACGTAGATTTCTGATTGCACATATTGAGGAGATGTAGAGTCTCCTCTTTCTCTTGAATTATTAGGTAAAATCTGCTACAATACACATAAGAGTTTCGTGAGCTCTGTTTGTTAATGCTGGACAGCTGAGCTCTATTACAGCAATAAATTTAATGAGAGAAAAGGATTTTTGTGCCTACAATCAATCAATTAGTGCGTAAGCCACGCAAAAAAGCCACAAAGAAGAGCAAAGCTCCAGCTTTGGGCTCCATCGTGAATACGCTCAAGACTCGTTACTACAAACAGTCTGCTCCACTTAAGCGCGGTGTTTGTGTTAAGGTAACAACTAAAACCCCAAAGAAACCAAACTCCGCTTTACGTAAGGTTGCTCGTGTACGCCTTACCAATGGCCAGGAAGTATGGGCTTACATCGGCGGTGAAGGCCATAACCTTCAGGAGCACGCAGTTGTGCTTGTTCGCGGTGGTCGTGTGCCAGATCTTCCAGGCGTGCGTTATCATATTGTTCGCGGTACGCTTGACCTTCAAGGCGTCCAGGGTCGCAAGCAAGGCCGTTCTAAATACGGCGCAAAGAAGGAGGGTAATTAATTATGCCACGTAAAGTAACTTCTAGCTTGCAGCGCAAGGTTATGCCTGATCGCAAATATCAGAGCGTACTCGTTCAACGTTTAATCAACAAATCCATGCTTGATGGTAAAAAGCATGTCGCCGAGCGCGCCGTTTATTCTGCCATTGAGGGTGCTGCTAAGAAATTAAAGAGCGAAAACCCAGTCGAGGTCCTCGAGCAAGCCATTAAGAATATCAGCCCAGATTTCGAAGTTAAATCTCGTCGTGTTGGCGGCGCGAACTATCAGATTCCATTCCCAATCGCCGGCCATCGCCAACTTCATTTCGCAATGATGTGGCTCGTCCAAGCCGCTCGCGCTCGCTCTGGCATGTCATATGCTAAGCGCCTCGAGGCAGAAATTGTTGATGCCTACAATGAAGCCGGTGCCGCCTTCAAGAAGAAGGAAGATTGTCACCGTATGGCCGAAGCAAACCGCGCCTTTGCGCACTTTGCTCGCGCTTAATTCGTAATTACTTAAAAAAGACTCTCAGAGAAATCCGAGGGTCTTTTTGTGACCAATCTTTGCGCAACAAGATACTAATAATGCTTGACAATAAAATCAAAGTATGATATAATTAAACCGTTGTATAAAAAACAAAGCTCTTATCCGTAAAGGAGGTGTCAAATATGGCACATGAAGTTGTCAGTAATAGCAGACCCGATATCGACAAAATCGATCCTGCAATGCTGCAGGCGGCAGCCGATGAAATCAGCAGTGCGGAGCACGCCCGCTCGAGAAGAGAGCAGCTCGCTGAGGAATCTTTCTCTGAGACCGTCCTGCTTCCCATCCTTCGCCGCGCCAGAGCAGAATTCGGCAATGGTCTTGATATCGGCTGATTCCTGGCGAAGAAGTAAGAGTCGCAGTGCTTCTCGGCGATGCGAACTTCACTCTGTAGGCTCCGCTAATTGAGGCGGAGTCTTTTTAAATGTTACAAAATGCTCATATTGGGCTTAGATACTCTGGTGTTTATACGCTACGAAATGCTTGTGCTAAAATTAGATTATGAAAAAGCGCAAGCTTATTTATCAAATCTATCCCACAGCTATCGGATCGTTACGTGATATAACGGAAAAAATTCCTTTGATTGCCAAGTTGCAGCCGGACTACATTTGGCTAAGTCCAATCTTTTTGAGCCCATGGGTAGATGGTGGCTATGACGTGTCGGATTATTGTAAAATTGACCCACGCTTTGGCAATATGGGCGACTTCAGAAAACTCGTCAGTGTCGCCAAGCAATACAATATTGGTATTTTGTTGGATTTAGTTCTCAATCATACATCTTCTGAGCATATCTGGTTTAAGAAGTCCGAGAGGCACGACCCGTGGTATAAAGACTATTATGTCTGGTTAGATAAGCCGCTAAATTGGGGTTCGTTCTTCGGTGGTCCAGCCTTTGACTATAACGAAAATCGCGGTAAGTATTATTTACACCTCTACGACCGCAGTCAACCAGATTTGAATTTCTGCAATCCCCGCGTAGTAAAAGAGTTCAAGAAAATTATCAAATTCTGGACTAATCATGGCGTAGCCGGCTTTAGAGTAGATTCCGCCAATGTGTTAGCGGAAGATGCGCTCAAATCCGGTGTTCTTCCGCGCATTTCGGGTTTCTTCAATTACTATCAGACTAAAGAAACGGTTGCTATCCTTGAAAAACTATTTTGCGATGAGAAAATCTTCACTATCGCCGAACCAGTTGGCGGCGAATTCATGAGTCGCGCGCGCTTTCGCGAATTGACCCGCCAAGCTTTTGACGCATCATTCAATGTTGGTACAATAGATATTGCTGACACTTTCTTCTCAATTAAAGACCGTCTTTATCCGGTCAATTACCGCAAGTGGTTTCATACGTTGGCTAAGTGGTGCCAAGAAGATAAATTCTCGCTAGCAATCGAGTCGCACGACACGCCACGCGCGCCGTCTCGCTTTCATGCTGACCCAAAGACTCTCGCGATGTTACAGTTTTTGTTGCCGTGCAATTTTCCATGTATCTACCAAGGGCAGGAGATTGGCACGAAAAATGCTAAACTTAGCAATAATATCGACGACTATCCGGGCGTACAATCGCGCATGATTTATCGTCGTCTGCGCAAAGAGGGCAAAACCAAAGCGCAGGCTATGAAACACGTCAGGCTTACCTCGCGCGATAATGCGCGGCAGCCAATCGATTGGGGTGAATACGTCTTGCAGGAGGCGAATGAAAAATCCATTCTCAACTTTTATCGTAAAATTACGAAGCTTTGGCGGACCGATCCGGTGTTAATTAATGGCGATTTCCATGTTCGCAAAGAGACTAAGAAAGGTGTTTTCGATTTTGAACGTAGCTATCGGGGCGAAACTTATTACATCCACCTTGACCTAAGCGGAAAAACTAAATCGTATTGCAAGAATATCGATGGCGGAATTGTTATTGCAAATCACTAACAGAACGGATATTTATACCTTTTGCAACTGATAAAAATATGTTAATATAAATCCAAACGCTTGCAAGAGCTATTATTGCTATTGTCTAAAATAATTAAAGGAAATATATGGCAAACCAAAAAGTTACGGATTTATCTAAGTATCGAAACATCGGCATTATCGCCCATATCGATGCTGGTAAAACCACTACATCTGAGGCTATTCTTTATCGTACTGGTCTCAAGCACAAAATCGACCTCGTTAAGGGCGATACCGGCGGTGCTACCACCGACTGGATGGAACAAGAAAAAGAGCGTGGTATTACAATTACCTCCGCTGCTGTGACTGCTTACTGGAAAGGTCACAAAATCAACATTATCGATACACCAGGCCACATCGACTTTACAGCCGAGGTCGAGCGTTCGCTTCGCGTGCTCGACGGCGCTGTAGTTGTATTTGATGGTAAGATGGGCGTCGAGGCTCAGTCGGAAACCGTCTGGCGTCAAGCCGATAAATATGGCGTTCCGCGTATCTGTTTTGTCAATAAAATCAATCAGATTGGCGGCGATTTCTACAAGTCTCTTGAGTCTATTCATAAGCGCTTGAGTAAGAATGCTTTTGCAATTCATCTCCCAATCGGCTTCGAAAAGGATATTTGCGGCGTTGTCGACCTTATTGATATGAAGGCATATACCTACAAAGATTATGCCGACCATGAGTTGACTGTCGGTGATATTCCTGAAGATATGGTCGAAAAAGCCAAGAACTATCGCTCCATGCTCGTCGAAGAGGCCGTCCAGGCTGACGAAGCCCTCATGGAAAAGTTCTTCGACCAAGGCGAAGAAGCTATTACTCCAGAAGAGCTCAAAACCGCACTTCGTAAGCGTGTAATTGACGGTCAATTCTTCCTTGTTACCGGCGGCGATGGTCGCGGCGTGGTTGTAGAGAAGGTTCTTGACCTCGTGACTGATTTCTTGCCAGCCCCAACCGATATCCCAGCCATTCTCGGCAAGTCGCCAAAAACTGGTGAAGACATTGTTCGCCATAGCGACGAAAAAGAACCCCTTACCGCTCTCGCATTTAAGATTGCAACCGATCCATTTGTTGGTAAACTCATCTTTATCCGCGTTTACTCTGGCAAGCTCGAATCTGGTTCTTACGTGTTAAATGCTACTACTGGCAATAAGGAGCGCGTTGGCCGTCTCGTCCGTATGTTTGCCGATAAGCGTGATGATATTGACGAAATCGGCGCTGGTGATATCGCAGCAGTCGTTGGACTCAAGGACACTACGACTGGTACTACGCTTTGCGATCCAGCTCATCCAATTCTACTTGAGTCAATTGAGTTTCCAGATCCACCTGTATCTATCGCCGTTGAGCCGAAGACTAAGGCTGACCAAGAGAAGATGGCTATTGGTCTCGGCAAGCTCGCCGAAGAAGATCCGACCTTCCGTGTTCATACCGATGAAGAATCTGGCCAAACCATTATTTCTGGCATGGGCGAGCTTCACCTCGATATCATTATCGACCGCCTCAAGCGTGAATTTAATGTTGAAGCTAACACTGGCGAGCCACAAGTAGCCTATCGCGAAACCATCCGTGGTACTGCCGAAGCTCAAGGTAAACACATCAAGCAGTCTGGTGGTCGTGGTCAGTATGGTGACGTTTGGATCAAGTTTGAGCCAAATGAGCCAGGTAAAGGCTTCGAGTTTATTGATCAGATTAAAGGCGGCGTCGTTCCGCTCGAATATCGTAAACCGGTTATGGAAGGCATCAAAGAGACCCTCGAAGGCGGTGTTATCGCTGGCTATCCAGTGCTTGACGTCAAGGCGACTCTTTATGATGGCTCCTACCACGACGTCGACTCTTCCGAGCTCGCCTTCCATCTTGCTGGCGCACTTGCAACTCGTGAAGGTATTAAAAAAGCTCGTCCAGTCTTACTTGAGCCTGTAATGAAAATCGAAATTACCACTCCAGAAGATTTCATGGGCGATGTCATTGGCGACCTTAACTCTCGCCGTGGTCGCGTTGAAAGTATGGAAGATCGCGACAATGGCGTTAAGGTTATTACAGGTTTCGTACCACTTGCTAATATGTTTGGCTACACCTCGGATCTTCGCGGTATGTCTCAAGGTCGTGCTGCTTCTACTATGGAGCTCCATGGATACGAGGAAGTTCCACCGAACATTGCTCAAGAGATTATAGATAAGCGCAATTCGAAATAAGATGGCTTCGGAAATGTCCGCATTTCCGAGGTATCGGTGAGAATGAGTATATATAGCGAAGCTATATAAGCGAAATTCAAAATAAGACAATGAAAAAACTGCCCCACCAAGGGTAGTTTTTGATAGGTGTAACAAAAAAGACATAAAAAAGCGCCCGTTCTGGGCGCTAGGTCTCATTTACTAGTATTATTGTAAGTCGAAAGCGAAATCGTAGGAAATCGAACCCTCGGGAACATGCAGTTCCTTCCAAACTTTTAAGGAATCAGGTTCGATATATTTTGTAACTTTCTTATTATGTACGACATAGTGACCCTCGTAGGATCGTACTTTCGCGATGCTTGGCGATGCGCCGTTTTCATCAGTGCAGTCGTCGTAAAGCTTGTCGCCGTTAGCTGTGTCAATTTCACCCTGTTCAATAGCTCCATCTTCGGCGCGGTAGTAATACCGATAGCAGCCATTCGTGTCGATAACGAAAATACCAATAGAACCACTCCCACTCACGCCGTAGGTGTCATTGACTGATAGTACATCTCTAGTCTCAACTACCTCGCGGACAACCGAAAATTCTTTACCGTCATATTCTTTATATAACTCTGATGCGGCCGGAAGTGGAAGAATTGCACTAATTGGGATCATGAGACCCCCAATTAGCATAAAAAGTACAGTGAAAATAAACTGAAGTTTAGAGCTCTCTTTGTCGAGAAAACCGAGCACGCAAGCTAAGGCATACATCTCGGCATTGCAACATATTTGCAAATAGATATTTTCATGTGGATTATTAATAAACATTTCGACGCATAGTATAACGGCGGTCGCAAGTGTTATGAGAAAAAACAATGAAGAAACTAGAACACCGGTATTATCGGGATTATCATCTTTTTCGCTTTTTAGCTTTCTGAGATGATCCGACAAGTAATAGGACGTGACGAACAGCAGTATAAGAACAATCGCACCTAATACAACGCGCATAAAAGTAGACACAGTATATTATCCCCCTTCCTTTCACTAGTAATGTACGAGACTAATATAACTATAACATATTGGCATGAATAGTCAAGGAAAATGAAAATGACGCCACTACCGTGGCGTCAGAAAAATGCGTTGTTAAGTATAAAGTATCAGCGGCGGCTCATCGTCATACTCGGATTCAGAGTGTGGATTCCTTATAAACGTGAGTACGACTATGTCGTCATCCCTACAGCGCTCGTAAACATCTCTAGAATACACGTCGAACTGACCAAAACGTCTTCGCATCGCTTCGTCTGTCGGTACGACTGTTACGATGAACTTTTGATCCTCCTTCACCCGATATCCGCAGTAGAGACCGTGCATAAGGATTTTTACCTCTAAGTCGGTCGGCTTTTTAAAAAGATTTTTCTCCTTATCGGGAGAAAAACGTTCCGGAAAAAGAAGTTGCAGTAGAAGTTCTAGTGGGTTCTTCATGATTTAGCGCCCCCTTTGCGTTCAAAAATGTAAAATAACAACTATCATATTATACAACATATACATTTAAAAATCAAGAATACAAAAAATCGTGGTTGTATTACTTTTTACACTTTACACTTGATTAAAAATCGTATAAAATAATCCCATATAGACTTTTTGGGCTGGTTAATATTAGTGCTCAAAAATTATTAAAAATAAAGGAGAATATTAAACTATGGCAGATTTTGACCGTAGCAAGCCACATATCAATGTCGGTACCATGGGTCACGTTGACCACGGTAAAACCACTTTGACGGCTGCTATTACTGCTGTTCTCGCTAAGAGACTTCCTTCTGATATCAACAAGCCAGTCGCTTATGATCAGATCGATAACGCTCCAGAGGAAAAGGCTCGCGGTATTACCATCGCAACTTCTCACCAGGAGTATGAATCCGAGAAGCGTCACTACGCTCACGTCGACATGCCAGGCCACGCCGACTATATTAAGAACATGATTACCGGTGCCGCACAGGTTGATGGCGCTATCCTCGTAGTCGCTGCTAACGATGGTGCTTTGCCACAAACTCGTGAGCACGTACTCTTGGCTCACCAGGTAAACGTTCCAAAGATTATCGTCTTCTTGAACAAGATGGATCTTGCTGATCCTGATCTCGTTGAGCTCGTTGAAGAAGATGTTCGTGATCTTCTCGAGAAGAACGGTTTCGATCGCAACTGTCCAATCATCAAGGGTTCTGCTACTAAGGCTCTTGAAGGCGACAAAGAAAACGAAGATGCCGTTATGGAACTCGTTAAAGCTATGGATGAATACTTTGATATTCCAGAACACGACCTAGATAAGCCATTCTTAATGCCAGTTGAGGACGTCTTCTCCATTAAGGGTCGTGGCACTGTCGCTACTGGTCGTATCGAACAAGGTACTGTTCATATCAATGACGAAATTGAAATTGTTGGCCTTAAGGATACTCAAAAATCCGTCGTTACTGGCATTGAGGCTTTCCATAAGACTCTCGACCAAGGTCAAGCTGGCGATAACGCCGGTCTTCTCCTTCGCGGCATCGAGCGCGATCAAATTGAACGTGGTCAGGTAATCGCTGCCCCTGGCACCATTACTCCACACACCGAATTCGAAGGTCAGGTTTATATCCTTAAGAAGGAAGAGGGCGGTCGCCATACACCATTCTCCAATGGTTACAAGCCACAGTTCTACTTCCGTACCACCGACGTTACCGGTGAGGTTGAGCTCGAAGACAAAGAAAAGATTGTCATGCCTGGTGATACCGTCACCTTCAAGGTTAAGCTCAACGCTCCAATCGCTATGAACGACAATGACCGCTTCGCCATCCGCGAAGGTGGCCGCACCGTCGGTTCTGGCGTTGTTACCAAGATTGTCAAATAATTGATACATCTTATACGGAAAATCTCCTCAGCAATGGGGAGATTTTTTATGGAAAATAAGTAAGATTCGCTGTGAGTCGGATATTATACACTTGTCATCGCGGTATCGCTTGACTATAGAAGAGATATGTGTTATACTACTCTCAGTAGTCGTTATGGCATTTTTTGTGCCATAGCAAGTTTTTGTGCACATTTACAAAGGAGGATGGGTACGTATGACGAAAAAGGGTACACCGAACGACAAACTCTGGGCTGTCATTTTGGCTGGCGGAAAGGGGCAGAGGCTGTTCCCGCTGAGCAACCCTACGAAGGAGAAACAGTTTGTCTGTATTAGTCCCGAAACTGGATCGTTACTGCAGAATACGATCAGGAGATTTATCTCTATCGGAGTAAAGCCGACAAATGTGGTCATCATAACGACATGCGATCGTCAGACGCGGCTCGCATCTGACGATGTGCTGAGTCTTGGGGTTTTATCTCAAAATATCCATGAGATCGCTCCGGATCTTGGATATACCGGAGCAATGAACGCTGGAACAGAGTTTATCTCCAGAATCGACAGTAGCGCAATCATAATTAATTCACCGTCGGACCAGCTGATCGAGAGAAACGCATCGTTCAAGGACTCTATGCAGACGGCAATTGAGTACGCAAACAATGGTTCCTTTGCGAACGTAGGCGTGAGAATCACGGATCTTGTCACTTACATGGGAACTGGCCATATGCAGTACGACAATAATGGTAGCATTACAAGATTCATCGAGAAGCCCAATCGGGAGCTTGCCGACAAGCTGATGCGGGAAGGAAATACAGCATGCAATACGGGCATAAACGTATGGCGTGCCGACAGATTCCTCGACGCAGTCAAGGGTGAAAACCTCAAGGGTATGCCCACGGATAAGTTCATGGGGATCCTCATGAGAAAGGACCTGCGCGCCGTTGTCGGCTCTTTTCCGTGGTATGATTGCGGAACCCTGAACAGCCTGCATGGGGTAGGAATGGCGATGGGGAAAGGCACTCCCGATCACCGCAATGTAACGTATGGGAACGTAAAGAAGGGGGGCACTCGGGATACGTACTGTTATGAGTCCTACATAAGGGCAGAGCCCGGGCATCGTATCGAGGCATATAACATTCCGAAAGCAGCAGTAATTGCCACTTTCATCGATGGCAAGCCTGCATTTGTAGCTTGCGCAAAATCGGAAAGCCAGAGAATGCGCGAAGTCGCGGAAGAGTTTGAGCGAACCGGCACCTTGAAGGTCGGCCGCGAGAACGAAGTTCTGCTTACGGACGTATCAGTTGAATGCGCGATTTCGGTTATCGGATTACCTGGCGCCAAGGTAGTGGTCACAAAAGGAAAAACGCCTGGCGTAAAATACGACTGGCTTATCACGATGCCTCACCGCTGACTACGTAAAACTTGCGACTATCGTTAGGCCTCTTATATAAGGGGCCTTTTTCATGTGCTAAAATATAACCAAAAGCATCAAAAAAGGAGTATTCCGTGAGCGTAGTCGAAATAATAGTATTAATCATCGGCATTATATTTGTGGTTGCCGGATACGCTTACGGTAAGATTTGCGACTCCAAGAAGAAAAAATCGATAATTCCCGCCGACTACATAGAGTGTATCGGTATTTGCAAGAAGCATATAGAAAAGAATGGAGAATTTCATGAAGAATTCGAGATCGTCCATGGCGGAAAAACATTAAAGTACAGCTTCCCGCCACAGAGTTCAAATGATAAGCTCCACGAGATTGATTCAATCGAAAGATTCTACATCAACGACGCTAACGAAAAAGAAATAAAAACCGCTGCCGACTTTGCCAAACAGGAAAAGTCTACCGATAAGAAAAGGCTACGCATATGCTATACGGTAATGGGCGTGGGGCTACTTTGCATCATAAGCGTATTGGCAAAATTAGTTATATTTGACTAAAAGCCCGCAACAATCTATTGATTGACAAAAACACCCATCTTTGATATAATACACTCATTAACTAATTATTATTTCGCAACAACTCATAGACTACACGTCTAGATGTAATCTGAGGTTATACGAAAAGCAGAAAGGACAAAAATGCCAGAGAAAGCAAAAGGCGAAGGTCTCAAGATTCGCATTCGCCTCAAAGCTTACGATCATCGCTTGATCGACCAAAGCGCCAAACAAATCGTTGACACCGCTATTCGTACCGGTGCTCAAGTTAGCGGCCCAGTGCCTCTTCCAACCAAGCGCTCAACCTTTACCGTCGTAAAGAGCCCACACGTCTACAAGACCGGTGGCGAAGCTTTCGAAATGAAGGTTCATAAGCGGCTTATCGATGTTATCAACGCTACGCCGAAGACGATTGATGCATTGCAAAATCTCTCTTTGCCAGCCGGCGTCGATGCTGAAATTAAGATGTAATCACTACAAAAAATCCACTTCTGTTATAGGGGTGGATTTTTTATTATTCATATTCGATAATTTGCCACTCTGGCCAAATATAGCTTTTCAGACCATGTTCAACAGCGTGTGTAGAATTGGCATGTAGTTCCGCTAGGTCAACCTTATCTAGCGCGCCTTTAACCATAATCACATCATACGGTACGCACTCATTGTCTTGACAATACGAATAAGTATGATATTTTATATCTAATGCACCGTGCGCGGGGCATAGTTATTTTATGTCTTGATTCTACTACGGAAAGGAAGTGATTAGGTTGAGAGTTAGGAATATAGAAGTGGGACCTCGCATTGGCGAAGCTTCGAAGTTCCGAATTTACCTTGGCGCGATGGATGGCGGACAGTCTGTAATCTTGAAAGTGGCGAAGACATTTAAAGATGGCGACATTCTCGCTGGAGAAGCCAGCGAATTCAATATTCTGAGCTCTTTTGCGGAGCAGATAGCGAAGCTTGAAGCGAATCAAGGCGGAGGCAACTCCCACTACGACTGGCTTTTTGCGAAACTACTGTCTTCGTTTATGGAACCAACTCAGGGGGATCGTCGTATTAACGTCTTTATGGCGCCCGATACTGACATTGGTGAGTTATTCCCGTTAACGAAGCTACACGCCGAAGTCGAAATTGATACTCGTACAAGTATCTGGATTTTTGGACGTTTTCTTAAGTTTTATAGCTTTTTCGAGCTATTAGCAGCCTCGGGAGATAATCCTATTGCCAGATACCCAATCTTCTCGCCCGATGATTATCTTATTGGGCCAGAAAAGCACCGTTTAATCTACTACAACTTCTCTGGAGATATAGCAGATGTGGTGGCCGACGACTTTGTCAGGGCTATCTCGAAGTTTATTCTCGACTGGGTTGTTGTTGGGGATAGTTCCTCCGAGCAGGAATATCTTGAACTGCTTGAGGATTTTTCGGAGTTTGGTCGCAATTCGTTTGAACAAGCCCATAGAGATCTCTATACACTTGTAAAAAGGTGTTGGGGGATTCAATATTATCCTTTTACTTATCGCAAACACGATACTGGCATTTGGAAAAAAATTGAGGAGGATTAAGGATGGGATATGGAACCTTTTCTGTAGACAGCTACCAGCAGGCACGCCGCGATTATGGCGTCACTCAGAGCACTAATGTAACCAGGCAGGCGGAAGAACGCGCTCGGCAGACCGGACATCTCAGCGAGATTGTAGACCCTGCCGTTAGCCCGATTCGACGTTCCAAGATTCGCCTGAACCCTCGCCGGAAGAAGTGGATTGCTACGCTTGGCTGCCCGATGGATATTGAAGTCAGTTGCGATACCACTGGATCTATGGGCGGCGAAGTTGACACGGAAATGAATGTTCTTCCTGAGCTATACGACGCTGTGGCTAAGGTTTTGCCAGGATATGACCCGCAACTTTGTCTAGGCATTTTCGGCGATTGCGGCGATGATTTCGTTATGTGTCGCCCTCAGTTTGAAATGGAGGCACCTAAGATTGTAAATTATCTTAAGGAAATGGCGCCTCAGCGCGGTGGAAACGGCAATCACGGAGAAGATCCTCAGTATGCCATGTTCGCGCGCGCCTATCTGACCGATGCTTACACTAATCGTATTGGTCTTAAAGGATATCACTTTATCGTTACGGATGAGCCTTACCATAATCATTTGCGAAGGGAAGAAATTCGGCGCATTTTCGGAAGTGAAATCTTCGAAAACGAGTTAAAAGATATGCGAAGCGAGCTTCCTTCTGTCGATGATATGGTGAGCGAACTGAAACGGAAAACACATCAGTTTGTTCTGGTAATGAGCGACTACTACTATAATGATACAATCGATCTTTGGAGTTGCCTCTGTGGCGAAAAATCCGTTATCATTATCGATTCCACCTCACAGTTGCCGGCGGTTATCTCCGCTATCATTGGATTGACCGAAGGCACAATTGAGGTGGTCGAACTAGAGGAGCATCTCGGCTTGTTTGGTAATGACCGCCTGATTAGGCAGCTTTCCAGTATCGATATCGGCGCACAGGCGAAACTTCGTCATGCGTTGCCGCATCCGGTTCCTAAAGCGGGCGATATTTTCGCTAATAAGGGTGATATCTGGCCAATTCGACCAGGAGAGGCCTCCGATGATGATAAATCCGTGGAACCTCCAGACCGTATTGAGTATTTATAATCAAGATCTATTAACAATCTGGTTCTAAAAGACTCTAGGAGGTGTATTATGCTTGAGAAAATTTACGTCGTTACCGACCTCGGTCCAGGTGACGGAGGTAAGGGTAGTATAGTACATACGCTTTCGTGCAATCTTGACGCTTCTGTCATTATTAAGCGCGGAGGCGCACAGGGCTCTCATGGCGTGCGTACCTCCTACGGAGAAAACTTCAATTTCTCACAATGGGGTTGCGGGACGCTAGAGGGGGTACCGACTTTTTTATCTGAACAAATGGTAATTTCACCAGTTGGTCTCAGCAATGAGTCCGAAGCCTTGAAGCGACTTGGCATCTACGATCCATTCGTGCTTTTGTCCTGTGATCCGGCTTGCATATCAGCTACACCTTTTCATCGGATTTCATCTCAACTCGAAGAACTTCTGCTTGGAGATAATCCGCGCGGCACAATCGGAACTGGCGTTGGCCAAGCTTATCGTATGTCCAAAACACTTGGAGAAGCGGCAACGATTCGGGCTTTCGAACTAAAGAATCGTGAAATTGTCCGCACCAAACTTCAAAAGCAACTTGATTATTACAGAGAAAGGTATGCCAAAATCTCTCGAAAAGATGGCTTGCCTAACGATGCTGAATTAATCGACGAGAATCTTAGCTTACTTTATGACGACGGATTTTTACCGTATTGTCTTGATTTATTTGAGGACATAGGCAAGAAGCTTCGTTTAGAAAGTTTAGACGAGGTTCTAAAAGGCGATGGTTTAGGTATAGTCGAATGTTCGCATGGAGTTCTTACTGACGCAGAAACGGGGCTAAAGCCTCACGTAAGCGCAATTAGGACTCTCCCGAAGTTCACTACAGAAATGTTAAGAACGGCAGGTTATGATGGCGAAATCGTCAATTATGCCGTTCATCGTGCCTATGAAATCCGTCATGGGGCCGGCCCGATGCCGACTTATGATCCAGAGTTCACGTCACGGATGCTTCCGGGCAGTCACAAAGATGAAAATCGCTGGCAAGGCATCGTCCGTGCCGGAGCACTTGATCTGAATCTTATGCGGTATGCCCTTGACACAAGTGGCGACGTGACGTTTGACGGGCTTTGCCTTACCTGGTTTGATCAAGTTTTGGCATGCAATCGCATTTGGTCGCTCTGTATTAATTATAAAAATGCACCAGCGACCGGCGAATCATATGTCGATTTTCTCAAAAGGGCTGAGCCTAACATAATTGAATATTTCATCGAGAAACCTATTCTAAAGCGGGAGCTTTTCGAATTCATCGGCGACACGCTCGATAAGTTCTTAAATATTCCGCTTAAGTTACTCTCAATTGGGCCAACCGAGCTAGACAAAGTCAGCTCGAATAAAGAATAAAGGAGGAAAACCCATGAGTGAAGAAATTAAGAATGTTGTTTCTGAGTCCGAAACTGAGCCCGCAGCTACTACTGTTGCGGATGATGTTTACGCTAAGCTTGTCGAATATGGCGCCGATAAAGCTATAATCGATAAGATTGTCAATGATCTCGGCGTTGAGACGCTCGAGGATCTGGCGATGCTGGATGAGGGAGAACTTACTGGCGCCGGCATTAAGCTGGTAAAAGCGAGGAAGCTTCTGGCCGAACTGAGCAATGCTACGGAATCGACTCCGACCGAGAAAGTTGCTGCTTCTGCGATGGCATTTTCGACCGATTTCAATTCCATCCTGCCGACCGTACCCGACGGGGGTTCTTGGCTGAACTCCCTGCGTCTGGGTGGCGTCCTGAAGGTGGATCCGAATACTAATATCGCAGCAATCCGTGCCGCACTGGCAGATCACTGCGGTCTCTATCGAATCCCGGACAAACTCGTCAATCTGATGGAGGCGTACGCCGATGAAAGCGATGAGCCCGTAAATGATTTGTTCTTCCAGCTGCGCGATCAGATTACAAAACGTGATTATGCTGAGCTGTTCTCGGCCACGAAGGGTCTGACAGGAGCTTTCGCCACCAAGAAGCGTCGCGAAATGTTCCTGAACAGAGTCGGCGATGATCTCTGGAATGCAATCCGTGAGGCATATCTTCAGCTCGACGCTTGGTATAACGCGATGATGGCCGCACAGAACAACCCCAACGTACTGTTTTCTGCCATTACCGGCGTACTGAACGGTGGCGGCATTGGTGTCGGTCTGAATATTCCGCCGACTGACGGTGTACGCGATGCTGGCGATACTCTGAAAAATGCAATCAACCACGTATTCCGCGGCACCGGCGCACCAGTTGCGGCCGCTCTCGCACTTGATGCGATGGAGATCGTAAAGGTACTCGATAACCGCGACCTTCCGGCGATGATTGGCGTAGCCAACCGTGATCAGATGCTGCGCAAGCTCGGGGTTAATATTTCCCCGAATTACGCCCGTCTGGAGCAGAACCTGGTTCGCTTCGTACTCAGCTATATCGAATTCAGCGATAATGGCGCCGCGAATGAAGTGCAGTACCTGTCCTCGCTGTGGCAGCTGGGCGCGCAGATCAACTGGGACAGCCTGATCGGCAAGACCAGCACTGGTGTCAGCAGCATCGGAGGCAAGCGCGAGCTGTAATTATCTTCGTCTTTAGAATCTGAAACTATCAAAAAGGGACCCTCTCGTAGGGTCCCATTTTCATGACCTTAAAGCCAAACATACTTTGCATAAAGCATAGTTGCTATTCGACGATACTCGTCGATATAGAACGGGCAATCGCCATCCATTTCTGGCGGAATATAGAATTCGTCTATCCCGGTAAACCTAGAGAAACCTTTATGAAGTAGGCGACATTGGAGCAAATCGCTTTCAAGACGCTCAATCGCCTGGCGCCTAATCTCGGGATATGAAATATAGTATACCGAATCGGTATAGATGCCCGTTATCTGATTTGCTATCTGTTCCAGCTCATCTGTAACAGCATAGCCACCAAGCCATATGGTATTGAAATAGACATGTGTAGCGTGGGGGCTTCCGGGTCTAAATTCAGGATCTAGCTCTAATTGTTGCAATGTCCAGATGTCTAAATCCGAGTATATAGTTCCATATCCTTTGAGTTGAGATCCGCCAACAAGAACGATTTCGGACGGTTCTAATCGCGACGATATTTCTTCAAGTTGATGCTCAATCACAGGAATGTTATCAGAGAACGGACCTTCGAGCTTAGCTGTCGGAGTTAAAGGCGTCGAAGACTTATTGCGCTCATTGAGCCATTCTAGCCGTTTTTTTGAGATATAAAGCGGCTCGGGTTTCTTCCTTGCGGGCAAATGAGCGGTTTTCGAAGTTAGTTTGTACAAATCTTCGTACCTCAGGATTTTATTCAGACGAATGTATTCCCAGGTATCTTTAAAGCTCTGGAGTAATACTCCATCGTTGCTATTATCTCTCAGGATTTTTAAGATTTGTCGGTCATTTATATATCCGTATTTAAGTAGCCACGGCGTAAGATGGGCGCATTTTACAACACGCTCAAGTCCACCGCGCGGCCTAGCGTCAGGCTCGAGCCAATCACCGACGTGAAAATTCTCGCGCACATCTCTTACATTGAGAAGTCTGTACCACGCATCGACATATGCTCTTTTGAATGTCTCTGGGGCGTCTTCGAGGAATCTTAACGGAAGATATAGTAAAATTCTTTCAGAGTCCCTGTTCCAAAGCAAATCTTCACAGGCACTATAATAGCATTCACGTTCAAGCGGTATATCGCGAGCGTTTCTCGGATTAGCCTCAAGGAAACGACAAATGTCTTCGGCCGCCCTCTTTCGCGTCCCTAAGCCATTATTTGCGGCATTATATCTTCGCTCAATTGCTGGTATCAATAATTTAATCACAGAATACCCCCCTTTCGGTCATTTTAATGTGCTAGAACATATATTATATAATAATTATAGCAATATATCCATAGTTAATATTGACAAAATAAGCAAATGTACTATTATATACACAACAAAGGGGTGTTCCTTTAGAGCTTAATTCAATCTAGTAGAATAAAAAACGGGGGTGAAATAAATGAATAAAAAAGAATTTATAGTCGATATTGTGGGGGTCATTCTTAACGCATTTGCTGCCGGATTAGGTGTCGCAAATGCTCTTATAAATGACGCGTCATACTGGATTCTTTTTGGATTTAATATTGCATTTGCGATTATTTGTGCACTTCGCGCATATGCACTTTATGTCTCCGACAATTAAGCCACACCGAGCCCATAAGGGCTCTTTTTATCTCTTAAATTTGTTTGACAAAATACGTTCATCTATGCTATAATCCGTCTCGTATATTATCAACGTAACGGTCGCATTGGCGCAAGAGGTACTGGTCCGTCAATTGACGGAGACCACTCATAAGCCAATCGATTTTAATGGGAAAGGACGCCCACAGATGAAAATCATCCTCGGCACCAAGATTGGTATGACCCAGATCATCGGCGATGACGGTGTAGTTACTCCTGTAACTATCCTTCAAGCCGGCCCATGCACAGTGACTCAGACTAAGTCGGTCGAAAAAGACGGCTATAGCGCTGTGCAATTGGCATTTGGTCAGGGTAAGAATCTGAGCAAGGCCGTGTCCGGACACGTCAAAAAATCCGGAAAAGATATCAACCCTAAACACATCCGTGAATTCCGCGTCGAGAATATCCCAGAAGATGTCACGCTTGGTAGCGAAATAACCGTCGCCAGCTTTACGCTTGGTGATAAGGTCCAAGTTACAGGTACGAGCAAAGGTAAGGGCTTTGCCGGTACCGTTAAGCGCCACAACTTCATGGAATCTCGTAACACGCACGGTTTCAAAGGTGACATTCGCAAGGTCGGTTCCATTGGTTCCATGTATCCCCAGAAGGTCTTCAAGGGCAAGAAGATGGCTGGTCGGATGGGTCATGACCGTGTAACCGTCAAGAACCTCGTTGTCTCCTATATCGACACCGATCACAACCTTATTGGTCTCAAAGGCGCTGTGCCTGGTCCAAACAAAGGTCTCGTAATGGTGGAGGGAAAGGACTAATATGGCAGAAGCAAAATTGAATAAAGACGTATTTGGTCTTTCCGTCGATAATCATGAGCTCGTCAAACTAGCTTATGATACCTATCTCGCCAACTCTCGTAGTTCTCACGCTAAGACTCTTAAGCGTGGCGAAGTTCGTGGTGGTGGTAAGAAGCCATGGAAGCAGAAAGGTACCGGTCGTGCTCGTTTTGGTAGCACCCGTAACCCAATTTGGCGCCATGGTGGTGTAGCTTTTGGTCGCACTGGCGAAGAAAACTTCACCAAGAAAATCAGCAAGAGCAGCAAGCTTCTCGCTGTACGCCAAGCTCTCAGTATGCAGAATGCTGACAAAGCTGTCGTAACGATTGCAAAGTTTGACGCCAAAAGCGGCAAAACTAAAGATGCAGTCAAAGAACTAAAATTAGAAGCTGGTAAGAACTACCTCCTCGTAGTTCCTGAGAAAACCGACGAGATTCTTCGCGCTACTAACAATATCGCAAATCTCAAGGTCGTCCGCCCAACTTATCTAAATGTCTTCGATATCCTCAACGCAGATCAAATCATCATCGTTGAGGCTGCTCTCGAGCAAATCGAAAACTGGCTTATCGGAAAGGAGAACGCATAATGTTAATTCGTCCTATCGCAACCGAAAAAGCCTATCATGAGCAAACCAAGCGCGGTTATATGTTTGTCGTCCCAAACAACGCTAGCAAACAAGCCGTCGCAAAACAGGTTTCCGAACAATTTAACGTAACAGTCACTTCCGTTCGTATCAGCGTGCGCAAAGGTAAAGCAACTCGCTTCAGCCGTGGTAAGCATGCATATCCTGGTACAGCTTATCGTCAAGATAAGAAAATCGCTTTCGTCACTTTGAAGGAAGGCGATAAGATTAAAATCTTTGACGAGGAGCCAGTAGCAGAAGCTGACGATAAGAAATCCGACAAGAAAGGGGATAAATAATGGCTATTAAAGCATATCGCCCAACTACGCCGGCTCAACGTCAGAAAACAACCCAAGATTTTGATCAGATTACTACTCGTAAGCCACTCAAAAGCTTGGTAAAGAGCAAAAAGCAACAAGCCGGTAAGAATAACTCCGGTCGCATTACGGTTCGCCATCGTGGTGGCGGCGTCAAGCGTCATTATCGTATCTTGACTCACAATCTTCCAGCAGGTCTTACCCTCAAGATTGAAGAGATCGAATACGATCCAAACCGCAGTGCACGCATTGCTCGCGTCAAAGACCAGAACGGTGTATATTACTATATTCTCGCCGATACCAACATGTCTAAAGGTGCCGAGATTCAAACTGGCGACGAAGCTCCAATTGAGACTTCTAACCGTATGACTCTCGAGCAAATCCCAGTTGGTACTCAGGTTTACGCAATTGAATTAACCCCAGGTAGAGGTGCCCAAATGGTACGTGCCGCTGGTGCTTCCGCCCAACTTATGGCCAAAGAAGATGGCTATGCCACTCTTCGTATGCCATCCGGCGAAGTTCGCAAGGTTCTAACCACTTGCACGGCAAGTATTGGCACCGTCGGCAACGTTCAGCATCAAAACATCAAGATTGGTTCTGCTGGCCGCAAACGACGTAAAGGTATTCGTCCAACTGTCCGTGGTGTTGTAATGAACGCCGCCGATCACCCTCATGGTGGTGGTGACGGTGGTCGCCACGGTTCCGGTAAGGCTCCGCGTACTCCATGGGGTCAACTTACCTTGGGTTATCGTACTCGTCATAATAAGAAAACTAACAAGATGATTGTTCGCAGTCGTCATGAAGGAAAGAGGAGATAGTCTATGTCTAGATCTCTTAAGAAGGGCCTTTATGTGGACGCCAAGCTTCAGAAGAAAATTGAAGCGCTTTCCGCTGAAGACCGCACTATTATCAAGACCTGGGCCCGTGAATCTACTATCAGCCCAGAAATGGTTAGCCGCACAATAGCTGTCCATAATGGCCGCGTTCATGTTCCAGTATTTATTACAGAAAACATGGTTGGTCATAAGCTCGGCGAATTTGCTCCAACTCGTAAGTTTAAGCGCCACGGCGGCAAGAAAGCCGCTGAAGCCGCAGCTGCAAAGAAGGGGGCATAATCTATGGCTACTAAAACTGCACATGCATATATCAAAGGCGTTGACAGCCAACCGCGCAAGGTCAGCATTGTCGCCAGCCTCGTGCGCGATCGTTATGTCGCCGATGCGGTAGTTATTCTTGAAAATACTCCACGTCGCGCAGCTAAAGCTGTCCGCAAGGCAATCGAATCCGCCACTGCTAACTTACTACAAAGTGGTAGCATCGACTCGAAAACCATCGCAATCAACCGTATTTCGGTGACTGCCGGTACTCGTATGCGCCGCTATGTTCCAGCTAGCCGCGGTCGCGCATTGCCATATGAAAAGATTTCATCCAACATCTTCGTTGAGGTCGTAGGCGAAGAAAAGCAAAAGAAGACTGCTGAGAAAAAAGCTGATTCAAAGGCAGACAAGAAAGAAGAAAAGGAGAAAAAGTAAATGGGTCAAAAGGTAAACCCAGTAAGCTACCGTCTCCAGGTAAACAAGAACTGGAGCAGCAAGTGGTTCTCCCGCAAGGCTGACTTCAAGAATTGGCTCATCGAAGATGTCAAAATCCGCGAAGTTATTGAGAATCGCTTCAAGAGTCGCCCAACTATCGATCGCATCGGTATTGAGCGCAGCCCAAACCTTACTACTATTACTATCCGTACCGCTAAGGCTGGTGCCGTAATCGGTAAGCAAGGTGCTGGTATCAACGAACTCAAAAAAGAACTCGAAAAAGTTACTAGCGCTCCTCTTCGTATTAACGTTGAGGAAGTAAAGAAACCAGAACTCAGTGCTAAGCTTGTTGCTGAAAACATCGGCTTCCAACTTGGCAAGCGTATGAATTTCCGCCGCGCCGTTAAGATGGCTTGTGCCTCTACGATGAATGCTGGCGCTAAGGGTATCCGCGTTGAGGTCGCTGGTCGTTTGAATGGTGCAGAAATGTCTCGCCGCGAAAAGTTTATTGAAGGCTCCGTACCTCTACATACTCTTCGTGCCGATATTGATTTCTACGTCGAGCACGCTCAAACTATTGCTGGTATCGTTGGCGTTAAAGTTTGGATCTATAAGGGGGAGAAATAAATTATGGCACTTACTCAACCACGCAAGGAAGCGCACCGCAAGGTTCGCAAAGGAAAGAATGAAGGTACCGCTAGCCGCTGCAATTATGTAGCATTTGGCGACTTCGGTCTAATGAGTCTAGATAATGAACGCATCAATGGTCGTCAAATCGAGGCCGCACGTCAGGCAATCACCCGCTACGTCAAACGTGGTGGTAAAATCTGGATTCGCATCTTCCCACACATCCCAGTCACCAAGAAGCCTCTTGATGTCAAGATGGGTAGCGGTAAAGGTGAACCACAATTCCACGTTGCTAAGGTCAAGGCTGGCACCGTAATGTTCGAAATTGCAGATGTTACTGAAGCGCAGGCTCGCGAAGCTCTTCGCCTCGCCTCACACAAGCTTCCAGTTCGCTGCAAGATCGTAGAGAAGGGAGAGCTCTAATATGGCAGAGAAGAAAACCGACAAGAAAGCTGTCAAAGAAGCTAAAACTATCAGCAAACTTCCGCTTGATGAGCAACTCAAAGCAAAACGCGAAGAACTTCTGATTGCTCAGCAAGGTCTCGGTTCGACACTTCAGAATCCGCACCGTATCAAGGCTCTCAAGAGGGAAATTGCCCGTATTTTAACGCAAATTAACGCCACGAAAGGAGATAAGTAATGGCACGCACACTTACAGGAGTAGTGTCCTCCGACAAGCGTGACAAGACGATTACCGTCGAAATCACCTCTCGTGAGACGCATCCAATTTACAAGAAGCAGTACTCCAAAACCCGTAAGTATACCGCTCACGATGAAAAGAATGCTGCTCATGAAGGCGATATCGTCATGATTGCCGAAGGTCGCCCAATCAGCAAGACTAAGACTTGGTCTCTCGTTAAAATCATCGAGAAGAGTCATGGCAAAGTTGAGCTTAAAGAAGAAGTCACTCAGGTCGAAAGTGACGAGAAAGAGGAGAAAGAATAAATGATTCAACAAGAAACACGTTTGAAGGTCGCCGACAATAGTGGCGCTAAGGAACTTGGCGTTATTCGTGTACTCGGTGGCACTCGCGCTCGTTATGCGCACATCGGTGATATCGTGACTTGCTCAGTGAAGGATGCATCCCCAACTGGCAACGTTAAGAAAAAAGCCGTTGTTCGCGCCGTCATCGTACGCACACGCGCTACCATTCGCCGTCCTGATGGATCAACGATTCGCTTTGATGATAATGCGGCCGTTCTCGTCAACGACGACAAGACTCCAAAAGGTACCCGTGTCTTTGGTCCAGTTCCACGCGAACTCCGTGACCTCGGATACTCTAAGATTATTAGCTTAGCTCCGGAGGTACTATAATGGGTGTACGTATTAAAATTGGCGATACCGTGAAAGTTATTTCTGGTAGCAATAAAGGCGCAACTGGCAAGGTTACCAAAGTTGCTCCATCCGAAAACAAAGTATTTATTGAAGGTATTGGCAATCGCACGCGCCATATACGCCGCAGTGCTTATCGCCAAGCCGGTAAGAAAGATATTCAAGTCGGCATCGATGCAAGCAATGTCGCACTCGTAATTGATACTAAGGCTGGCACTACTAGTCGTGTTGGTTACGGTAAGGACAAAGACGGCAAAACCGTTCGCATCGCCCGCCAAGCAAATAACCGGGAGATTAAATAATGGCCGAAACTAAATATGAAGCACGTCTCAAAACTCTTTACAAGAAAGAGATTGCAGAGGCTCTCAAGAAAGAACTTAAACTTGACAATATCAACCAAGTACCAAAGCTCGAGAAAGTCATCGTTTCCTCTGGTGTTGGTAAGAAACGCGAAGATAAGCGCTTTACTGAAACTGTCGAGCTCACCTTGGCCAAAGTTACTGGTCAAGCAACCGTTAGCCGTTTGGCTAAGAAGTCAATCGCTCAATTCAAAATTCGTAAAGGTATGGGTGCGCCAGTTGGTTATATGACCACACTCCGCAACGATAAGATGTACGAATTTGTTGATCGTTTAATAAATATCACATTACCACACGTACGTGATTTTCACGGCGTTAGCCGCAAGGCCTTTGATGGCGCGGGCAACTATAGCTTGGGTCTCAAGGAACAAACCGTCTTCCCAGAAATTTCTTTCGAAGACGCCGCTGTTCTACATGGTCTTGAAATCACATTTGTAATTAAAAACGGTTCACGCGAAGGGAGCATGAAATTGTTAGAAAAATTCGGCATGCCGTTTGAGAAGGAGGAGAAGTAATATGGCTAAGAAATCAGCTGTTCTCCGTGACGAAAAACGCCGCAAAATGTATGAAAAATACGCTGAAAAGCGTGCAGAACTTAAGGCTGCAGGCGACCTCGAAGGTCTCCAGAAGTTGCCACGCAACTCTAGCCCAACCCGTCTTAAGAATCGCGATATGCTTGATGGTCGTCCACGTGGCTATATGCGCCGCTTCGGCCTCAGCCGTATTAATTTCCGCGAAAAAGCAAGCAAGGGCGAAATCCCTGGCGTAACAAAGAGTAGTTGGTAGGAAAGGAGAAGTATATGTCTATTCAAACAACCGATCCTGTAGCTGACATGCTTACCCGCATTCGTAACGCAATTGCAGTCGGCAAGACCGAAATTCGTGTCCCTACTAGCAAACTCAAATTTGCTGTCGCCGACAAGCTACAGAAAATTAATTATCTCGAAAAAGTCGAAATCGAAGAAGCTCAGCCGCGTGGCATTCTTCACGTCGTAATTAATAAAGACAATGAAGCAGCTCGTATCAATGAGATTTCAAAAGTTTCTACTCCAGGTCGCCGTGTCTATGCTGGCGTCAATGAGATTCCAAAAGTCAAATCTGGTCGCGGTACTGTTTTGATTTCAACCAGCAAGGGCATCATGACTGGCCAAGAAGCCGTCAAGAACAAACTTGGTGGTGAGATCCTCGTTAAGGTTTGGTAAATTATCAAAAAGACGCAAAAGATATCCTCTTCGGGGGATATTTTTTGATGTCGCACAATTTGCAAGAATGATAGCCATAATGTGAAAATAACAACGACACACTACAGATTCTTAATATATAATGATAACAATACTCAAAGGTCAAAGGAGGAATCGTGAGCAAGTTCGACGATCAATATATTGATCTCTGCCGGAGAATATTGTCTAGTGGCGAAAAAATTACTAATTATAAGAAACAGGACCGTCGTAGCATAGCGGCTACGAATGCAATTCCTGATCACGTCGCACAGGGGTCGTCTGCAGCTCAGACTATCCGTTTGCCACACCAAATTCTACAATTCGACCTTGAAGAAGAATTTCCCATCCTGACGTCCAAAAAAGTTGCCTTTAAATCTGCTGTAATTGAAATCCTTTGGATTTATCAAGAAGCTTCCAACGACGTCAATTGGCTCCAAGAACGCGGTGTCAAGATTTGGAACGAATGGCAAATCGCTAAAGATGGCACATATCAGGGACGCAATATTAACAAAATTTACGCTAAAGAGCATCCAGGCGAACCAAAAGAAGATTTCACTGGTACGATCGGTACGACCTATGGTTGGATAGTAAAACGCTATAATCTAATCGGCAATCTCCTCGAAACACTTAAGAATAATCCAGGCAACCGTCGCATGGTTCTCAGCCTCTGGCAAAACGAATGGCTCTCAACTGCCGCTTTGCCAAGCTGCGTCTGGAATTCACAATGGAACCTCATTGATGGTCGTCTTAACCTCCTCGTCACCTCGCGCTCGTCCGACGTACCACTTGGCTTACCATTTAATATTGTTCAATACGCCACACTGTGCTACCTGATAGCCCAATCAATCGGCGCCAAACCAGGTCAGTTCACTTTTATCACGAACGACGCCCATATTTATGAAAACCAAATTGACGGCATCAAAGAACAGATAAAAAAATACGACAAAGCCACGGCCGACGGGGCGTTACCGCCAGCGCCAAAACTCTGGCTCAACCCAAAAATTAAGGATTTCTACAAATTCGACAATTCCAAAGACCTTAAAGATATTAAACTCGAAAATTATGAAAACCTCGGCGCTATTAGAATGCCAGTTACGGAGTAATTATGTTTAGCATTATTGCTGCTATCGGTAAAAATAACGCTCTCGGCAAGAACAATGACCTTATCTTCCATATTAAAGAAGATATGAAATTCTTTCGCGCAACTACAGTGGGACACAAGGTCGTTATGGGGCGCAATACCTGGCAAAGTCTGCCTAAAAAGCTTAAAGGACGTGAAAATATCGTTGTATCGAGCAATAAAATTAAAGGTGCCGACAAGACTATCTCTAATCTTGAAGCTTTCATTAAGGATAACTTAGATACTCCAGAAGAAATCTTTATTATAGGTGGCGGCTCTATCTACGAACAGTTTCTGCCTTATGCGAAAAACCTCTATTTAACAGAGGTCAACGCCAGCCCCGAAGCCGACATTTTTTTCCCGCGCTTCGATAAAAAACACTATCACCGCAAGACGCTCCAAACCGGCGAGCAATACGATTTGACTTACAAAATCATCAAATACAGCAAATAACAAAAGGCCACCGGCGCAAAACCGGTGGCTTTTTAATGAAATCATTGACTATAGGGTTACTTTAGATCAAGCGGTCGAATGCATGCGCAGGACCCAAAGGGCAAGGTCGATCGCAGACGTAATAGCCTAACTGGCACTTGGTTTTGCCGCTCAACTCCATGAGCTGCATATAGACGTCGACATTACCGCTCAGGATAGTACCCGTTATGTAGCGTTCGAGATTTTTCTCTGTCTGCATACAAATCTCGCGTTGAGCTGCGCCGCAAAGTCGCTCTTGACACTTACCGATAAACTTCTCAACAATACTGCGCTCATTGATATGGATCAACATACCTTGCGGATAATTGTCTTTCAGACTCTCCATGTCTTTAAGATATTCTTCGCGCAGCGCCTCGTCCTCGATAATGGGCGGAACATAGAACTCGCAGCTATCCAGTTGCGGGATCAGCATCTCGTAGTAGATCGAACGGTGCCTATGTGCCTGTGCAAGTTGCGAAAAAGTTCCGACATAGTTCATGCTGTAACTCTCGTCGAATAATTCACGTCGCACACGCGTGCCAAACAGGGAGAATCGGCGACCCTTGTTGTCGCGCAAGCCATCGACATTACAGACGCTACGCAGAAGTTTAGCCAGCTCTAAAACCCACGGTTTGAGCTTTATTAAAAAGGGGTCAACCGTCGGCGTCTCACAAAGCTGTTCGGCGAAACCGATCAGGTAGTTGATCTGGCGCAAATCGGCCGTATAGCCCATAGTGGTTGCAGGTGTAAAGACAGAAATAAAGTAACGGGCATTTTCGAGTGCAAGTTTTTTGCGCGTCTTTGCCGGGATTTCGGGATACTTTTTGGCGATCAAGTTGTCAAAGATGACAGTCCACTTCTCATAGATCGTCTTTTCGTCACCATCCGGCGTAGGCTGCTCGCTGTACAGAGCATTCATGATGGTGTAGCGGGCGGATTTCTCACTGGTATTATAATCTTGCTCATTATTAAGCAGCATTGCGATAATCTTCGGCAAGCCCTCGAGAATTAAACAGTAAGAAGGATGTCCAGCCACACTGTGGCGCCCTGAGCCAATCGTACCACGTACGCGACGCATCGTGCGAGCCTCGGGCTCGGCTAGTAATGCGTCAAAATCGTCCGACATATAGCAAATCCCGGCCTCGATACCAGCCATCTTCAGGGCTTCATCGGTCGGGAGAGTATAGCCCGGTTTAGTTGATGCGTAAACACGTAATTTCATACTATCAACCTCCTAAAAAGTCAAAGATATTAATGTTCCACAGCAAAACTGCTGTTATCTGATAACAGTATCTACTAATTCGAGGTTAAATGCAAACATATCCAAGATGGCAAAAACAGCTTTTGCTTGACAAAAATACCGAAATTTGATATAATAGAACTATAGCTCTGCCGTACAATGTTCCTTTCAAAGCGAGGTGAAAAAAATGCGTTTAGTTACTATTCAACCTTACGAGGTGTTGGAAATTCTCCAGTCTCGCGGGCGTTTCGTCTGTGATATTTCTAAATCTGGCATGATCGTTGATGGAGACTGCGGTTTTCTGGCGGCCTATGATTGGTTGGTATCTCAAATGGAAAAACGCGTCGGAACCGCTCCTATCGGAGTAGAATATCCCATCTGGGCCTGGTATCGCAACGACGATGATTACTCGGACTGGAACGAGGATGGTCGTAAATATGCCAAAATTACCGTCGATATCGATCCTTCTCGCGTTCTGTTAAGCGATTTCGACGAATGGTATTGCGTATTATATAACTGTCCGTTAGTCTCTTTGCCGGTAGCGGATTTTGATGCGGAATGGGACCGCTGCGTAGCGGCTGGCCCCGAAGCAGTGCGCGCCACTTGGGAACGCATCTTCCACGACGATGGTTACTGTGTGCAGGCTACCTTCTGGGAACTGTATCTGTCTGACATTGTCAAAGTCGAAGTATTTACATCTCGCAAAAGAGATGAAGCTGAGCTGGATTAATCCAGCTCTTTTTTCTTGCAAAAAAGCCTTAGTTATGATAAAATAACCGAGATAATATTAACAAAGAGGAACGCAATGAGTCGTATCGGAAAACTACCTGTAGAGATTCCTGCAGGCGTGACAATTACGGTCGGCGACAAAGAAATCACCGTCGCTGGTCCAAAAGGCACGCTTCAGGTTCCTGTTCAGGAAAATACCACGACAAAAGTCGAGGGTAACCAAATCATCGTGACGCGTAGCGACGATGAGCCAAAGTCTCGCGCTTGGCACGGTTTGCAACGCGCACTACTTAACAACGCCGTAACTGGCGTTACCAAAGGTTTCGAAAAGAAACTCGAAATTAATGGTGTAGGTTTCCGCCTAAGTGGTGGTCCGAAAGAAATCGAAATGGCGCTTGGTTTTTCTCATCCAGTCAAGTACGCAGCACCAGAGGGTGTCGAGCTTAAGACTGATAAGATGATCATTACCGTATCTGGCATCGACAAACAAAAAGTTGGCCAGGTCGCAGCCGAAATTCGTGCACTTAAGAAGCCAGAACCTTACAAGGGTAAAGGCATTAAATATGTGGACGAGCATATTATTCGTAAAGCCGGTAAGGCAGGGAAGAAATAATCATGAAGGCAGAATATAGAGCGAATCGCACTCGTGCAAAGATTCATGGCACTGCTGAACGCCCACGCCTTAGCGTAAATATCAGCAATATGCACGTTATTGCCCAAATCATCGATGACGATAAGGGCGTAACACTCGCATACGCAACGACTGTCGGATCCAAGCAGAAAGGCAGCAAGACCGAACTCGCCGCCTATGTCGGTACCGAAATCGCCAAGAAAGCAAAGAAAGCCAAGATTTCAAAGGTCGTCTTTGATCGTGGTTCACGCCTTTATGCAGGTCGCATGAAAGCTCTCGCTGATGCCGCCCGCAAGGAAGGATTGGAGTTCTAATATGGAAAAGAAGCAACCAAAGGTAGTCAACCAATCTGGTACCACTAAGCTTACTAACGAAGCTGTGGCCGCTCGCGAAGCAAAAGCCGAGCGCGAATTTCGTGGTCGCCGCCGCGACAATCGTCGCAACCGCCGCGCCGCCGAAGAAACTAAGAAAGAGTTTGATACCGTTAATATTTCAATCAACCGTATTTCCCGCACCGTAGCCGGTGGTCGCCGCATGCGCTTCCAGGCTCTCGTTGCAATGGGTAACCATAAGAATAAAATCGGTGTTGGTATGGCAAAAGGTAATGATGTTACTTCTGCTGTTCAAAAAGCCGAACGCCGTGCTAAGAAAAATATGATTACCATCAACATGAATGGTGACACTATCTGCCACGAAGTTGAAACTAAGGTAACTGGCGCCCATGTTCTCATGAAGCCAGCCGCTCCTGGTACTGGTATTATCGCTGGCGGTGTTGTCCGTTCTATTATCGGCTTGACTGGTATCAAGAACTTGATTTCCAAGTCTCTCGGTTCCACCAACAAGGCAAACATTGCCTACGCCGTTATGGATGGTCTCAAACAGCAAGTTCCAAAATCCGAATGGAACGGTGCAAAGAAAGCTGCTCCAAAAGCAGAAAAGGCTGAAAAGCCAGCTGCCAAAAAGGAGGATAAGTAATGAAATACAATAATCTCGTAGTCAGCAAAAACGCCGACCACAAGCGCGTCGGCCGCGGTATTTCCGCCGGTCAAGGTAAAACTGCTGGTCGCGGTACTAAAGGTCAAAAATCCCGTACCGGTCACCACAAACTACCCGTAGGCTTCATGGGCGGTCAGCGCGCAATTATGCAGGCTATTCCAAAAATGAAAGGCTTCAAGTCTATTCATGCTAAGGCTCAAGTTGTTTACACTGACGCCCTTAATGCCGTTAAAGGAAAAGTCGACAACTTTACACTCGCTGAAGCAAACCTTATTGCCGATCCATTTGCTAAGGTTAAGGTCATTAGCCGTGGCGAAATCACTAGCAAGGTTGAACTTGAAACTCAATTTGCTAGCAAAACTGCCATCGAGGCAATCAAAAAAGCTGGCGGCAGCTTCAAGAAAGTAGACATTCCTGCTCGCAAGAAGCAAGAAAAAGAAGATAAATAATCAATCAAGATTACAAATTGAGCCCCCTTCGCGGGCTCTTTTTGTTATATTTAAACCAATCTCGCCATAACTCACGTCTAATTTAAGGAATCAAGTATAATTTAAGGATGCCTTTCAGTGGGCAATTCCAAACGAGTGTACCATTTTTGAAGCAAAGAAGACGAATCAATTATCCGCGCACTCTTCGTTTTAAAATCTAGTACGTATTAAAGAAGAAAACGTGAGCTTTTATGATCATTATTATAAAAAGATTATGCTAAAATAGTATTAGTACCATTTGGGAGGTACCGGTATGCATATAAAGCATTTGCCGTATTAACTAATGCAATATATAGGAGTTAATTAGTGTCTGGTGGAATATTTTCCAGAAAACGCTTAACGCAGGTAGATAGGATTCGGAAAAATATTCGTATTTTTGCAGTGCTCATTTTGGGCGCTATTTTAAGTTGTATTGTTTTTAAGTCCTTTGCTGAAATTATCGATGATGTCCGTGTTGATGTCGATGCAGATCTTACCTATTACTTAAACGTCAAAGAAGACGGTATTGATGCTACTGGCATAGAATCTAGTGATGCCCAAATTGCCAATGTACTTGGTGGTAGGGTAAATGTGACAGACAAAATCCCAGAAGGTCTAGTATTCCAAGGTTTCGTTACTACTTCTGATGGTACAATCGGTGCCGTATCCCGTGCAGATAACTCTATCCAATGTCCAGGTAAAGTCATTGACGATACTAATGAAGAAACTGTAGATACTGGTACTTGGAATAATGACCATACAGAATACTACTACCATGGTCTTCACTACAATGCTAATACTCGTACCGTTAGCTTTTCCGCTGAGAAGATTAAAGCTGGCTGCCAATTAACAGTAGGCATTATTACTAAAACCCCAGCCACCATAGATGATCCAAATACTACTCCCATTGAAACTCGTCGAGACTTCTACAACACTGCTTTTGCTGCCGAACGAGGACTAACTGCTACTTCCAATACTGTTCATGCCTTTATTGGTAATTCTAGCGCTACGCTATATGACGTTACTTACGCATATGAAGGAAACATCCCAGCTGGTGCGCCAACTACTCCTAGTGAAGAATCTTACGCCCAAAACTCCACGGTGCCAGTTAACGCTAGTCCAGTACTTGAAGGCTATACTTTCTCTGGTTGGACTACGACTGATGCTACCGTTACGAATGGCGTCTTTCCAATGCCGGGTCAAAACGTCCATCTAATTGGTTCCTGGACAAAGAATCCGGAAGGTACTAAATACAATGTTACCTATGTCATTAATGGCGAAAAACCAGCAGACTTTATGCCACCAGTTCAGAAGCAATATGAAGCTGGCGTTAGCGTGCCATTAGATTCTACGGAAAAAGATGCTAATATAGATGGCTATAGATTCTCTGGTTGGAGCACATCTGATGCTACATTATCTGAAACTGGCTTCATTATGCCAAGTCAAGACGTAACTATTGTTGGTAGCTTTGAAAGAATCTCATATAAAGTCTGCTATGCCTTTGAGGGCGCTATTATCCCAGCAGGTGCAAGCGTTCCACCATGCGAAGATCATTATCCAGGTGATACGGTTACAACAGCCGCTAATCCAGTAGCAGCAGGTTATGACTTCCTAGGCTGGTATAAGAATGCAACCTTCACCATGCCAGAAGAAAACGTTACTATCTATGGTGAATGGGCAGAAACTCTTGGCACTTTCATACCACAGATAAGCAAAAGTCTTGTTGATGCTCAGACGGAATACGTCTATGGCGAAACCGTAAAGTTCAAGATTACTGTTCATAACCCAGAATCCTTTGCTATTAAAGATGTCTATCTACAAGAAGAACTAGACGGTGCGGTCTTTACGACTTCAGCTAATAACAGTTATGAGCTGAAGACTAATACAATCGCGGTAATTCCAAGTATCCCAGCTAATTCTAGTGTAGATGTCTATGCCGAATATAAGGTAACAGAGAATAGAGCTCAAACACTCACTAACATTGTAGAGCTAACTAGCGCTCTAGCAGATAGCCATACCTTAGATACTAGCCAAGAATACAAAGCAACCATAGATTTCAACACTGTTCCTGAACCAGTACCACTTACGGGTATTATCTTTAATGCTTTACCATATATTGGTCTAATTGTGCTGGGAATTTGTATTATCTTCGTTATTGTTATCTCATCACGCAAATTTGACCTATTAGGAAAGCTAAGCCTAGCCTCAAGTAGTATCAACCCACGCAAAATCTTCAAATACTCACTTCCATGTTTTGCTATTATTGGTATTCTAATTGGCGCTACAGTAGTTAAGAATGTTGCAGCAGGGCATTATACCGAAGTTATTAAATCCATTGAGCTTACTTCACAGCATACTAGTTACGCAAACAATGAACCAGGTTCCTGGCACATTACTAAAAGTGCCAAATGGATCGAGCAGAATAAAGCAAGAATTACCTTTGATGTAGATACTATAGCCAAAGTAGCAGAAGGCACACATACAGACATTGTAATGGTGCTAGATAACTCCAGCTCAATGAGTGGAGATAAAATAACACAAGTTAAGCATGATGCAACCGAGCTTATTGAGAGTGTTCTCTCCGATTCTAATAACCGTATTGGTTTAGTAAGCTTTAATACTGCTGCCGAGAAGCTTAGCAATCTCACTTCAGATAAGACTACGCTCATAGATTTAGTAAATGGATTAGACACTCCGGGTCGTACCAATTACTACGGTAGTTTTCTAAAAGTAGAGGAGATACTTGAAGGTTACCAAAAGCAAGCCGACCGCGAACTCATTATGTTATTCTTAACTGACGGTTATCCGAATGAACAAACCCCAGATGAAATCCCAGAATACCGAGTCCTAAAAGCCAAATATCCATATATGACCATTAATGGTATCCAGTATGAAATGGGCGATGAAGTCCTAGACCCTATTAAACAAATCTCAGATAACCAGTTCATTGCAAATATGGACTCATTAAATAATGTACTCTTTGAAGCCTCCATTGTGCCATATACCTATGAGAACTTTACCCTAACGGATTACATCGATGACGAATACTGGGGTGTAGATAGTGTAGATGAAATTGAGGCATCCATTGGCGAAGCAAACCTAACTCATAATGGCACAGTGCCAGTTGTAACCTGGACGATGAATGGAGTGTTAAGATCTGGTCGTTCAGCTAGGTTAACCATAGATGTTACATTAAAGAATGCAGGCGCAATTGAAGAGGGAACCCTCCTGCCGACCAATGATCACGAAACGGCACAAAGCCAACTTCCAGAAGTTCAAGACGAAAACATCACAAGTGAACTCACCCCAGTCCTAAAAACTAGCTACGAAGTAACATATGAGCCGAATTTGCCAAGTGGCTGTAGCTCATACGAAGGCACTCTCCCAGCGGTGCAGAACTATTTACCGCTTTCAATAGTACAAAAGTCTAGTAATGTACTGTCCTGCAATGGCTATAACTTTGTAGGCTGGGGCGTAGCCGAAGGTGACCCAAAACCAATTAATGACGATTACTTTAAGATTATTAGTGACGATGTAGTTTTACGCGCCATTTGGTCTAAAGTCTCCATCTCCAAGAGTATGGATGGAGAAGTAAAGGAAGAAGTAGTAGCGATTCTAAACACTGGATCGAGAATAAATGTGGCACTGAAAAAACTTTCTGGTCAAACCAGTGCAAGTTATAATACTAATAACACTACTATTACGGCCGTAAAGCCTGCCTCTACTATGTCTTCTGCGCAACAAGCAAGCGCTTCCATAATCTCTTCATCTAATTCTCCCGTACCAATTTATGCCTGGTTTGATGATAGTGACGGTACGATTTATATCTACTCCGAGGCAGATAAGATTAAGGCGAGCACTGACCTGAGTAGATTATTCTATAATTTTAAGAGCCTGAACGATATCTCTGCGCTTTCTGCTTGGGATACTTCTAGCGTTACTAATATGAGCTATATGTTCAGTGGCACCTCTAGCCTCACAAATATAGACGTTCTTACCGATTGGGATACTTCGAAAGTTACAGATATGAGCTCTATGTTCTACGGCGCCTCCAGCCTTACGAATATAGACGCCTTTTCTGCTTGGAATACTTCAAGTGTTACTAATATGAGTTATATGTTCTACAACACCTATCGTCTAGTCGATATAGATGGAGTATCTGGTTGGGATACTTCGAGTGTTACTAGTATGAGCTCTATGTTCGGTGGCACTACAATTACTAATATAGACACACTTTCAGATTGGGATACCTCAAGTGTTACTAATATGTACAATATGTTCCAAGGCGCCACCAGCCTCACAAACATCGATGGCGCAGCCGACTGGGATACCTCAAGTGTTACCAATATATCTTATATGTTCCGAAACGCCTCCAGCCTCACAAATATAGATGGCGCCTCTAACTGGGATACTTCGAGTGTTACTAATATGAGCTATATGTTCTATGGCGCCTACAGCCTTACAAATATAGATGGCGCGGCTGGCTGGGATACTTCGAGTGTTACCAATATGAACTCTATGTTCAGTGGCGCTTCTACCCTTACAAATATAGATGCTCTTAGTGATTGGGATACTTCAAAAGTCACCACTATGTCTGGTATGTTCGGTGGTACATCTAACCTTGCAAATATAAATGGTGCGACTAATTGGAATACTTCGAAAGTTACTAATATGTCTTATATGTTTAATGGTTGCAGTAATATTTCCTCATTAAATCCGATCTTTAATTGGGACACATCGAGCCTTACGAATAAAACCAATATGTTTAACGGTGTTCCATCATCCGTAACGCGCCCAGGGTGGTATTAGCGCCATTAAACTACAGTAGTAATTGCTAGGCTACATTTGGCTGTTTAGACATTTATGATATAACATATACGCTCAGATTATTCTCATAACGCCGATATCCGAGAAACATACTTGCGATTCCATGTTGTATGAGATAATGTATTTGTCTCTGGCATGATTTTTCCTTAAGTTAAAGTTAGTGTCACAAATGACAGTTCAATTCTAATTTTAGCCAGTCATGACAGAGACTTAAATGTGTAACTTAACTGAACCCCCGGCCTAGCCGGGGGTTTTCAAGTAACAAAAAATGGCGCCCACAAAGCAGGGCGCCGTGAAAAATTGAGTTCTCGATAGAAAAATATTTAGTTTACAAAATTAGAAATGGCTGAGAGTTTCGACTTCTCTCTCGTATGCCTGACTTCTGTAATAGTCATCCATAAGGCTATCTTGCCGTTTTTCTTGCCATCTTCTCATTTGCTCCTTATATTCAGGAGAATTACGCCAAGCTTCCTCTCTATTCCTTGCGTCAAGCACACCTTCACATCTTTTACAGACTTTCATCTTATGGTAGTTACCGCTACGGCATTTCAGGCCATATCGACTACCATATCCGGGCATAATTGCACAGCCGCACACGTCACAAGTTTCAATATCTTTTGATTTTAAAGAACCAAAATACTCGTACATTAATTAATACCTCTAAATGGTGAGAACCGAAATACAATAACTACGTTTTCTACCGAGAACCTTAAGTTGCAAAAAGCATCTACAGGTAGACGCTTTACATGAATATATTAGCATATCATTAAGTAAAAAATCAACGCTGTTGACATCTTGCCATTCACAGGCAATATCTTTTGTGTTACTATAAAAAAGTAAATAAGAGGTAACATGAATTTTAAGACCATTTTTAAGTCTCTGAAGAACAAGGATATGCGCAAGCGTATTTTTGCGGTCGTCGGTATTCTGATTGTCTATCGCTTCCTCGCTCATATTCCAGTTCCACTCGGAGATCAAGCCACATTCAAACAAGCAATCGATAATTTTATCAACGGTTCTGATTTTGGCGGATTCATCAACCTGATTTCTGGTGGCGGTCTTACGAATTTTTCAATTCTACTTGTCGGTCTTTCGCCATACATTACCGCCTCTATCGTCATGCAACTTCTTACGAAAGCAATTCCGCGCATGGAGGAGCTCAATAAAGATGGCGAAGCTGGTCGCCGTAAAATTAGCCAGTGGACACGTATGCTCACTGTGCCACTAGCCGTACTGCAAAGTGTTGCCTATATTTTCATCCTATTCCAAGAGCTTATCGCTTCTAACACTGGCGGATCAGTGGAAATCAGCTTCCAAAGTTGGGCATTAGCCGTTACGTCTATGACCGCCGGCTCGGTAATCCTGATGTGGCTCGGTGAACTTATTACAGAGCAAGGTATCGGTAATGGCATTTCTACGGTAATTCTATGTAGTATCGCGTCATCTTTACCGGTTACAGCCGCACAATTCGGTCAAGCTCTCTTCGATACGAGTGCCGGCACCCTTAGTCTTTTCGGCTGGTTTAATCTTCCCGTCAATCCGACAATGTTTTGGACAATATTAGGTATCATAGTCGGCATGTTGATAGTGTTATACATTCTAGTCAAAATAAATGAAGCGCAGCGCATAATAACAATCAACTATGCCAAACGCGTCCATGGCAATAGTGCCTATGGGGGCATTAAATCCATCATACCAATTAAGCTGATTGCTGCTGGCGTCG
The DNA here is from genome assembly GCA_946406315.1 of uncultured Candidatus Saccharibacteria bacterium. GTDB lineage: Bacteria > Patescibacteriota > Saccharimonadia > Saccharimonadales > Saccharimonadaceae > UBA2834. Next base: position 81,113 of record CAMJKD010000003.1, read on the forward strand.
TTCCAGTCATCTTCGCAGTCGCGTTTCTATCTGTTCCAGCCTTTATCGGCCAGATTATTCTCCGCGCCGATAGTGGCAGCCAAATCGCGCAAAACATGGTCAGCTGGTTCTCCGCACCAAGCGCAAAAACCTTCGATTCGAATGTAGGATTACAGGCAAAAGACTTTATTTATCCAACCTTATACTTCTTACTAGTAGTTATGTTCACTTACTTCTATACCAGCATCGTCTTTAATTCACAGGAGATTGCCGAAAATCTACAAAAACAAGGCGGCTTCATTGAAGGAGTACGACCTGGAAAGCAGACAGAAATTTACTTCAGTAAAGTAGTTAACCGTCTCAATCTCTTTGGCGCACTTGCGCTCGGTCTCATAGCACTATTACCATATATTGTTGACTATATCTTCATCGTCACAACTGGCGCGCCGCTCGGTCTCTCAATATCCGGTACTGGACTTCTCATTGTTGTAACTGTCGCACTTGAAAATATGCGACAAGTCAACTCGCGCGCATTAATGGTAACATACGACGACTATCAATAATATGGCACTAAAAATCAATCGTACTACACAAAGGGTAATAAAAGGCATCGGAATAGTACTACTGATAGCAATTATTGCCGTTATATTAAAGATTCTCGCCTGGGAAGATAATTATTATAAAACCAAAACCGGAGAAGAGCGCGCCATCGCAGATGTACCGATTACGCAGATCGTTAGCGCTATTAATCCGTCCGAAAAGCAGCCCAGCAAAGACGACGTCGATAAATATCAGGTACAAAAAGAAGAACCACGCTATCTTGATATCAAGCGCTTAGATATTCATGCGCGCGCGCTAATATCTGAGGTAGACACAAACGGCATCTTGGCCGTACCAGATAATATTTATGACGTAAACTGGTATTCCGGCTCAAGCGAACCCGGTCACAATGGATATATTATCTTTAGTGGGATACATTCCAGCAATGACAAAAAGGGAGTCTTCGCCGATCTAGATAGTCTTGAACAGGGCGATGAAATTACGGTCGAAAACGGTTCAGGAGAGAAGTTCACTTATCAAGTGAAGGAAGTAAATATTATCTCAGATCAAAAAGATTCCGATACGGTTCTAGCAAAAATGCAAACTCGCCTAGACGATAAGGAAACCCTCTCTTTGGTAACCGTAAAAACCAACGACGACAATCGACAATTTGAATCACTCGTGATGCTACGCGCTACGCTTAAAAAATAAGTCAAAATATCGCATTTTTCCTCTTTACATCTAGTAAAATTTTTGCTATACTACCAAGGTAATTTATGGCTAGTCGAAAGAAAACCGCTAAGGTCGCCAAGAGAGACGCGGATAACTCCGCAGGCGCCAAAAACAAGAAGGAAGTTATCAAACTTACCGGAAAAGTCGTTGAAGCCCTCCCGGGGACTAAATTTCGCGTGGAGCTGGAGAACGGCCATATTATTGTTGCTCATATGTCGGGTAAAATGCGCAAGAATTATATCCGTCTCGTGCCGGGCGACAAGGTGGATGTTGAATTGACCCCATACGATCTCACGAAGGGGCGCATCAGCTACCGCCAAAAAGATTAATTTTAAGAGAAAGCGAGATAACTCCACATCCCGCAGATTTTAACATCTGTACGTTGTAGAGACGATGCTTTCAGAAAGGTAATTTTCAATACATGAAAGTTCGTGCTAGTGTAAAGAAAATCAGCCCTGATGATATCATTGTGCGCCGTAAAGGTGTGCTTCGTATCATTAACAAGAAGAAACCTAAAAATAAGCAAAGGCAGGGTTAAGCATGGCAAGAATCGCCGGTGTTACCATTCCTAGCGAGAAGCAAGTCTGGATTGGCTTGACTTACGTTTATGGTATCGGTCGCACCACTAGCAAAGCCATCCTTGCGGCGGCTAAAATAGAGCCGACCACTCGGGTGAAAGATCTCACCGAGGCTCAGGAACAGAAACTTAACGACATTATTTCTAGTAAATATTCCGTTGAGGGTGACCTAAAGCGCCTCGTGACAAATAATATTAAACGCATTAAGGATATCAATTCCTATAAAGGGCTTCGCCACAAGGCAGGTTTACCAGTCAACGGTCAGCGCACCCGCACGAATGCGCGCACTCGCAAAGGTAAAGCTATCGCAGTAGGCGGCGCTCAGCCAAAGGCAGCAAGTAAAACTTAAGGAGTTAATATGGCAGAAAATACAACAGTCAAGACAGCTCCTGAAGTGGAGCAAAAAGCCCCTACTAAGGCTAAAGGTAAAAAAGGTAAGCGCATCGTCCAAGCTGGCGAAGTGCATATTCAAGCAACCTTCAATAACACTATTGTTAGTGTAACCGACAAGAAGGGTGAAATTATCGCCGCTTCTTCCGCTGGCGCTAATGGTTTCCGCGGTTCTAAGAAAGGTACCGCCTATGCAGCACAAATCGCCGCAGAAAAGGTTGCCGAAATCGCCAAGCGTGATCATGGCATGAATAGCGTTGACGTATTCGTCAAAGGCATCGGTCTTGGTCGCGATAGCGCAATTCGCGCCTTCAGCACTGTAGGTATTTCAATCAACAGCATCACGGACAAAACCCCAATTCCACACGGTGGTTGCCGTCCTAAAGGAGAAAGGAAACCATAATGGCACGCGATATTTCACCAATCGGTAAACAATCTCGCCGTGAGGGTTATGCACTTGCTCCAAAAGCGCAAAAAATCATGGCAAAGAAGTCCGGTATTCCAGGCCAACACGCAGATATGCGCATTCGTGGCGGTAGTCTTTATTTGACTCAGCTCCGCGAAAAGCAGAAAGTTCGCCGCATCTACGGCTTACTCGAAGCGCAATTCGCTAAACTCATGCGCGAAGCGCAACGCACCGAGGGCATGACCGGCGAGAAACTTCTTGAATATCTCGAACGCCGCGCCGATAACGTAGTTTATCGTGCCGGATTCGCATCAACTCGTCGCGCCGCACGCCAGCTCGTATCACATGGTCATTTCACCTTAAATGGCAAGCGTATCGATATTCCATCAATCCGCCTGAGTGCCGGTGATGTTCTTGAAGTACGTCCAAAATCTAAGAAAAACACTTACTTTAATAACATCGAAAACGTCGTTGGCGCCGCTAGCCAAGCTCCACTTTCCTGGATGAAGGCTGACGCCAAGAAAATGAAAATTGAAATTACTGGTACACCAAAGCGTGAAGAAGCAGAGGTGGGCATCAACGAACAATTAATCGTCGAGTATTACTCACGTTAAAGGAGAACTATGACAAAAGTTATTCACGAAGCAGAACTAGCAGAAATCAAGGACCTTGGTGAGAACAGTTCCAGCTTTGTTATCAAGCCACTATACTATGGCTATGGTAACACTCTTGGTAACTCCCTCCGTCGTGTTCTTCTATCTAGTATTAAGGGTGCAGCCATCACTGCTTTTCGCATTGAAGGTACCACCCATGAGTTTTCGGCTATTCCTGGCATCGTCGAGGATACAGTTGATATCATGCTCAACTTAAAGAACATCCATATCAAGTCTCATTCCGACGCTCCAGTTGAAATCCACCTCGAAAAGAAAGGTACAGGTACCGTTCTCGCTGGCGACATTAAACTCCCAGCCGAGCTAGAAATCGCCAATCCGCAACAAGTTATTTGTAATATCGATGATCCAAAATTCACCCTCAAAATGGATATGGTCGTCGATACTGGTCGCGGCTACTTAAGTATTGAGCAGTCCAGTGAAGATCGCATTCATAGCGATATGATTGCCCTCGACGCCGTATTTACCCCAGTACTTCGCGTCCGCTACAACGCCGAAAACACCCGTGTTGGTCAAGACACTAATTTGCAACAGCTTACTTTAACTATCGATACTGACGGTACAATGACTCCACGTGAGGCATTCGAAGAAGCTGCTGCTATCTTAGTTAACCAATACAAGGCTCTCGCCGGCAGCACAACCGTCGAATCCGCCCCAGCTCCAACCGCGAGCAAAACCGAAGACGAATCTGGCCTCATGCTTCCAATCGAAGATCTCGGCCTTTCCGCACGTACCGCAAATGCACTGCTCAACAATGACATTCATACCGTGCGCGATCTCGTCGTATTATCAGAAAGCGACCTCAAAGAGCTTAAAGGCTTTGGTGCAAAAGCGCTCGATGAAGTTCGTGAGAAATTAACGGAGTTAAAAGTTTAAAATGCATCGCCATGGATATAAAGGGCGCAAGTTCGGTCGCGAAAACGACCAACGCACTGCACTAACACGCGGTTTGATGCGCTCCTTGTTTAAATATAAGGCAATCAATACGACTCTCGCTAAGGCTAAGGAAATCCGCCGCCCAGCAGAGAAGTTGATTACCCTCGCGAAAAAAGGCGACTTAGCTTCTCGCCGTCTCGTTATTGCTCGTTTGGGCGACCAAGAGATAGGCAATGCACTCGTTGACATTATTGCGCCACAAATTAAGCGCAATAGCGGTTACCTCAAGATTGAACGCACTGGCTATCGCCGTGGCGACAATTCTGAAATGGCAACTATTTCTTTCGTCGACGAAATCAAAGACGAGCTAAAGGAAGCTCCAAAAGCTGAGAAAGCCGAAAAGAAACCAACCGCTAAGAAGGAGGAGAAATAACCATGAAGACTTATAGTCAAAAGACCTCCGAAATTAGTCGCGAATGGTGGTTAATCGACGCCAGCACTTTGCCACTCGGTAAGCTCGCCGTCGTAATCGCCGACAAACTAATGGGCAAATCGAAAGTTACTTATACGCCACATACCGATAACGGCGACTATGTCGTTGTAATCAACGCTAAAAATCTCAAAGTTACTGGCGATAAGATGACCGATAAGCATTACTACAGCCATTCTGGCTTCCCAGGTGGCCTCAAAGATCTCACTTTAGCTGAAATCATTGAGAAGGATCCAGCTCTTGCTATTCAGCAAGCGGTTAAGGGTATGCTTCCAAAGAATAAACTACAAGCCGATCGCTTAGCTCGCCTCCGCATCTTTGAGGGTACAGAGCATGCCCACGCGGCACAACAGCCAAAGGAGATTAAGTAATGCCAGCTAAGAACGCAAAATATACGCACGGTTACGGTAGCCGCAAAGCGGCTGCTGCCACTGCGCGTCTTTACAAGGGTAAAGGCAACATCACCATCAATGGTAAACCGGCTTTGGAATTCCTTAGCGGCAACAAAACCTTGATGGCCGAAGTTACTGACCCACTTGCAATGACTCAGAAGCAAAAAGAATACGACATCACTATCCTCGTAAAAGGCGGTGGTGTTGCCGGTCAAGTCGACGCCATTAAGCTAGCCATCTCTCGTGCACTCGTCACGGAATTCCCAGAATTCCGCCCAGTACTCAAGAAGGCCGGTCTCATGAAGCGCGATCCACGCGAAAAAGAACGCAAACACTACGGTCTCCGCAGTGCCCGCAAACGCGAACAGTTCTCCAAGCGTTAATTTGCCTGAAAGCACAAAAAAATCTCTCCAAATTGGAGAGATTTTTTGGTAACCACAATACTTATGCTAAAATAAAGATAAATGAAAAAGAATAAAAGAATTTTGGGAATAGTAATGCTAATTGTAGCAATACTGATCCTAGCGGCTACAACAGTCGTATTACTAATAAATCTTCAGAATGCGAACAAAAATAAACAAAACGATAATATAGTCTCATTTAAGTACGAATATGGCAGTTTTTCTGAAGGGGACTATCTCTTTAATATAGAAACCAAAGATAATGAGGTCACATTTACGGCAAGCGGAGAGAATGGCGTTAAATTAAACATACAAAAACAGTTAAGCAAAGAAGAACTACAAAAACTATCGAAAATCATCAATGAAAACAATATCCGAAACTGGGATAATTTTAACGGCACAAATAATAGCATCATGGACGGCTACAGTTTTGACTTACATATCGTTTATGAGGACGGCGCAACAGTCAACGCTCACGGCTATCATACGTATCCGCGTAATTATGAAAAAGGTCATCAGGCACTTTCAGACTATTTGCTGTCAATTAAATAGGGGCCGCACTAAAAGAGTATAAGGAGGAAAGTAATGGACGAAAGCATAAACGACAATCAAACAAAGAACACTGTAGATGCTAATTCTGCCTCTCCTAATATCAAAAGCTCCACAGACGAGTCAATAGCAACAGAGCAAGAAGCTAAACCAGACTCCCCAAATCCGACAGAAAAAGTCGAAGTCGACCACATACCAATCGCCGAAAAAGATATCGAATTTCGCTCAAAAGACATCAAGATAAAAGATTCTAGCAATCTATTTGTCAATGTATCTGACGCTAAAAAAGTTGCTAAAGCCAAAGAACACGAACGTATACTCGCCGAAAAGCAAAAAGCCAAAGAAGATGAAGAAAAAAGGCGCATCATAGAGCGCGAAAAAGCCGAAAAAGAAAAAGCCGAGACAGCAGCTAAAGAGATAAAAAAACGCGAAGAAGAGCAGAAAATAGAAACTGCAAAAGCTAAGCTGCGCAAAGACGAACGTGACCGCAAACGCCAGCAACGCAAAGAAATCAAAACGACAAAACGCGCTAAAAGACGCCAATTCCTCAAAAAATACCGCTTCTTAATACTTGCAATAGTCGTCCTTTTGATTGCGGCAGGAATAGCCGTTACCTGGACGCAATATTACAAAGAAAATCGAATCGCCATAACCGGCATCCAAAACGAAGAAGATTTTGATGCAGTTCGAGTAAAAATGTTTCAACTATACTACGGCAATAACGAAACGGATATTCGCGAAATCGTTGCTAGGACAGACATAAGCTATTCAGACAGCGAAAGCGAACAATACAAAAAAACCGCCAAGTATCTAGACGACGTCATAAACTCCACAAAAGACACACGCTTAAGACTAGAAGCAGTATTTCTAAAAATCAATATGCTATTAGATTCGAAACAGTTCGATAAAGCTAAAAAAATGCTAAATGAAATAGACGAAAAAGAATTGGACAAAGACCAAAGTGGAAAATATTACAGCACAAAAATGCGCTACGCCATTTTAACTAACGATAATGAAGAGGAAGTCAAAATACGAGAAAAAATTAAAGAGCTAAACGGAGACCAGAATGAAGAAGAGTTTGCAGACTAAACAAGCGATAAATAAACTATTCAGATATTCTTTAGCTGTATCTATACTAGGATTAGTTATCGTTGCGGCCTCATACTATGCACCAAGAGCAAAAGCAATCGATATGCCGACCGGAGGTACTTGCGGCTCGCATAGTGGTTTTCATCTCATAAATGGTGGCAGTGTTGCTGATCCTAACCAATACGTTTGCAAAAGCAATGGTACGACATGGCGCTTCTATCGTTTAGCTAACATTAAAAATCAAACAGCGGCAGTTGTTTTCGACTACGACAATGGAAGATTGATAAACCAAGCCAATGGACGTTACCTTACGATTGGCGGGTCTGAATGCGAAAATGCCGACGGCCTTTGGCTGTTCGGACAAGAAGGTATATCTATAAATGGATACTACGTAAACTACCAAAATAATCTCTGGAGTTGGCAGCAAGTAAAGGAAGGGTATGAGTCATATACGCCGCACGATGCTAATCGAATTACGGGTTATGATTTAGTTCACGAGTACGAAGCAGGAAGGGTAGGAATACCTAATGCTATGAAAAACAAAATCATACATTCAAAAAACGAATTCGCAAATCTAGTAAGCTCTAACTGGAACAACATTGACGGCACCATTATTTCGTGGGAAGGAGCAAAACAGTTATACGATTTAGCAGTTAGCCAAGGTCGCTATAGCGCAAGTAGCTGGACGACAAGTCACCAATGGACAGGATCAAGCGCAGCCGGTCTTGCAGGCTTCTGTGTTGATACGTCATCCTTACAAGCAACGCACTTCGTTGGAACTACGCAAGTCTATAATAATGGAACATACGTGGAAAGCGGCGGCAGCGTCAAAGTTTCAGACAATTCTATTAATACAATTAAATTCGTACATCATCTAAGTCGCAATAACGACGGACCAGACGGCTACGCGGATGTTACATACTACATCAACGCCAAACTTGATGACGACAAGGTCACGACTACGAGAAAGAGCCTCCCCAAGAACTCCAACTGGCGGCTAGTTCGCGAGCGAATTATTGATAGAGGCAACAAAATTACACTAAATCCAGGTCAAGAAGAAATACGTTGGCAGACAATACACTACACCTATACGAATACAACAACTACCCCCGATACTATATCGCCTTTTGTAAGCTGCAATATACCTGGCTATCAAGCGGCAGGACGCTACTGCATAAGAGTATGGCGCCCTACGGCAATGTTTTCCGGTAACGTTGCGGCAAAAATACAAGACGGTAACGACCTCGCCGTTGACGCGCCAAACAATTCCGATACTAACGCAATTACTATAAAATCATCGGACGGCTCATTTAAAGTAAAGTTCCAGCATACCGTTAAGCGCGAGGTTGACGACGCTGGAGGAACAGCATCAACACCATGGTATACAAACATAACAGTAAACTCAATAGCTGAAACTTCAAAAAACGCTAACGGCGCCTCGAATAGCTTAGCGACCAACGAAAGCCAAATAATTAAAAAATATGATGACTACGTATATAGCGGTAACCTAAAATACGGCGAAACGAAGTATATCTGCAGCACGCTCAATTACGCCAGAATCGTTAATCAAAAAGACGGCAACACCAATGACACTAAAACAAAATGCGTCAAATTATATCGAGAAAAAGCAGAGTGCGGCATAGACCAATCGTATCGCTATGGCGTTTCTGATGGGCGCAATATTGGACGCATCGGTGTTGTAAATCGCACGCTTGCCGGCAGCGATTCCTTCCAATTCACAAACTATGCGCCATCCTCCTTTAGTCCTAGCAACAACTACACTAATACTGTCAGCATTTGGGCGCGTCCTGGCGACTCCATTCGCTTTAGATATGAGGCTTGTGCGGGCGCATCGTATGCTGTTCATAATACTAGCACCCTAAATAACGACACGTATAAGACGACATATACCGCAAACGGTAGTAGCAGTATTGGCGGCAGAACGGGCTACCTCTTTGGGGATTCCGTACCGACTACCATATCCACTTCACCTCTAAAATACAGCGACAGTCGTACTTGGAATAGCTTCACGGCAACTAGTGGATTCCTCCATCAGGATAACGCCGAATTAACCGCGCAATCACCATCTAATACCAGCAAATCCACTTACGAGCAAGACACATATAATAAAAATTCCTACAAGTGCGTTAACTTACCAAACGGTCCAAGCTATACGGATCAACATTACCAAATCGCCGGTCGCAATAATACGTCAAGCTGTAACTCGTCAAGCAAAACAACCAACGATGGCAACGATGTAGGGTCCACCATCACGCAGAGCTTCACTTGGAACGATCTCAATATCGTAAATGGTACAGTAGCCAATACGCCCCATGACCTCACAGGCAAGGCAATGGTGCATATTCCGTATAATTACATTCTCAAACCTTACGCAAAACGCGGCACCTCAACGACGACCAATGTCGTTTACGGCGGCTCAGAATTCACAGTCAAAACTGGCATCTATATTCAACCACGCACAAATACATCAATCTCCGATGACGCCACGCAGAATAAATATGCAACTATTACTAAACCTACAAGAGTAAAAGTTGAGCGCTACTATACAACCTTTGATGGGTCCGGCAACATAAGCAACGTCGAAACTGATCTTACTACTATATCTGACACTAGCAATGTATTATTCAATGCAACTGGCGATTACCGTGGCAACACGAGCGGTGATGGTGAAGTATATCCAAATTCCAATGGCACTACTGTATATGTTCCAGACAACCGCCCAACCGGTAGCTTAGTCTGCCTCAAACTATCCGTCTGGCCAAGCGATAGCCATAACAATATTAGCCTAACTAGTGGAGCTGGTAGTCAAAATATCGCCTTAACTAGCGCCGCAGAAGTTCCTGGCGGAACTACCGCAAACTGGGCAGTTGCTCGCGCTTGCTATACCGTAGCAAAACGTCCAACAACAAGCTTCGAGGGCTCCAATGCTCTCGCCGGTAGTGTGAGCGGAGGTTTCAAGACTTCACGCTACACCAAAGCATTCTCAGCCGGATCCGCAAAATACGTCTTTGGATCATGGTCAGAATATGCTCTAATCGGACGTAATGATGTTAGCGGCGTACACGGTACAGCTTCAGGCGCGACTTTCGGTTATAAAGTAGGCACCTCCAACGTCGCTATCAATGATACTCGCGCAAATGACGACACCAGCAAAGCGGCAACCGTGTCAAATTCAGATAGCGTTTGTGTATTTGGCAGTCAAATGTTTGCAAATAACTACAATTGCGGTTCTACGGGTGTCTTAGGCGGTCAAATTACAAGCGCATCTGATATAGCAAAGAATTTTGCCAATAATCTGCGCAGTCACTTTACGACCAACGAGCCAAATAAGACCATCAATGTAGGAACACTTAGCGCTTGCAACTACGTCGACAATGCTGGCGACGCAAAGTGCGTGAAAAACAATAATGGCACAAAATATGCACGCATCACCAGCGATAATGACGCAATCGCATATACGACCGACAGTGATACCGTATATAACAGAATTAACGGTAATGCCTATATAGATGGTGATTTAGTCGCTAAAGAACAAACAAACGTATATGAAGTGCAGGGCACTTTAGTCATCGGCGGAAATATACTTACGACTGATAGCGGCACGGATCCAACCTACTCTAATGCTGGCGGTATTAAACAAAACATAATCCTCGCCAATAATGTACTGATTATGCCAAACGTAACAAAAATAGATGCGGTAATCGTAGCGAATGATCTCGTAGATACCTGCGCATACGAAAACACCTCGAAATGGAGAAATGGTACTAGAGTAAAAATAGACAACCTAAATTCAGAAATCTGTACAGAACAGCTAATCTTTGAAGCACCAGTCATCACAAAAGCAATCAACCTCCATCGTACCTACGGCGCAACATCAGAAACAAACTCCATACGCCGAGCCGAAATCTTCAACTTCAATATGGCAAATTATCTATGGGCCTTCAAGCAATCAGGCAAATACAGCCAAGCAAATACAACCCACACAAGAGAATTGCCACCAAGATACTAAAATATAGCACTAGCCATCAGGAGGTCGGCGGAACTTTTGACATCAGTAGGAATTCATGTTAAAATAATAAACAGTATTTAGTTGTATGTATCGAAACCTCATGTATTTTGACGGTTTAACACATCAACACAAATATGTAAATTAAAAGGAGCATAAACTATTAGTCAAAACAGTCCAAACAGGAGGTGAGTAATCATGGACGAAAGACTATTGCTACTGAAGCCTATACGCTACTTTTGCCCCATGTGCGGCGAATGGCACGATTGGGAATCGTCGCAAAACTTACTCCACCACGCTAAACTGGAGTGCGAAAGATACAAAGACATCTTACATATCCATTATTTAAATGACAGTCTCTACGTGATGACCGAAACTGTCTGTGGATATTCGAACATAGAAGCGGTAGGGTTATTGTTCATGGGCAGTATTAAAATAGAGGATATTTACAAAAGCCCCAACGAACAAAAAATATCATTTATACTCCCAATTAACGAAGAGGAAAACCAAAAACCAAAAGAATGTAGCGATTGTAGCGATACGAATAAATGTTTCATATATAGAGTAGCCAAAGATAGCAATAAACTCCTTTACGTTATGCTTGGATTTGAGTTTAAGCGATCAGACTACGAAGAAATTATAGGATGGAAACTTTTTACAGACACAAAAAGATAGAGACGAGGAGGAAACCGCGATGACGAACAATAGCCTTTTCAACATGAGTCCCGAAATTAGTCCAAATTATGACAAAAATTTCGCAAGGACATTTGCAGGCGCCGCAATAAGAGTAGATGGTCGCTGGCGTTTTTATAGCAACAAGGAGCAGGCAATCACCTATACCGGCGACATACAGCCCGGCAACATACCTTCTTACATTGTACCCGCCACTAAGCTTAATAAGGGCGATTTTATCAAAGACGCAAACAAGTACTATGTCGTAACTAAAGTTAACGCAGGAAGCGTTCGAGCTTTATGCTTAAGTACAGATGAAGTCAAGACGATTGTGCCCGTCAAGAATATCCAAGGCTTCTCTCATTACTCGCGTATTATCACATTTAGCGATCTATTAAATATAGACGGCGAAAAACTGGTGATTTTGACGGCACTATTCGAGAAAAAATAACAGTAGTAATGGCAACAACGATCAATTACATCGGCTGCTTCTGTTTATATACCTCAAGGACATGTTTGGCACGGATGATACCATAATAAATCAGATGCTCATGCAGCCTACGACAGCCGCCGCAATAAACGATGAGCAAAATAGCGATGATAGCGACCAGAAAAACCAGCTGTTCCCAACGACCGGTATCAGTAACGACGACATAAAGATAACACTTATATTGTCTATGCTAGACAAAAACGCACCGACATCGACAAATGGCAAAAACTGCAGCGACAAATAATAGTTTAATCTCCAACCACGAAAAACCATCGGTATAGCCGGTGGTTTTTTATTGTAGCGTAAAACCACTGGCTAGGCCAGTGGTTCCGTATAGGTTTACCGATGAACGCATAAAAACTCCTTTTTGTTATGCTAGTTTTGTAGCCCGTCAGCTATTCACATAAACAAAAAAGGAGTTTTTATGCCTATCAATGACATCAATAGTTTAAGTCACACGAAATGGAATTGCAAATATCATATAGTATTCGCTCCAAAATACAGAAGAAGAGTATTCTTCCATAAGAAAAAAGTAGTAATAGGCAAAATATTAAGACAGCTTTGCGAATGGAAAGGTGTAACTATTCTTGAGGCTGAGACTTGTCCTGACCATGTACATATGTTGGTAGAGATACCGCCAAAGTTGTCTGTGTCTAGTTTCATGGGCTACCTGAAAGGTAAAAGTAGTACAATGCTGTACGAGCAATTCGGCGAATTAAAATACAAATATCGCAATAGGGAGTTTTGGTGCAGAGGATATTATGTAGATACTGTAGGAAAGAATACGAGCCGAATTGCTGAATATATTCAGAATCAATTGAAAGAAGATATGCTCGGCGAACAGTTAGTTCTCGGTAACGATTTAGTTTTCAAGAAAAAATAACATAACAGCTAGCAATTGACGGGCTAACTTACGCGTTCTACGCGTTGCTAAGAATAGAGGGCTATGCCCGCACAAGAAAAACCACCGGCTAGGCCGGTGGATGTTTATTATGTAGAATTGGCATAAAATGTGCATACTAGAACTTCGAAGGTGATTAACAGAAATTCACCACTAAAAAATCAGCCAAAATGCCGAATTATATAAAATCTGGTGGGTCTCGATTAACCAGGTTTTAATAGTATATCAAAAATGGTATAATTTATTGGAAGGAGCTATGTGAAACTATATATTTATTGCCGGCAAAATGATTTAACCGCTGAACAAAAAGATCTTTTAAAAGAAAAATTTGAGGATGTCGTTATTCTAGAAAAACCAGAGTATGAACTTCTTTTTAATGACGAGAGCGAGAAAGTAATCGCTATAGATCCAGATATCGTTGGCTGGGAATTTAAAAACGAAATCATAGATAAAACACCGAACATAAGAGCCATTTGCTTAGAAACGACTGGCTACGAATGGATGGACTGTGCTTATTGTTCTGAAAAAGACATTGCTGTCACTAACGTGCCGCACTATGCAACAAATTCTGTTGCAGAAAAATGTGTAATGATGGCTTTAGCCCTTGCGAAGAAGCTCCCTCTTTTTGAAAAAGAAGGCAAGATGAACTGGGATAAAGAGTTTATTGGCGAAGACATGTGCGGCAAGCCAACAGACATAATTGGTTTCGGGGCAATTGGTCATGCCCTTGCAAAAAAGTTGGATGGTATTATTGGCCGTGATGAAATCTGCTATTATTCACATAATCAGAATGATCCAGAATATCATTATTTAGATTTCGATAAAATGCTCGATAAAAGCGAGTATATGTTTATTACAATTTCAAAAAATCCAGAGAGTCTCGCTCTGTTTAATGATTTGTCAAAGTTTAGCCCTCAAACGAAAGTAATCATTGTAGCGAATGGTTTTGAAGATATAGCGTTAAGAATGGCGCAAATGGTAGAAGATGGTAAACTCGGCGGTGTTGCCTTCGAAAGCGATGATTTGAGCAAGGAATATAAAGGTAATGTTTTCGTTACCCCGCATAATGCCTACTATACTCAAGAATCTCTTGAAAAAATGTTCGAAATTTGGGTACAGTCGATGCTCTCCGTGGTAGACGACCCAATTAACAAAGTCAATTAGTCTTCAGCCATATTGTTGGGGATTTAACAACCAAAATTATAGAGGTAAATTATGATTTTGGGCTTGTTTCTGCCACAAAAATGGCATAAAAATAGCCCTCTATTTTCGCAAGGGATTTAACAGGCATCTATAGATTACGTAATAGAAAAAAATTTACAAATCGTTTGGTGGACAATACGACTAAGAGTTCTACATTTAATAAAGAGTCAGAAGCAATAAAAAACGAATTGCTAAGGTGGTTTTCTATTTTAGAATCCGAGTATAATATGTGGAAAGCGAAAAATACTTAAATACTTATTTATACTAGTATCTCGTTTGCTACTTTTTACTTATATTCTTCAATTTTTTGCATTTTTACCAAAATCGCACCTTTTGGTTTTGTGGCTCCAAAAGGGGTTATCTGTCCATCGGAAAAGAAAGTTTTTAAGCAAAAATCATAATATTCGCCATCAGAGTAATACTTCGCCATACCGAACATCCTTAATCCAGTCCATTTTTCGTCAAAAACGGTTATCACTACATTTGGATTATTTTCTATGTTTTCTTGCGTGTTTACCATTTCATTTACGGAAATGATAATTTCTTTCTCTCCTAAAACTTTTACATCAGATGCGACTGCCAAATTAGGATTATTAAATTTGTCTACCGTAGCAATATGTATCGGTTTATCATCAATTAGTTTTTTATAATCTAATAGGTTTATCATGATGAGACAATTATATAATTTTTTTCATATATTACCAATAAAAAATGTGAACTTCTGATATCCCTAAGTAAAATTACCTCTGTTAGCTTCAAAAGAGTTTAAATACTGGGAATCTACTGGATTTATAGGAACCAGAGTAACAAAAAAGAGTCTTCCGACTCTAATTTACCTAGTATGGTGGAGTGTGCGAGACTCGAACTCGCCACCTCAGCTATGCCATAGCTGCGCTCTACCGGATGAGCTAACACCCCAAATGTATAAAAACATTATAGCACTAAAAGCGAAAAAGACCAAAAAATACAGAGCTCGCCACAAAGACTCTTGCCTTTATTGGATTGCCACTCCGACTCATGGTATAATTAAAATATGTTTTATCTTTCAGCATTAATTCCATACTGGCCTTGCGCCTGCTAAAAGTGCTTATACTTGATTTTTAATGCAAAACATGATATAATAGAAGGATATTATCTTACTTATGGAAACAATTTTAACGGGGGTCAGAGTTAATGAAGAGCCGACGATTGGCAATTTCTTGGGTGCCTACGCCCCAATGATCAATCTATCACGCGAACACTCCGAAGATCGAATTAACTTTTTCGTGCCCGACCTTCATTCCTTTACTACGCCAATCGACCACAGCAAGCTATATGAGCAAACCATAAAAGGTATTAAATATTACCTCGCTGCTGGTCTCGACGTAAACAATCCAAACATTCATATCTATCGCCAATCTCGCATACCAGCACACGCTGAGCTTTGCTGGATTCTCGATTGCTTCACGCCATTCGGCGAAGCTAGTCGCATGACGCAGTTCAAAGAAAAAGGCGCCGAACATCCCGATGCTGTTACGGTAGGCTTATTCAACTATCCAATCCTGATGGCGGCCGATATTCTGCTCTATGACGCCAAATACGTACCACTCGGCGAAGATCAATTTCAGCACCTAGAATTAGCCCGCAATATTGCTATACGCATGAATAACAAATTCGGACAAGAACTATTTACCTTGCCAGCATCAGAAAAGGAACAGGTCAAATTCATGCATCTTGAAAAAGGCCTCCGCATACGCTCGCTTACTGAGCCGAACAAAAAGATGTCCAAATCTTCAGAGAACGAACGTTCCAAAATTCTCCTTTGCGACGATCCGAAACATGCAGCGAAGAAAATTATGTCCGCTACAACCGACAGCGAAGGCGTAATTCGTTTTGATATGGTCAATCAACCAGGTATCAGTAATTTACTTACCATGGAAAGCCTCCTCACTAACCGCGACATCCAAGACGTAATTTCCGATTGGGCAGGGCAAACTAGCTACGGCGACCTCAAGCGTAAAGTCGCCGATACGGTCATGCATTTTCTCGCAGATTTCCAAGAACGCGTAAAAAATATTTCAAACTCCGACGTCGAAGCAATTTTAGAAAGAGGCGAACAATACGCCAATACGGCTGCAAACAAAAAATTACGACAAGTCCAAAAAGCCATCGGTCTATATAAATAGTATGCTTGAAAATCGTCAGAGAATATCAAAAAAAACTAGCAATCAAAGCGCCGTCGCGCACTACGGCGCAGATGTTCTTGACTCTAAAGGCCATAAGCGTTGTAAAAAGTTTATCCAACATGGCAACACTAACGTCCGTCAACATAC
This sequence comes from uncultured Candidatus Saccharibacteria bacterium, assembly GCA_946406315.1. Taxonomy (GTDB): domain Bacteria; phylum Patescibacteriota; class Saccharimonadia; order Saccharimonadales; family Saccharimonadaceae; genus UBA2834. The sequence continues at coordinate 97,811 of CAMJKD010000003.1, forward strand.
TACTTCCGTAGCATATATGGCGGTTGCTATTGCGCGCAAAACCCATCTAAAATACGACTATTCCGCATTAGTGCGTGGCGCATTATTACACGATTACTTCCTCTACGATTGGCACGAGCCTCACCATGGCTTGCACGGCTACACGCACGCCAGTAAGGCCCTCGAAAACGCCGCCGCCGATTTTGCAATTTCTCCCATCGAAGCCGATATCATCAAAAAGCATATGTGGCCATTAAACATAAAACCACCACGTTATCGCGAAGCTATTATCGTAACGATTGCGGACAAAATTTGTTCCACCAAAGAAGTTTTCGGCAAGCCAATTTACGATAAAAAAATCGAGGAGATTCTTAATGAACATAAGTAATGCCCCCGAAATATTTCTATGGTTCATTATTTACGCCTTCTTTGGTTGGCTATGGGAATCAATCATCACTTCCATTCCGCAAAAACGTTTCGTGAACCGCGGTTTCCTAAACGGACCATATTGCCCAATCTATGGGTGCGGCGCCTTGTTATTTATTTTCGGCACTAATCCTATCAAAGATCCAGTATTACGCTTTCTAGCCGGAGGCATATTAGCGTGCGCGCTTGAGTATATCACATCTTGGACACTCGAAAAAATCTTCCACGCCCGTTGGTGGGACTACGCTCCACGCCGCTTCAATTTGAACGGACGCATATGCCTTGAAGGATTCATATTATTCGGTATTGGCGCAATAGCAACGCCATATATTCATCAACACATTGCACAATTAACGGCGCATCTATCTCCTGCTCTACTAAATTCAGCCTTTTCGATTATCTTAATTATCTTCATTGCAGACATCATTATTACCAACCGCGCACTCACCAAGTTTAACCGCATGCTTCGTGAATATCAACGCGCAATCGATAAACACCGCCTCGGCCTACTCGAGTTTATTCGTCGTGGCAAACGTGCTTTTGAAATACGCATCGGAAAATACAAACGCATCCGCAATGTCTTAAACTACCAACAACGCCGTATTTTAGCTGCATTTCCGCGCTTCGATTCTACGCTTTATGAAGACGCCTTAGCGCGCATTCGCAAACTCAATGCTGATTCGCGTCGCAATATCATTATTGAACAAGACAAAAGAAAGACCGAAAAACGCACTAACAAAAAAGCAAATAAAACTTCTAAAGCTACGCGCAAGAAAGCGCGCAAGAAAACCAACACCAAGCAAAAATCTCAAAATATGTTAAAATAACAGATATGGGAAAGAAATTCAGTAAGCCAGAATTATCACGCATGATTAACGGCGATATCCCTTTTGATAACCAAAATAATCCCCAAAATGATACCGCCTCGCAAATTAGACTCGACATTATCACGCTCGAGCATTATCCACGCTACAGTCGCACTACAATCCAGAAGTTTATTAAAGACGGCTGCGTTACTGTAAATAGTAAAGTCATCAACAAACCAAACACGCTCGTGGACGAAAATAGTCAAATTGAATTAACCTTACCAGAAACGCCAAGCTCTCAAAAACCACCCGTTATTTACGAAGACGAAAATGTCATAGTTTTCAATAAACCACACGGTATGCTTTCAATTAAAAAAGGCGACTATTCGCCCGAACCCGCCATCGAAGATTGGGGCGAAATCGTACATCGACTCGACCGCGACACTTCTGGCGTAATCATTGTTGCGAAAAACTTTGCCACAAAATCGAAATTACAAAAACAATTCCAACAACGCAAAACACATAAAACCTATTATGCCGTCGTAGAAGGCGCTCCAAAACAACCACACGCAATTATAAATGTTCCGCTCACGCGCAATCTTAAAAAACCAACCACTTTCATGCCAAATACGGATGGTCGTGAAGCAATTACTGAATATGAAGTCGTCAAACAAGGCGAAAAAACTGCACTAGTCAAATTAGAACCTCAAACTGGGCGCACGCATCAATTACGTATCCATATGGCACATATTGGCACACCAATCCTCGGCGATGTCATTTATAACCCTAAAGGCACTAAGGCTGACCGTATGTATCTTCACGCCCAATCGCTAGAAATTACTATTCCAGGCAAAGAGCACGGCGAACGCAAAATCTTTACCGCAGAGTTACCGAAAGATTTCGAAAATGCAATTAAATAAAAATTCAGACATATCTAGCATTAGCCAAAAAACTGGTTTTGCTATTTTTGAATTTCCAGAAGAGGACTTTGCGCAAATCCTTACCTCTGCGCACCATTTCCATCCAAACGAAAAAGGCATTTATGCTAAAGATGATATTGATTCTATTGCAAAGATCACACACGACAAGCAAACCGAAAATCTCACCCTAGTGCTGGAAGATGCCGAAAAAATGAACGAAGCGGCTGCCAATACTTTTCTAAAAACGCTCGAAGAGCCAAGCGAATATGTTCATTTCGTTTTTCTCGTCCGCAATACCAGCAAAATCCTGCCAACTATCAAGTCGCGCGCACATATCTACTATTTATCGCCAGAAGCTAAAACCAGTACGGCGCCGCAAATTGACCCAGAAATAATGAAATTGGCAAAACAATACATCGCTTGCACACCAAAGGAACTGGGACCATTCTGCGACAAAATCGCAAAGGATAAGAAGAATGGCCGCACCAACGCCATCAAAATCGTCGATGCCGCCATTCAAATTCTCTACAAATCTTATTTTATTACTGGCAAAAGTAATTACCTAAATAAGCTCGACAGCCTACTAGGCGCCGCCGAGGCTCTTAATGCAAGCGGCAATATCAGATTACAGCTTGCCTCCGGCATACTCTAAGCCTAAGTGTGATATAATACGAATATGCTTGCAGCAATACTAATTTTATTCTTTGTCTTCTTTACAGTATTTTTCATTCCAAACTATAGTACCGAACCCGAAACAACACAAGAAGACCAAAACAAAAAACCCCAAATGAAAAAACTCTGGAGTTTAGCGCAATCTGCTATGCGTGAGCGCAAACCACTCAAGGCTGAAAAGGCTTTATTGACAATTCTGAAATTCGACGAAAAAAACGCCGCCGCCTATAACCGACTCGGTATTCTTTATGCCAAAGAAAAACACTACAAAGAAGCCGTAGAATGTTTCGAAATTGCACAGTCACTAGACAATAATGCCTCTAGTTTACATAACGTCGGCTTAATCTACCTCGAAACCGGCAAGTACGAAAAAGCCGCCATGGCATTCTCGCAAGCAATCGAACTAGAGGGCGATCAGCCCGGTCGTTACATCGCCTACGCTAAAGCTCTCGAAAAAATTGGCCAACGCCACAAAGCAATCGAAGCACTCGAAACCGCATATAGCCTCAATCCGACAACCGTCATCCTGCGCCATCTCTTAGAGCTCTACGAAAATGCCGGCGATGTCGCAAATATCGAGTTAACCCGTCAACGTATCGACGAACTTCAGCATATGCGCACAAAAGTAAACGAAAAGGCAAATAAGCCAAAACGTCATCTTATCCACCGCACGCCAAAAACTCCAAAAGCACTAAAACCAGCCAAAGCAGCCCCGAAGACTAGCAAAAAAGTTGCGAAAAAGCGCAAAATCATCTAAAATACAAGCATTGCGCCGCAATAGCTCAGTTGGCAGAGCAGCCGCCTTGTAAGCGGCAGGTCATCAGTTCAAGTCTGATTTGCGGCTCCACGAGTACATAGCAAGTAAAAAAGAACTTGCTATTTTTTGATACCTACCCAATGACATAGAACTACGTTTGACAAATATGGCAAAAAATAGTATCATACGACAGCAGCTAATCGCCCATTATTGAAACAGAAAGGGGGAATCAAATGGTCAGGAAAAGCTTGAACATTACAGTTAACGGCAAAGTGCAATCTGTCGTTATCCGCTTCCAGTACGCAGATTGGTCCAGTAGTAAACAATGCAGGGTACAGGGAACTGAAGAGAAGATGTGGTACACAAGTTGTGACAGCAATGGTTCGTATCACTATGCAGTCGTCAGCCAACTGGCGCCAATGTGGTATATTAAGCTTGCCAGCCTATTCGAAATGATCAACAATTGTGACGAATATCAGAATCTTGTCCCTGGCCTAAGCAATGACGTTTTTCGCCTAAGCACCATCGAAGAGTTCATCGTCGTCAATGCCGACAAGCAACATCGCATAGATTATATCAACGCCAGAATCGCTATGTATAGCGATATCATCATGAATAGATCATATACCGATGAGGAAGATCAAAAAGCAATTATCAATGCCTACAATTTATTAACTGGACTACTTACAACTCTTAAATGAGCAAATACAATGCCCGCGCCTATGCGCGGGCTATTTCTATTGGTTCCGAGCATTATAACGCAATAAAACTATCACAATAATGCAACATACGATGCTTGTGTTTATCTTCTAAATACACTATAATCATAAGTAGTACAAAGAGTGCTGTGTAGGAACTTCGATTATAGTAATGGGAGGCATAAAATGTTTGCTACCAGAAAGCGCTTAACGCAGGTAGATAGGATTCAGAAAAATATTCGTATTTTTGCAGTGCTCATTTTGGGCGCTATTTTAAGTTGTATTGTTTTTAAGTCCTTTGCTGAAATTATCGATGATGTCCGTGTTGATGTCGATGCAGATCTTACCTATTACTTAAACGTCAAAGAAGACGGTATTGATGCTACTGGCATAGAATCTAGTGATGCCCAAATTGCCAATGTACTTGGTGGTAGGGTAAATGTGACAGACAAAATCCCAGAAGGTCTAGTATTCCAAGGTTTCGTTACTACTTCTGATGGTACAATCGGTGCCGTATCCCGTGCAGATAACTCTATCCAATGTCCAGGTAAAGTCATTGACGATACTAATGAAGAAACTGTAGATACTGGTACTTGGAATAATGACCATACAGAATACTACTACCATGGTCTTCACTACAATGCTAATACTCGTACCGTTAGCTTTTCCGCTGAGAAGATTAAAGCTGGCTGCCAATTAACAGTAGGCATTATTACTAAAACCCCAGCCACCATAGATGATCCAAATACTACTCCCATTGAAACTCGTCGAGACTTCTACAACACTGCTTTTGCTGCCGAACGAGGACTAACTGCTACTTCCAATACTGTTCATGCCTTTATTGGCAACTCTAGCGCTACGCTATATGACGTTACTTACGCATATGAAGGAGATATTCCAACTGGCGCACCAGCAACTCCTAGTGAAGAATCTTACGCCCAAGACTCCACAGTACCAGTTAATGCCAACCCAATACTTGAAGGCTATACGTTCTCTGGTTGGACCACTACTGATGCTACCGTAACGGACGGAACTTTCCCAATGCCAAATCGCAATGTCCGTCTAGTAGGTCTTTGGACGAAAAACCCAGAAGGTACTAAATATAACGTTACCTATGTCATTAATGGCGAAAAACCAACAGATTTCATGCCACCAGTTCAGAAGCAATATGAAGCAGGCGTTAGTGTGCCATTAGATTCTACGGAAGCTAATGCTAATATTGATGGTTATAGATTCTCTGGTTGGAGTACTACCGATGCTACATTATCTGAAACTGGCTTCATTATGCCAGACCATGATGTAACTATTGTAGGTTCATTCCAACGTATTTCGTACAGAGTCTGCTATGCCTTTGAGGGTGCTATTATGCCACAAAATGCTAGTTCACTTTTGCCTCAATGCGAAGATCATTATCCAGGCGATACGGTTACAACAGCTGCTAATCCAGTAGCAGCAGGTTACGACTTCCTAGGTTGGTATAAGAATGCAACCTTCACCATGCCAGAAGAAAACGTTACTATCTATGGTGAATGGGCAGAAACTCTTGGCACTTTCATACCACAGATAAGCAAAAGTCTTGTTGATGCTCAGACGGAATACGTCTATGGCGAAACCGTAAAGTTCAAGATTACTGTTCATAACCCAGAATCCTTTGCTATTAAAGATGTCTATTTGCAAGAAGAATTAGACGGCGCAGTTTTTGTAGTTCCTGCCGATGACTCCTATACAGTCAAGACTAATACAATCGCGGTAATTCCAAGCATCCCAGCTAATTCTAGCGTAGATGTCTATGCCGAATACAAGGTAACAGAAAACCGAACTCAAACACTCACTAACATTGTAGAGCTAACTGGTGCTCTAGCAGATAACCATACCTTAGATACTAGCCAAGAATACAAAGCAACCGTAAACTTCAATACCGTTCCAGAACCAGTACCGCTAACGGGTATTATCTTTAATGCTTTACCATATATTGGTTTAATTGCGCTGGGAATTTGTATTATCTTCGTTATTGTTATTTCGTCACGCAAATTTGACCTATTAGGAAAGCTAAGTCTAGCCTCAAGTAGTATTAATCCACATAAAATCTTCAAATACTCACTCCCATGCTTCGCCATTATTGGTGCCCTAATTGGTGTTACATTGGTTAAGAATGTTGCAGCAGGGCATTATACTGAAGTCATTAAGTCTGTAGAATTAACATCGCAACATACTAACTACTCCAATAGCGAACCGGGCTCTTGGAATGTAACGAAGAGTGCGAAATGGATTGAGCCAGACAAAGCTAGGATAACATTTGACGTAGATACAGTAGCTAAGTTTGCGGACGGCATTCATACAGACATTGTAATGGTGCTAGATAACTCCAGCTCAATGAGTGGAGATAAAATAACACAAGTTAAGCATGATGCAACCGAGCTTATTGAGAGTGTTCTCTCCGATTCTAATAACCGTATTGGTTTAGTAAGCTTTAATACTACCGCGACTAAACTCAGTAATCTCACTTCAGATAAGACTACACTCATAGATTTAGTAAATGGATTAGGCACGCCAGGCTGCACTAACTATTATGATGGCTTTCTGAAAGCCGAAGAAGTACTTGAAGGTTACCAAAAGCAAGATAGCCGCGAACTCATCATGTTATTCTTAACTGACGGTTATCCAAATGAACAAACTCCAAATGAAATCCCTGAATACCAGGCCTTAAAAGCCAAATATCCATATATGACCATTAATGGTATCCAGTACGAAATGGGCGACGAAGTTCTAGACCCTATCAAGCAGATCTCAGATAAGCAATTCATTGCAAATATGGACTCATTGAATAATGTACTCTTTGAAGCTTCAGTTACGCCATATGCCTATGAGAACTTTACTCTAACCGACTACATCGATGACGAATACTGGGATGTAGATAGTGTAGACATGATCGAAGCCTCCATTGGCGAAGCAAACCACACCCATGAAGGCACAGTGCCAGTTGTAGCCTGGACGATGAATGGAGTGTTAATATCTGGTCGTTCAGCTAGGTTAACGATAGACGTGACATTAAAGAACGCAAGCGCAATTGAAGAGGGAACCTTCCTACCAACCAATGACCATGAAACTGTACAAAGTAGCTTACCGGAAACGCCAGACGAAAACATCTCTAGCGAACTTACGCCAGTCCTAAAATCCAGCTACGAAGTAACCTATGAGCCGAATTTGCCAAGTGGCTGCAGCTCATACAAAGGCACTCTACCGGCAACACAGAGCTATCTACCAATGACTATAGTGCAAAAGTCTAGCAGTACACTTACTTGCGACGGCTACAACTTTGTTAGGTGGGATGTGGCCGAAGGCGATCCGAAGCCGATTAATGACGACTATTTCAAGATAATTGACGACAACGTAATCTTGCGTGCCATCTGGTCCAAAGTTTCTATCTCTAAGAGCATGGATGGGGAGGTAAAGGAAGAAGTAGTAGCAATCCTAAATACTGGACAGAACATAAACGTGGCATTGAAAAAGCTGTCTGGTCAAACCAGTGCAAGCTATTCGACTAGTAATACTGCTATTACAGCCATAAAGCCTGCCTCTGCTATGTCTTCTGCGCAACAAGCAAGCGCTTCCGTGATTTCTGCAGCTGGTTCTCCCGTACCAATTTATGCCTGGTTCGATAATACCGATGGCACTATCTATATCTACTCCGAGGCAGATAAGATTAAGGCGGGCACTTCCTTGAGTTTTTTATTCTACAACTTTAAGAACCTGAACGATATCTCCGCACTTTCTAGTTGGGATACTTCGAGTGTTACTAATATGAGCTCTATGTTCTATGGCGCCTCTAGTCTTACGGATATTGATGCGCTTTCTGACTGGGATACTTCTAAAGTTACTAATATGAACTCTATGCTCTATAGCGCCTCCAGCCTCACGAATATAGACGGCGTCGCCGATTGGGATACTTCGAGTGTTACCATTATGAGCTATATGTTCTATGGCGCCTCCAGCCTTGCAGATATAGACGCTCTTACCGATTGGGATACTTCGAAAGTTACTACTATGAGCTCTATGTTCCGTGGCGCCTCCAGTCTGACGGATATAGACGGCGCTTCTAATTGGGATACTTCAAGTGTTACTGCTATGAGTTATATGTTCTATGGCGCCTCCAGTCTGACGGATATTGATGCGCTTAGCGATTGGAATACTTCAAAAGTTACTACTATGCAGTCTATGTTCTCTAGTGCCTCCAGTCTCACAAATATAGACGCGCTCAGTAATTGGAATACTTCAAAAGTTACTACTATGCAGTCTATGTTCTCTAGTGCGTACAGCCTTGCAAATATAGACGGCGCAACCGGTTGGGATACTTCGAGTGTTGTAAATATGAGCTATATGTTCTACAACGTTTCCAGTCTTGTCAATATAGACGGTGCATCTGATTGGGACACTTCGCAAGTTGCCGATATGTCCTACATGTTCTTCAATTGCTCTCATATAACGTCCCTCCAACCGATTTTTGATTGGGATGTCTCAAGCTTGACGAATAAGAATAGTATCTTTAATGGTATTCCAGCAACCGTACAGCGTCCAGCATGGTTATAGAGATTTTCAATTTGCATATTATACTTAAAAATGCTAACATATACAGTATCGCTGGGATAGCGAAGTGGTCAAACGCATCAGACTGTAAATCTGCCGGCTTCGGCCTTCGTAGGTTCGACTCCTACTCCCAGCACCAAGCAAACACCCCGAGCTCTACTCGGGATTTTTGCTTGTAAAATATCATGAAAACTGCCAAAAATTCATGTATAATCATAAGCATAGGACAATTATATGCAAAAACAATCGATAAGTAGCAGCACTAAAAAAGCCATTGTCATTACAACTATCATCATAGCCGCTATGGCTGTTGCTGCAATCCTAACCGTTTTAATCATCACTAAAAAAACCAGCACAGAAGGCCAAGGTCAAACCCAGCAAAATAATGTTTTCGAAAAAAGCTACAGCGAAGCAATGAAGCTTTACAAAGAACTAAACGACAAAGAAATACCAGTCGACGAGCTTGAAAACGAAGCCAAAAAACTCAATATCAATATTACAGTTCGCCAAAGCAAAGATACCGGCACAATTCTCCTCAAGGACACAAACGAAACCATCAACTTCCAGATTATTAAAGAAGATGATTCCTCAAATACCGCGATAGACTTCGTCTATCATGAAAACATTAGTGGCAAAGACACCTTTGTTCTCCAATCTGGCGAAAAAACATTTCAACATTTTAACGGCACCGCCACAAACGAATTCAAATCTATCGAAGAAGCCCTCAATGATCATTTATTGATACATAAATAACCACTCTGCGCCTTCATGCGCGAGCTCGAGACAACATAATTATTTTTAAACTATAATAATTTTAGTAAAGATTATTTAACAACATCATCAGCATTAGCGCAATCATGTAACCATCTAACGCTCAAACAACTTACGGCCGAATCTACAAAAAAAGAAGCGGCCGGCCTGTCCCATACGGAACTGGCTCCGCCCCTTCACATGCACACGGCCGGCCTGTCCCATACGGAACTGGCTCCGCGTACATAAAAATTATAGCAACCTTACCTTTTTAAATCAATCAAAGGGCAAATACTTGTTGTTGTTTCGTAATAATGTCATAGTAGATTGTTTTATTAAAATGTCACCC
>CAMJKD010000004.1 GCA_946406315.1 uncultured Candidatus Saccharibacteria bacterium
TCAAGAATACCTAATCTATTACAACTATGCTAGAATACATACAACTTTAAGAATGACTCCTATGCAAATGTTGCAAAGGTGCTGAACTCTCTAAGGAGCAGGAAAAAGGCGGAGTCGTGATTGACTCCGCCATTGGAGGCGCTTTAGGTGCTTGTTTTGATGACATCTGCGATGCGTGCGGCGCCTTTGAGGGCGTCTTCGGGTTCCTGCGTGACTGGATTGTAATTGCAAACAACCAGACCGTTGTCGATATCGTTCAGTGAGCCGGACGAGTAATCGGCGAATGATCCTGCGATCAGTGCGCGACGTACCGCTTCCTTGTCGGGGCGGTAATAGTTGGGATCGAACCAGATTTTAACTTCCCCGATGCTGGGGACAATTAAAATTTTATCGTTGTGTTTCATGGTCACCCCCTTGAAAAAGTGCAAGTAATTTCCTACTCCGGATTTAATACCTCGAAAGATACGGGTATGTTGTCCCGTGCGTTTATAGTAGCATATTTTTGCTTTTATGTCAAGCGCAAACAAAAAGCCACCCCTTTGGAGTGGCTTTGTTGCTAGATAAGCTCTAGCTCGGCTTTCATCTTCTCTAGAAGGTTTTGTTTGGTTTCGAGTTGCTCGCGGGTTTCGTCGACCAGCTCTTTCGGTGCTTTTTCAACGTAGCGCGGGTTGTCTAGGCGAGCGTTAAGTGTATTGATCTCGAGCCCAAGTTTCAAGATGCGTTCCTCGAGGTTTTCCTTGTACTTTTCGAGGATTTTCTCTGGAATCTGAAGATAGATGTTATGTCCTGGTACAGCTAGGCGCATGCCGCTAATTTCTTCAGAGCTGAGCTTTGGCACGCACGGCGCTTTAGTGAGATGTTGAACGAGCAGCTGATTAGCGTACATAAGAGGATCGTCATTGAACGCAATTGGATAGGTACTTGCGCCTGGAAGGCTTTGGTAATGACTGCGGATGTTGACGATAATGTCCTTGAGTTCGTCGAACTTCTTGACTTTCTTGGTGTCAACTTCGTAAAGTTTCGGCCACTGTTGGGTAATCAACATGCCATCAGTCCAGCTAAGAGTTTGCCAGATAGTTTCTGTGACAAATGGCGCGAACGGATGAAGCATGATAAGGATTTGCTCAAGCGTAGATTTGAGGAGAGTGGTATCTTTCCAGAGTTTCTCGCTTTCGATGAACCAGTCGGCGTATTTGTTCCAGATGAGATCATAGAGTAGATCGCCCGCTTCTGCAAAACGATATTGATCAAGGTGTTTTTGGACGGATTTGTTAGCTTGATTGATTTGATAGCAAATCCAGTCTTCGCTGTAGTTATCAATGGTAAGCTGCTTATCTCCCTTTGGATTTTCGTCCACGATCTGCTGAATAAGACGGGCGACGTTCCAGAGTTTGTTACAGAGGTTACGGCTGGCGATAACTTTGCTAGTGCTGAAGGCTTGATTAACGCCGGCAGAACGACTAGCGATAAGGCCGAGACGAAGTGCGTCGGAGCCGTATTGGCTAACAATTTCGATAGGATTGATGACGTTGCCTTTAGATTTAGACATCTTTTGTCCTTTTTCATCAAGCACCATACCGTGCATGTAGACATCTTTGAATGGGATATTGCCAGTAACGTAGAGGCTAAGCATTATCATGCGACCAACCCATTGGAATAAGAGGTCGGCGCCAGTTTCCATTACTGAGGTTGGGAAATGCGCCTTGCGTTCGCTAGTGGTGATGTATGGCCATTGTCCAGAGCTGAACCAAGTATCGAAGGTATCTTCGTCGCGGATATAAGTGTGACCATTCTTGGTGATTTCGGTCTGCTCTACCCTTTTATCGAAAATCCAATCACTTGGGTCGTCGACATTTTGGAAGGCTGGAATTGGGATGCCCCAAGGAATTTGACGCGAGATATTCCAATCTTTAAGCTGTTCGAGATAGTTGATTAAGACCTGCTTTTTGCTGGAAGGATGGAATTTAATCTTCCCTGCTCTGAGGGTTTTAATGGCGGCTTGGGCAAGCGGTTTTACGTCTACAAACCACTGTTCCTTAAGGAGTGGCTCGATAACAGTGTCGCACTTATAGCAGTGGCCGACGGCGTGAGTGATGTTCTCTTCGCCTCTGAGGAGGTCTTGTTCCTTGAGGTTCTTGAGAACTTTTTTGCGAGCTTCTTCGGTAGTAAGGTTTTCGTAATTAGCGCCTGCGTTTTCGTTCATTTTGCCATCGAAACCAATAACAGTGATCATTTCGAGATTGTGGCGCAGTCCTACCTCATAGTCATTTTGATCGTGTGCTGGTGTAATTTTTACAACACCAGTGCCATATTCCATGTCGGCATGCTCGTCGGCAATGATAGGAATTTCTCGGTCTGTAAGAGGTAATTTAAGCATTTTACCTACGAGATGTTTGTAGCGTTCGTCCTCTGGGTTCACTGCTACGGCGGTATCGCCGAGGAGCGTTTCTGGGCGCGTGGTAGAAACTACGAGTTCTTTAATATCTTCTACTGGTTCGACAAGTGGATAAGCGATTTGCCAGAGCTTACCCTTCTCATCTTTGTGCGTAACCTCAATATCCGCAAAGGCGGTTTGATGTTTAGTACAGAAGTTAACTAGCTTTTTACCTCTGTAAATCAGGCCGTCGTCCCACAGTTTTTTGAAGGTCTTATAGACGGTATCCGTTACCTTTGGATCGAGCGTGAAGGTTAAACTATTCCAGTCGCAAGATGCGCCAAGGGCGCGGAGTTGCAATTCCATATTGCCCCGTTGCTCATGAACGAAGTTCCAGACTTGAGTGTATAATTCGTCGCGGGTGTAATCGAAGCGACTTTTTCCCTGAGATTCAAGATAGCGTTCGTATACAACCCAAGTTTCGAATCCAGCGTGATCTGCCCCTGGAATGTACCAGGTATTATCCCCTTTTAGGCGGTGATAACGGATAAGAATATCCTCTAATGCAATAGTTAAGCCGTGACCAATGTGTAAATTGCCATTGGCGTTTGGTGGTGGCATGACTATAGTGTAATTATCTGCTTTTTTGTTGTTGTTAGGTATAAAAGCGCCGGATTTTTCCCAGAGTGCGTATACGTCTGGCTCGTATTCGTTCGGCTCGTAGGTTTTACTAAATTTCATATACATATTATAGCATGATTTCGAGATTTTACCCCTGTTTGTCAAGAGCTTTTTCTATTCTATTTTTTTTCGTGCATTGTTATTTCGTAAAGGATTACTCTACGGATGCCTTTATAGGGGTGAAGATTTTAAAAATTAAAAAGTTTCACATGAAAAATACACCAAAATTTAGCATATATTTCACGTGAAATATTGACGAACTAACAAAAATATTTTTTGCTATGCGTACACCTTACGTTCCATGGCCCAAACGATCACTCGTTGGTAGCATTATTGTAACGCACGTGGGATGCTAAGTCAAATGGTGTCTAATATAAGGATAAGAAGTATTTATTTTTTTGCACTTTTAAGTGGAAAAGTGGATAATGTGGTTATGGCGTTTATTCGTAAATTCAAGACTGGTAGTGGTGCGACTGGGGTTCAGGTTTGTTGGAAGCAGGGAAGTGAAGTAGTGAAAACCGTTCATATTGGTTCTGCGAATAGTGAAGTCGGTCTGGAAAAATTGCTTAAAAAAGCTCGTAAAGTTATGGATGAGGGCAAAACTCCGTTATTTGATTTGAAAAAATTCGATAAGTGAAAAATCTAAAAAAATTTTTTTTGCGCTGCGCGCATTAAGGGTTGTTTTTTTTTCAAAAAAAAAATTTTTTTCGCCTGCGGCGAAAATAGTGCATTGACTACGCTAAATGCGTAATCTTATTTAGCTTGTTTTTTAAGTATTTTTTCGACTGGTTTTTCGGTTGGTCGCAAGATTGCTAAAATGCGATCCATTTTATCTGGAGTTAGATCAGTTGGTAGGCATAACACGCGGGTATGAATTTCTTCAGCAATTGGCGCCATTTTTGGGCTGTAATTATAACGGCGGTTTGAATTTGGACCAGGATAGAGGAGTGGGGAATACCAACGACGAATAAAGAAGCCTGAGCTAGTTAAAACATCGTATACTTTGGTGGCTGAGGCAGCATCTTCGAATAGAATAGGGTAGGCTAAAAGTGGCTCCTCGACATTAGCGAGAGGCTTATAATCGTAGTTATTCGCGAGTTTTTTGTTATAGAGACGAGTGTTTTTTAGACGTCTTTTATAAATGGCGGGAAGGGTAGGGAGGTGCTTGAGGATCGTATTATTAATGAATTTAGTACTAGAGAAGGGTTGCGTCTGTTCGGCATTTTGTTCGTAGGGCGCAACGGCGGGTTCAAAAATATGTGCTTTATAAGCGAGACTACGCGCATCGTGCATCATGGAGTTTGGCAGACGGTGTAGTATACCATTTTGGAAGCGATAGGTGCGTGAACGGAGATCGAGACTAAGTGGTGGATGCGGCAAATTGAGGAGGTGAGAGGTTATTTCTTCATAGAGCTTAGCGTTTTTCTTCTTGAGGGAAGGGTTGACATAGATAGCGCCACCAAATTTGGTATACTGTAGGACTTTTTCAACGCCAAAGGAGTGAACGGAGATGTCGGCGAGAGTATTGCCGGAATCATCCTTAGCCATGCGCGCGAGGCAGTGGGCGGAATCTTCAACTAGAATAAGTCGATGTTTTTTGGCGAAATTGGCGATTTTTTGTGATTTATCTCCGATAATACCGAGAGTGTGCTGTAAAACAATGGCGACGGTTTTGCTACTGTATACTTTTTCGGGCTGATTGATGCTGAGTGTTTCAGGGTTGATGTCGGCGTAAACTGGCTTAAGATTGCTAACTAGGATTGGATTAATAGCGGTTATGCAGGTGTATGGTTGCGTTATTACTTCGCCAGAGCCATAAATGTCATAGATTGCCTGGAAACAGGTCGCCATACCGAAACGAGCGCGAAAAGTCAAAAACCAATCATCCGGGTCGGTATGTGAATATTTCGCAAGTAGCTTACGAACGGCAAGGTTTGATTGATTTTGGTCCATTAGAAATATTATAGCGTATTTTGAACAAGTTTTTTAGGGGTGGCGAATAATTAACTAATAACGGAGCGTGGGGAAATGTCTAATTCGTATGGATTGGCAGCTTGTTCGCCGGCTTGAATAGAGTAAAATGCAGCAGAGGCGACCATGGCGCCATTGTCTGTGCTGAGAGCTGGTTTCGGGTAATAAGTCTGATAGTTTTTAGAGAAATATTTCTCCAGTTCGGTGCGTAAAAGTTGATTAGCGGAGACACCGCCGGCAAGAAGAATAGATTTTGCCGGATAATTTTGAGTTGCTTTCTTGAGTTTTTGAATCAATATTTTAACAGCGGTAGCTTGAAAGCTGGCGGCGAAATCGGCTATTTGCTGTTCGCTGAGATGATTCTGCAATTCATAGGATGGGGTAGTGATAGGTAGATTTAATTCTTTTTGAACCGCGCGGAGCACGGCGGTCTTAAGGCCGCTGAAGGAAAAATCTAAACCGTTTACCTTTGGGATTGGTAGTTGATATCGAGTTGAGGTGCCTTTTTTGGCGGCTTTGGCGATGGCTGGTCCGCCGGGGTAGGAGAGACCGAGAATTTTTGCGATTTTGTCGAAACACTCGCCAATTGCGTCGTCGCGAGTGGTGCCGATGATTTCGAAGTGATCGTGGCGGTCCATATATATTATTTGAGTATGTCCGCCGGAAATGACAGCAGCAATAAGTGGAAATTCTGGTTGGTAGCCGCTAATCCAGTTAGCGTAAATATGTGATTTGAGATGATGGACGGGGTAGAAGGGGATATTATTAATAATCGCAAGAGTTCGCGCGGCGAGGGTGCCAATCAGGAGGGATCCGATGAGCCCTGGGGTATGCGTGACGGCGATAGCGTCGATGTCTTTAATTGCGAGGTTGGCTTGGCTTAAGGCTCGATTTACGACGGGATTGATAGCTTCGATATGGCTACGGGCGGCAATTTCAGGGATAACTCCGCCATAAGATGCGTGAATATCGATTTGAGAAACTATGACATTTGAAAGGATTGTTTTGCCATCTTCGATAATTGCGGCGGCCGTTTCGTCGCATGAACTTTCAATTCCCAAAATCTTCATATTTATATATTATACCATATTTTTAGCTTTTTGCTTTTTGGTGCCCGTAAAGCGTCTATGCTATTATTAGCATAAGGTTTAATATACAGAGAGGTCAAAATAATGGAAAAAGTACATGAGTTTATTGGCGGTCTTCTTGATGAGAAGGGTATTACCGGAATGGAGCCGGAAGTGCGCCAACAGTTAATCGAAGAGATGACAAATCTTTTAATGCAGAGAATTGATACTGCTGCGATTAATGCATTGCCTGAGGATAAGGCGATTGAATTGGCCGACGGTCTCGATAACGGTACGATTAAGAACGAAGATGTTAGTAAGTTTATGATTGATGCTGGCGTAAACTTTGAAGAAATCGCAATGGTGACGATGGTGCAGTTTAGAGATTTGTACTTAGGTAACACTGTTGCGGAACCTGAAAAAACTGACGCGGCTGATTCTGAGGCTGCAGAGAAAGATAATAATTAAGGCGGAGGTTAGAAGATGCTACGTGTAGGTGAAGGTTCTTCTGGCGGGGGCGAGAAAAAAGAACGTCGTGAGCGCAGTGATGATCAATTGCGCAGATATGCTAGCAAAATCTTGGAAGTTTCCATGAAATATGGTCTCTCTCAAGAAGATGAAGCCTATTTGTATCAAATGTTAGATATGGCTTATGGTGTTAAGTTTGAAGGTTCTGGCGGCAATGAGTTGCATGGGTCAGGTGAGGATGACAATGAGGCTACTAGGTCAGTATTAGGCGGAGGCGAAGTTGAAAGCGACGAGACACATGAGCCGAAACCAGAAGATGAAGGAGAAGGTCAAGGCGAGAACACTCCTGAGGATGGTGAGAAATTAAAAGATTATGCGCCTATTACACTAGAGCGAGCACGTGCAGGAGACTCTTTCATTGAAGACTTGAGCGATATTATACCGACGATTGAATCACGTTACTCAGATATTGCAAAGGTGGCAATTTCTTTTGCAGTACAATGGAATTTTATGGACGAAGATGCGCGTATTAGGATTTTAAGTGGCGATATACCGAGTGCTTGGGCTGGAATGGTAGACACGCTTGAAGCGGCTGCTTTAATTAAAGTAACACGCGGTTCAGGCAATGAAGTTCCAGAAGATGAAGGAAAAGGTCAAGGCGAGAACACTCCTGAGGATGGTGAGAAATTAAAAGATTATGCGCCTATTACACTAGAGCGAGCACGTGCAGGAGACTCTTTCATTGAAGACTTGAGCGATATTATACCGACGATTGAATCACGTTACTCAGATATTGCAAAGGTGGCAATTTCTTTTGCAGTACAATGGAATTTTATGGACGAAGATGCGCGTATTAGGATTTTAAGTGGCGATATACCGAGTGCTTGGGCTGGAATGGTAGACACGCTTGAAGCGGCTGCTTTAATTAAAGTAACACGCGGTTCAGGCAATGAAGCTCCAGAAGATGAAGGAGAAGGTCAAGGCGAAGATGGAGGTGACAGTAATGACGACGGTGATGGCGGAGAAAGAAATGGTGACGATGAGGGTGATGGTGATGATGACGGGGAAGACGATAGCGAAGGTAAAGGTGAAGGTGATGACGGCGATGATGGCGATGACGAAGACGAGGAAGATAACGAAGACGAAGAGGATAATGAAGACGAGGAGGGGGATGAGCGCTATGAACGTGCCGGCGAATTCGCTAATGACGAAGATAAAGCCTTCTGGTTTGAGCAAGTAAAAGGTAAAGACCCGATGGATATTCTTAATAATCCTGATGAATATCCAATTGATGTGATTGAAAAACTAGAGAATGAATACGAAGCCGATCGTGAAAAGTTAGCTAATGACTTGATGGATGATGGTGAGTTTGGCGATTGGTATGAATCAACGGGCGGTTCGGTGCCAGACTTGGCTGATATGGGTTATAAGAAACTTTATGAGCTCAAGCAGCAATTCGATCGGAGAAAGGCGGCAATGGACCAACCGTTAGTAGCGGTTAGTGCGGCAAGCGATAAAGAAATCGAACGCCGTGCGCGTCAAATTGCGGAAGCTGATATTGAGCATCGTGTCAAAACGGCTAAGGGTTTACGAAAATTCTTGACAGGTATTTGGTCAGGAAACTATGGAAAGGAGTATGAGATTCGTAAACGTCAGAAGGAAGTACTCAATCTTTTGAAAGAAAAGAATGATCTTCTCTTGAGGAAAGAAAGAGGTGAAAATATAGATGGAGCTAGATTGACAGAGCTTGAAGGCTTGGTTGGAAAAGACACTTGGACTGGTAATAGCGGCGATACGGAACGCTACGTAATGGCACATGTTGAGAATATGCGTGAGATGATTCGCCAGGAAAAAGGCGAAGATATGCGCGTCTATGGAGTAGAGTATGTCGAAACTGATGAGAATGAATTGAATGAAGACGGCACTCCAAAGTTAGATAAGGATGGTAACCCAATAAAGAAACGTGTTCCAAAAGCATTCAGAATGGATAGGAATGCTGATGGTAATGAAATTAAGGTTCCAGCCGAAGGAAGGGAAGCGGATCAGGCAATTAGGATTGAACAATCAATTCGCGCCTATGCTTCAGTAGTAGGAAACGTCGAACGTGATACTAGCTTGAACGCAGAGCAGAAGAAAGAGCAACAAGAAGGTGCGCTAGAGCAATTTAGGCGTGAAATGGCGGCGTTGCGTCTTGAAGATATTAAAAATGGTGGCGACGGTTCAATGATTAATAACTACGAGATAACCGCTACGAGGGCCGCTGAACGCGCAAAGCATGAGACTAGCATCGATAATGTGATGAATGGTTTTCGTTACATAGATGGGGAAATGAATCGTGACGTGAGTACCGAAGCACATAGAAATGCTGTAGAGAAGTTGGTTAACAGAATCAACAGAGTGCCGTTTGTACCAGAAGCGGCTGCAGTTGCTTCGGCTAGCGTTATTATGGCTGTGACGAAGTCTAGTGGTAATACGTTAGGTCGTGCAGCGGGCGGTCTCCTAGGAGGTGCAGCGGTTGGTGCAATTTTTGAAGGCTTTAAGTATGGTGATAGACTAAAGTCACAGTATGCTACGGCGGCGCGCGAAATAGCTATGGGTGGACGACTTGAAGGTGGCAAACTCGAGGCGGCAATGCAAGAAAACATTATGTCCTTTATGACGCGCGAGAAAGAAGGTGGTGGTCGCGAGACGATTACGGCTAAAATGCTAGGCTCGGAATTGAATACTTCAACAAATGAATTAAGAACGGCATTAGCGGCTTTTGAGGCGGATCCTGGTAACGATGGGTTGAGAAATAATTTAAAGGCGGCGGCTGCAAAAGTTGGCGACAGGATTGCCGATGCGCGTTTGCGTTTGAAAGTTGGCGACCAAGAATGCGTTGATTTGATGGGTTTCTCAAGTACTGATTTGAGCAAAATTGAGAGTGAACGTATGGACCTTTGGAAAAGTATTGCTGAAGCTCAGGTCGCAATCAATAAAGCGGAAAGCAATGAAAATATCGCCGACGGTGAGTTGCTAAATATGGAGCAGATAGCTAACCAAGCAAAGGGACAATTTGATGGTCTCGTAAAAGAAGGTCGTAAGAAAATAGACTCTGATATTAGAGCGAGAGCGATTAAGCATGCAACTGGCGCATTTTTCCGTAATGCCTTGATTGCCGGCACAATTGACGATTTTTTGGCGAACTTTAGTGCGGATAAGGTGAGTACATTAGAGAATCTTGGCATTGTGAAGACGACGAATGGTCCGGATGCGACTAACTCGTTCTTCTCGGGTTTCTTAGATAAAGTTGGTGTTCCAGGATTTAAGGCAGAGAAAATTATCGCAGGTAAAACTTGTGATAGTATGGCCGAAGCGCAGCAGTATGCAAAGGATAATGGTTTGTCTACTATTAATAAGCAACCGAATGCTAGCAAAGATGTCATAAGTACGGCTAAGGAGCCTGATTCGAGTTATGCACAAAAGTGGGATAAGATAAAACCGCGTAGATGGGGAGATAATCAGACCGATGATATTTATGAAGGGAATGAGCTGAGGCTTTATGGTGAGCCTGATTCACTTTATGTTAATATGAAGGGTACTTCTACGGACTGGGCAGGCAATATAATGGATGCTGAGGGTATCCAAAAAGCTGGAAATATGAAAATCTTAATAACGTTTTCGAAAGATACTCAAATGCACCCAGTAGCGCTTCCAGTTGCGCCGGATGGTAGTGTTGATTATTCGGTTTTAACTGCAGGCGAATTGGCTAGGGTAAGAGCTGGTGATATTTGGTGCGCGGAAGTTGCTGATACAAGCGGTCCTACTACGGATGTATTTGCGACTATGATGTATGGAAGAGGTGGCGGCGAGATTGAAACGACGACTGTGACGAAAGGTTTTGATTACGTAGTTGAAGGCGTGAAAAAAATTACTGATCGTGATGTTAGCTTCAATCCGTTTAGTTTTGCTGGCGCTGCGCTTCGCGGCGGACGCGGTATTGGAATTAAACGAAATAGGAGTGAAAGTACTTTTGAAGGTGGCGGTGATTCTTCTAGGAGTGGGGGTGGAACGCCAGAGCCAGCACCGGAGCCAGAGCGGGAGCCAGCATCTGAGTCCGAGCCGGAACCGGAGCCAGCACCGCAGCCGGAACCAGAACCAGCACCAGAGTCGGAACCAGAGCCAGCATCTGAGTCCGAGCCGGAGCGGGAACCAGAGCGAGAGCCGGAGCCGACGCCCACGCCGGAAGAAGGCGGCGATGATAATGAAAGCCGTCCACGCATTGAACCAATGACATTGGAGAGATTAGCGAGAGGTATGAGGCAAGATGATGTAAGGAATGCCATGAATCAATCATTCGAAAAGATTAGGGGTACGTTAAGTCCAGAAGAGATGACGAAATTAAGAAGTGCGGTTGACGAATGGAATAAGATGGATAATCTAACTCAGTGGAAAGACTTGCTGAGTCGTCCGCGAGAAAATCACTCACCGGATAATCGGCAGATACTCGAAGTGCTCGAGAAATATGGCTTAGTAAAGGCAAACGTCTAAGGCAAACACCTAAAGAAAATACCCCCGATAAAGGGGGTATTTTTGTGATGTATTATTTATCGGTAAAATTTTAACGATGCGATTGGGTCTTTGCGGGCGGCTTTGATGGCTGGATAAATGCCAAAGAGTACGCCGACGATAAGCGAAACTGCGCCAGTTATAGCAAGAATTTGCCAGGAGATATGTGGTGCAAACGGGGTAATAAGAGAAATAATAAAGGCGCCGATATATCCGAGTGCGAAACCGAGAATACCTCCCATCACGCTGAGAATAATTGATTCAAAGAGAAACTGAAGGAGAATATTGCCCGATGACGCGCCGACTGACTTGCGGATACCGATTTCGCGAGTACGTTCAGATACGGAAACGAGCATAATATTCATGATACCGACGCCGCCTACTATCAGCGAAATAGATGCGACCAGTGTCAGCATACTGGATACGATTGATAAAAGTGAACCTGCTGGATGCATATCTTCGGAGCTTGTAATGACAGAGAAACTTTGGTCGCCATTTTTGGCTTCGGTAAGATTTTGTTTAATTAATTCCGTAGCTTTTGGTACGGCGTCTGTAGTGGCGGTGCGGACGTCAATTTGTTGGATTTGGATGGAAGATTCGAAAGTGCTGGCATAATTGATATCGATAATTATAGATTCGTCGATATTGATGCCGTTGTAATTGATCGGGTCATTGACTTCATCGAGAACGCCCACGACCATGAAGTGTTGACCATTATAAGTGAAAGTTTTCGTAATGGCTTCAGTTCCGCCGAACTGTTGTATGGCAATGTTGTAGCCGAGGACGGCGACGTTTTTGCGGAGGCTGGAATCGAGGAATTGTCCATTTTTCAGATGTAGAGATGTAACATTGGAGAATTCTTGGTTAGTAGCAACAATGTTGATACCTTGAATAGTGCGATCGCCGATTTTAATTGCACTGGTCGATGCGGCGATTGGGGCGACGGCTGAAACTTCGGAGATTTTATCAATAGTTTTGACATCTTCAAGAGTCAGATTAGATTTAACGAACTGGCTGTTTGAGGTTAGCTCACTAATGATGTTTTCTGTGGCATCTTTGCCGGTACTAGGACGAACCAAGATAAGGTCAGCATTAGCCTTGTCTGAGTTGGCGCTAATAAGATTATTAATACCGCCGGTAAGAGAGAGGATTAGGACAATCGATGCAACACCGATGGCGATGCCAAGGGCAGAGAGGAAGGTACGACCACGATTGCGACGTAGGTTGTCGATTGCGAGATGAAAGTGTGTATTAAGTAGCAATGCCATTTTTATAACTCCTTATTCTCGGTGTTAGATTTTTGTTTATCTTTTTCGGCTTTCTTTTTTATTTTTTTCTCGGCGAGATTGAATTTTTTCTTAGATTTCTTGTCTTGCTTAGTTTTTTCTTCGGTTTCTTCGATCGGTTCTTCTTTGGCGAGTTTTTCATTCTCAATAGTGGCACGTTCGCCAGAAAAGACAGCCTTAGTGTTAGAGTCGGCTCCTAGCTCGACTGGCTGTTTTTTACTGAGGATACGGACGGAGATTTTTTCTGGATCGCCTGGATGTGGAAGTTCGCTATCATCGACGGTTTTAATATCAGTATCAATTTCACCATCAAGCATATTAATGACGCGAGTAGCGTAGGTTGTAAGGGAAGGGTTATGAGTAACCATGATGATAGTGTTGCCTTGGGCGTGAATGTCGCGCAATTCTTCCATAATAATATGACTGCTACGGCTATCAAGGTTGCCAGTTGGCTCATCGGCGAGGATGATGGATGGGTCAGAAATGAGACTACGGGCAATTGCAACGCGTTGCTGTTGTCCGCCGGAGAGTTGATGGGGCATATAGTATTCGCGTTCACGAAGATGGAAATGTTCTAGAATGTCGTCAGCTTTTTTAAGTCGGCGTATTTTATGATGACCTGAATAAATTAAAGGCAGAGAGACGTTTTCGATAACGGAGAGATTTGGAATCAGATTGAAGTTTTGGAAGATAAAGCCGATTTCCTTAGCGCGAAAGCGAGCTTTTTTGCGAGAAGAAATGCGGTCAACTTTTTTGCCGTTTAGTAAATATTCGCCAGACGTGGGTTTATCGAGAAGGCCGATTATATTTAATAAGGTAGTTTTGCCACAGCCAGAGGGGCCCATAATTATGATGAATTCGCCGCATTTAACCTCTAGGTCAAAATTATGAAGCGCAAATGATTCAGCGTCACCAAAACCGTAGCGCTTCGTAACGGCTTTGAGCTCAATTATTGTTTCGTTGCTTGTTTTAGACATCTCGCAGTATCGTTAGGTTATTATTTTTTTTGACTACAATATATTATATCTGTTTTTTGTCCATATTAAAACTGATAATTCTTAAAAATATTTAGTTTTTTAAACTGGTCAGAGGAGGGTATTTATGCTAAAATATTGGGAGCACGGAGAGGTGTCCGAGTGGCTGAAGGAGCACGCTTGGAAAGCGTGTAAGGTTGTAAGGCCTTCGCAGGTTCGAATCCTGTTCTCTCCGCCAAATTCAAGAATGCAACCTGAAGGGTTGTTTTTTTTGAATTTGAGAAATTTTATAACGCTAACATATAATGATTGTAGAAAAAGAGGTAATAAATGAAAGAATCTTTGAATGATGTTAGTTTGAGCTTAGAAGGCGAAAGCGCGCAGGAAAAAGTCACCGAAGTAGAGAATAAAAAAGTTGGCAAAGCTATTCTTCGGGTTGGTGACGTGAGCGGGCTTTCGGAAGAAAAGAGTAGAATTAATGCTTTTCGTAGTTATGTCTTTGAGCTTTTGGAACGTAATAGTGACGATGGAGAGGGTTTTTCCGATGAAGAAGAGGTTGAATTTGAGCGTATGTTCAAAGATTATATTGTTGCGGTTAACTCTGAGGGGTCTTGGGAAGAGAATTTGCAATTTTTGACTAGCGTAGATCTTCTTGACAAAAGTATAATTACTGAATGCGTGAAAGGCGGGATGCCGATAAGTCTAATGCTTAGAGATGATGCTTATTGGGGCTATTTAGATTTTAGTATTTTGCCAGAAGGTTCTTTGAGTGAAGCTTATCGTAGTGCTTCGGAGACAGATGAGGGGCGTGAGCGGTTTAAGAAAGAATTTATTGACGATCATAAGGTAGATAGTGCGGTAGCGAGTTATATTTATGATGCAATTAATAATGAAGGCGAATTAAGCGAGAAGCAAAAAGAAGATATTTCGGTTTTTCAGGAAATGGGCGGTAATTCTTTGAACGCAGCAATTGTTTTTTCGAACAAAGATTATTCGCAATATAATTTTGAAGAAACGTATGCTAAAGAACGTGAAACTGGTAAGAGGATTTTTGATTGTTTATTTGGCTCTGGATTATGCGACGAGAAGGTGGCAGGCGAGTTTTTTAGTCAGACGGTTAAATCTTTTGGGAAAAGGAATAATCCTCTTGATATGCGTTTAGGTGTAATTGACGGATTATTGGATTCGGACTTGGATCCTGTTTTGGATGGCGACGCTGATTATTGGTTTCAGATTTGCAGGCGGAGACAAGAGAATGCATTGGAGCATTTATTTGCTAAAAAGGGTGAACTATTTGATGAGTTTGATTTTGAGAACGAGGTTGTATTGCGAACACTCGCTAATGTGTTAAGTAATGAAACTATTTGGGGTGAGAAATCTTTTTATAGAGAGATGTCTAGGCGCAAACTTTTGGATTCGGAGGTTTTTCAGGAAGAATTAGTGCGTGCGGTTAGTGAGCATGCTGAGCGAGAGAAAGAGTATTCTCGGGGTGCCAAAGGAGAGGTTTCAATGGGTGTACTCGCGTTATTAATGAGAAGAGACTTGTTGGATGAGATAGGAAGTAAAGGTTTATTTGAGAAATACCCTGGCTGTATGGTTGATGAGACGTTGGGTGGATTTATAGATGGTCAAAAGACGGAACAGGATCGCTTGACTTTGTTTATAAATGCTGCTTTGTTTACGTATTCGGGGAAAAGTGATCAGTTCGATGAACGCGGTGAGCCGCTCGATGGCTTCTATGATGGTATTGATTCTTCCGAAGAAGCTGCGCCATTTTTGAGTGACGAGGAAAAACGAAGACTATGCGAAATACTTTTTGAAAAAGGAGCTTATAGTGATCTGTCGAGTGCGGGTGAGGAGCTTTGGGATGTGGAGGGATTATCAGGTGCGGTAAAAGGATTTCTGAGATGTTGTGAAACTCTGAAGGTGGATGACGTGCTAACGGAAAGGGATATTCATTCCGAGAGACTGGAAGACTTTTTTGATGAATCGGGAGTGAAAGAAGGGTTTTGGCGCGAATGTATTAATAGGGGTAAGTTTGATTATCTTGCGAAACGGGATAAAGAAGCGCTTAGAAGAGTTGGTTGCGATGAATATACGTGTCAACTCTTTCGTGGGATGGGATCGTTTGACCTGGGTGAAGAGGGGGGGCTAAATGAAGAAAATGCACTGTCGGCGTTGGTTCGATTTATTCAGATGGATGCGGCGGATTGGGAAAACGCTAATGAGGCAGATTTGAAAATTAAATATGTTTTTGCAGAAGGGAATATCGCCAATAAAGATGTAGTGATGCGACAGCTGAGACGAGTCTATGAAGATTATTTGAATGCGAGGGATGATACTAAAATGCCACCAAGCTTTAGGCTTTTAGTTGAATTTATGCATAAAAACGGTGGAGCTGGGCCGTTAACGCAAATTGAGGCGCTCTTGAATTACTGTGGAGAGCTCGACAAGGTCGAAAATAATGCGATAAGGCTTAGTACGAGGGAATTAGAAGATAGGATAAGGGGTTGGGATAATGTTTTGAAGGCAAATTTCTACACGATAGCCGCCGATATACTAAGAGCAGACGAACGAATATACGAAGAATTCTTGAGTGTATTTGAGCGAATAAAAGACGAGAAAGATTTCAGAGTTTTTACGCAGGAAATATTTCCATTATATCGGGCGAAGTTGGCCTTGTTGAGAGAATATAAAGATAATAGCGACGGGTTTGGGAACGGCTATCAAGTAGCGCACTATCGTGATGTTAATATGGAGAAATTGAGGAATGATTTACATACCGCTTTGATTCCGTTCGCATTTTTGAGTAAAGGCGAAGGCGAGGACGATGAAAGCTTTAAAGAGAGAAGAGAAAAAGGTACTGCGTTGGTAAAAGAGAAAATATTTGGCGAAATAACAGAATTGTTTACGGAAAAATTCGGAATACTTCCAGATGCTATACCGCATGAGTTAGATAAAGACGGTATGCGTGCGATAGAAGATATGGTGATGTATTTAAGCAATATCAATGCCGTTGATGGTCAAAAGAAAAGTCTGATTGGTTTCTATTTAGCATTACAATTGGCGAGGCGCGAGGATGGTAGTAGTGCTTGGGATGCTTTTAGGAAAAGGGTAGATTGTAGTCCATTCGATTATCTATCTCCTGATGCTGCGAGGGGTGTAGCGGATGCAATTCGGCGAAGCGGAGAAATGAATCCAATTACTATGGAAAATACGCATATTGAAGACCTAGAACGCTTAGGAGAGTTTAGGAGTGCGCTGCAGGAAAGTACGTCAGAAATACGCGTCGGCGGTATGTCGACGATAGACGTAAAATTGCAGAATCTTTGCAGTAATATTGAAGAGTTGGCGGATCCGGATTTGTATGACATGACGATGGATAAAGCCAAAGTCCGGTTGATTAGTCAATATTCGCCAAGAACGATTAATAAAGTATCCACGGCTTTGTGGTTGAGAGAGGCGAAAGGGCGTGAGCCGATTTTTAGCGAAGATGAAGTGACTTTGGCGGATGAGTTGGAAAAGTTGTTAGCCGATGAAGGGATTGAATTTACGCCAGAAAACATACAAAAGTATTTGCAGCAGGGCTTTAAAGAGCTTGGGCCAGTTGTAAAAACTTTAGCTTTGATTAATGAGCGTGATGTGCGCGGAAAAGTCGCAAAGCTACAAGACATGTTGGCGCCAACGGGTGAAGTGGCGGCGATATTTGGTGAACTTGGCGAAGAGTTTAGACCAAAATCGGGCGTATTTGCACTAAATGCGGATCTTGAATTTTTGCGGAGTATAATGGCGAAAGGCGAAAAGGTGGGCGCTCTCAGCGGCGATGTGGCTGAACGACAGCGCAAACTTGCTGTTCTAAATGAGTATTTGGCAACAATTGAATCTAGTATGTCTGAGCTCGATGCGATATATAACGAAATCGAAAAGAGTTTTGATAGTATTAGGGCTCCTAGCGGGGATGGAGAAGGAAACCAAGGCGTAGCGAGTAAACTGCAGGAGATTCGGGATATTATTAGTGGCAAGAGTGGAAGTAGTTATCCGGTAATAGTATCGAACTACTCTAATAGTATGAATATAATTGTTGAGAATATGCGGGCCTGCTTAAGTTGTAAAACTAAAGGTAAAAATAACGATACGAATCTAACTTTTGGAGAGGGATATAAGTTCTATCTATATTCGCAAACTGGCGCGAGAGAAAAGGGTAGTATCTCTGATGAAATTGTGTATTTTGTGCCGACAGGGAGTAATGACGGAGAACAGAGGATGAGCTTTGTGATGGATATGATATATGGAACTAAAAACAGAGATGTATTGTTGGGGCATGTTGGTGTGTTGGCAAAGAAAGCGCGTGCACTGAAAAAGAGTTTTCCGAAAGTACCAATTTCAATATTCGTAACTAGCAATGGCGCATCGAGCTGTAGTGTTCCGATTGAATCTGAAGGTTTGTTGGCGCAATTGCAGGGGTTGGATGGAGTGAGTGTTGAAGTGGGAGATAGAACGGTAAAAATTCCAGAATCTGGATTTGGGGATCATTATATAGAGATTAACGATGCTCCTGCTAGGAAAGCCGGAGAACGCAAGGTGTCTGGAATAGAGATTGTATTCTAGTAGTGAATTTGGCGGAAAATATGCTATTATGTAAGCATAAGTACTTCTGGTGAGGAGAAAAATGGAATCACAAGATAACACACAAACTAATGCGCAAGTGAATATAAACAATTTACAACAACAGCAACAGGATTCGAATGTGCAGAATTTTGACGGTTTTGGTGGCGCAAATATTGCGTATGAGAATTATAATGATCAGGTTGCGCAACAACAACAGCAAGCTTCTGGGGCGGCTCCGATAAATGTAGTTAATGCAAACGGGGTAGTGAGTGGGAAGAAGGTTGTTGATTATGTATGGCAGCGTGTTGCGGTTTGCATGTTAGTGTTAGTAGTCGGCTTATTTGCTGGTCTGTGTGTTGTGCTGTTTTTAACTATTTCAAAAAGCGCTGATGTGGCGAAGTTGGAAGTCGAAAAGAAGACTATAGAGTCGGAATTAGTTTCAATTTATGATCATCTTGGCGTTAGCGATTTATCTGGTGCCATTAAGCGGATTGAGGCTAAAGAGACAATGAATGGCGGAGATTTGGCGGAGGTTAATACTTTATTGACTAATAAGTATGGTGCAAACTTTAAGTTGGATTTGGCGGATTCTAATATAAATTTTGTAGTGCGCAATGGAGTTTATAAGATTGTAAGTTTGGGTATTTATCGCGAGAGCGGCACTCAGCGTGCGGTGCTCTATGAAAAGATTTCAGATGGAAAATGGAAGTTAGGCGGTTTTGATGCGAGCAAGGCTGATCCGTGTATCGATTCGACTAGTGAGGAAAAAGAAGCACTTGATGGCGTTATTCCTTGCGCCGAAGACAAATAATGATATTTTTAGTACAATAGGGGGCGTATGATTGAAGGTCTGGTTACTTTAATGATTGCGCATGAAGTCGCAAGTCAGAAAATTCAGCTCGAAAAATTATCAACAGAGTATAAAACGTTGCAGGCTGCGAGCTCGAATACTGCCGTAAAATATAATGTGAGTTTTGATGTTAGTTCGCGAGGTATCTTAAAGGGCGATGTGAATGAATTTGCAAATATAGTAGAGAGTACTTTGACGGATAGTCGCGGTTGGATACGGGCTGGCGTGAAGTTCTCGAAGGTGTCGAGCGGGGGAAGATTGCATGTAGTGTTAGCTTCGGGGGCTGAAATTGATAAATATGAGGGCTGTTCGGCGGAGTTGAGTTGCACAGTTTATCCTTACGTGTTAATTAATGATGCACGTTGGCTAGGTGCGACGGATAGTTATAATTCGGCTGGTTTAAGTTTGATGAGTTATAGGCAGATGGTGATTAATCACGAGGTTGGTCATTTCTTGGGGCATGATCATATTTCGACTTGTGGGGAAGGAGGCGTAGCGCCGGTAATGCTGCAACAATCGACTGGCTTGAGAGGGTGCGTGGGAAATTCTTGGCCGCTTGACAGTGAATTATGGGTGACGCGATGGTAAAGAAAAATAAAAGAAGCAATAAAGTAAAAATTGGTCTTTATATAGCGGCTGTCTTGGTTATAGCGGGCGTAGTCTTTGTGGGATTATTCTTTGCTAATAAATCCAAGGACGAACAAGTTGAAAAAGTTAACTATAAGGAAGTACGAGCAGAGGTCCAAGAATTCATGAATGGCAGGGAAGAAACGGAGAAATTTTTGGATTTAAAGATTAAATCTGTAAAATTGAGCGAGGAAGAGCAGAAGATAGTTGATAAGTTTGAGGAAGTTGTGCCGGATGATAATAAGATGCAGGCAGTTTTGCAAAAAGTAAAAGATGTTAATGCTAATAAAGACAGAGCTATCGAAGAGGCGGTCAATAAAGTGGCGCTTTCTTATATCAATTTACGTAAACTGTATCTGGTAGAAAAGGATATGTCGGTGATGTATGATGGCGAACTGAGCGATAAGGACTTGGAGGCGTTAAGCAAATCGGATTATGAATATTTAGTCAATATGGCAAAGGTTATTAATGATTATCGAGGTAAGGTGAAGAAACTGAGCGTAAAAGATAAAGATTTCGAGAAGAACTACAAGTCATTGCTGGAGGAGGGCGAGAGTTTGAATAAAAAATACGCGACAGTAAAGTATGAGGATATTATTGGAGTAAAAAAGGAAGACGTTTTGGCCTACTATGATAGAATTGATGAGTTAAATAGAACTTTACTTGGGCAAGAATAAAAAATGAAAAGATTAATTTTAGTTTATAATCCGCGTAGTTCGCATTATTTGCGCGTAAAGGAAGAAGTGGTTGATCGTCTGCGTGGGTTAAAGGGGTGGATGCTAGGAAAATTTGAAGTTGCCGATACGGACGTAGATGATAATGCGTGTAGATTGGCAAAGATTTTGAGAGACGGCGATGTGGTAATAGCGGCAGGCGGTGACGGGACGGCGAATATTGCGATTAATGGAATTATGCAATCTGAGCATCAGAATATTCGAATAGGCGTGCTTGGCTATGGTAATTTTAACGATATGGCGCGGACATTTGGGAAGCTAAGCTTAGATGAAATTATGCAGAATGTTGGGTATGCTAGAGAAGTCTGGCCGCTTGAATGTTCGATTAACGGTAAGCATTGGCGTTATGGGATGTGCTACTTTACGATTGGTATGTTTGCGGAAGCTTGCGCGGTGTTCGATCATCCAAAGACGCGAAAGGCGTTGCAAAAGGGGAAGAAGAGCATGTTTTTTAGTTTGTCAGTTTTAGTACGCTGGTGGCTGAAACAGCGTAAGAAGCATTGTTTTATGCCGGAATTTAGCTTGGGAGATTTGAATGGGAATTTTGTGACTAGCAAAGGTGCTTCCGATTATATGGCCATAAATGGAAGGACGGTTGCAAAGATGATGCGAGGTGGAAAATATAGTGAACAGAAAGACTGTTTTTTGAGCGCAACTGGCGTGATGACGAAGTTTTGGCCGCTGGCAATTATGATGCTACGTAGTATTTTGAAACGGATACCGGGCGAAGAGAGCAATTATGATTGCTTGATTTTTCGACGACCGGCGAAGATGATGTTTCAGGCGGAAGGGGAATATAAGATGATTGAAAATGTTTCGATGGTGGAGGTTCGTAAGTCGGAAAAGCCACTTCTTGCTATAATGAAATAAATGAATGTTGTTGGCAGGGCAGGCTATAAACTAGATGATGCCATAAAGGCGTTTAAGGTGGATATGCGCGGAAAAACCGTGCTAGATATTGGCTCGTCGACAGGTGGCTTTACGCAGTGCGCTTTAAGGAGAGGGGCAGCACATGTAATAGCAGTCGAAAAGGGTACAATGCAAATGAAAGCACCGTTACGTTTTGATGCGCGAGTGGAGTTATATGAGAAGATGGATATTTTTGATTTCCATTGTATGCCGCCAGATATTATTTTGGCGGATGTGAGTTTTGTGAGTTTGCGAAAAGTTTTGCGCTATGCGGCGAAAGAGTTAGCAGATGAGCATACGGAGTATCTTGTGATGCTAAAGCCGCAATTTGAGGCGAGAAAAGATCAGTTGAAAGATGGTATCGTAAAGAATAATCGGATGCGACGAGAAATCATCGCGGAATTTGAATATTGGTTAAAAAGAAATCATTTTGTTATTAAAGACAAACGCGACAACGAATTAGCGGGACGATTTGGGAATGTAGAGAGGTTTTATTATCTAAGAGGAAATATGGGTGTTATTTAGCCTTATTGGTTGATTTTCCGCATATTTGTAGAAAAATGTCAAATGCTACGAGAATGGATTAGGCGGTTTTCGTGGTAGAATGATTATATGGCAATGGAGGAACAACTTAAACCAAGTGATTTTGTGCATTTGCATAATCACACGCACTACTCGCTTCTTGACGGTTTGACGAAAGTCGATGAGTTAGTCGATTTCGTGAAAGAGAAGGGTATGGAAGCAGTGGCGGTGACCGATCATGGTACCATGTCTGGTTTGATTGACCTTTATAAAACGGCCTCCGATGCGGGAATAAAACCGATTTTAGGTTTAGAGGCGTATGTGGCGGCGCGACGAATGGAGGATCGCGATCCGGCTTACGATAAGGAGCGGTTTCATATTACTTTACTAGCGATGAATGATAAAGGTTTTGAAAATCTTTGTCGTTTGATGACTTTGGCGGAAACAGAGGGTAAATATTACAAGCCACGTATCGATCATCGCATTATGGAGGAATATAACGAGGGTATTATTTGTTGTTCTGGCTGCGCTGGTTCGGAAATTTCTATGGCAATTCGAGCGGACGATGATGAACGAACACGAGAATTAATTGATTGGTACTCAAAAGTTTACAAAGATCGTTTTTATCTGGAAATGCAGGACCATGGACATCCAGATTCGCCGACGCATTGGTCGGAGCAGACAAAGATTAATAATAAGTTGATGGAGTTATCGAAAGAGACGGGGTTACCGTTAGTAGTAACTTGTGATGGTCACTATTTGAAGCATGAGGATCAAGATGCGCACGAGGTGTTGCTTTGCGTAGGTACTGGCAGTAAGATTACTGACGAAAATAGAATGACATTGAAAGATTTTCAACTTAACGTGATCCCGCCGGAGGACATTATTAAGCGATGGAGCAAAACTTGCCCAGAGGCAGTGCGGAATACGAAGCGGATTGCAGATCGTTGCAACGTGAAGATTGAGCTAGGTAGAATTTTAATTCCAAAGTTTCCAATTGAGACGGGGGAGACGGAAAAAGAGTATCTCGATAAGTTGGTTTTTAGGGGGTTGGCGGAACGTTTTGGGTACTTATCGAAAGAGGATGCTGATCAGAAGAGTGTTGAAGAAATTCGACCATTACTACCAAAAGAAGTTTTGGATCGGATTGATTACGAATTGGCGACGGTAGATAAGATGGGCTATAATGGCTACTTCTTGATTGTGCAGGATTTCATTAACTGGGGGAAGAACCAGGGCATTATTTATGGACCAGGTCGCGGTTCGGCAGCGGGTTCTTTGTTGGCGTATGCGATTCATATAACGGATTTAAATCCGCTTGATTATGATTTACTCTTTGAGCGTTTCTTGAACCCAGATCGTATCTCGATGCCGGATATTGATACGGATATTCAGGATAACCGGCGTGATGAAGTTATTGAGTATTGTACGCAGAAATACGGCAAAGGTCGGGTGAGTAATATTTGTACTTTCGGTAAGATGATGGCAAAGAACGCGGTACGTGATGTGGCGCGGGTATTGGACGTGCCATTTGCGGAGGCGGATCGAATTGCGAAATTAGTACCAGATCCGGTAATGGGGCACCATGTGAAGTTGAAAGACGCAATCGTAAATGAGCCAGATTTAAAGAAGGAATACGAGACAAATCCGACCGCAAAAGAAGTGATTGACTTGGCGATGCGTCTAGAGGGGACAATTCGTTCGCACGGTGTACATGCTTGCGGTGTGGTGATTGCGCCAGATGATTTGGTGAAGTTTATGCCGCTGGAAGTTTCGGCGAAGGGGCCGTTAGCGACACAATACCCTGGTCCGCAGGTTGAGGAGCTAGGCCTGCTCAAGATGGACTTCTTGGGTCTGTCGAACCTTTCGGTGATTCAGCAGGCTTTGCGCATTATTAAGAAGGTTCATGGCAAGAAGATTGACATGAATAAGTTGCCGTTGGATGATGATAAGGTTTATGAATTATTCCGCAAAGGAGATACGACCGGCGTATTCCAGTTTGAATCGGCGGGTATGAAGCGATATTTGCGCGAGCTGCAACCAACGGCTTTTGATGATCTAATCGCTATGAACGCACTTTATCGTCCGGGTCCAATGCAGTTTATTGAAAGCTTTATTAAGCGTAAGCACGGGGAAGAGCCGATTACTTATTTGCATCCCGGTTTGGAAAACTCGCTCAAAAGTACTTATGGTATCTTGATTTATCAGGAGCAGTTCATGCAGGCATCGAAGGAATGGTGCGGCTTTACGGGTGGGCAGGCGGATACTTTACGTAAGGCGGTTGGTAAGAAAAAAGTTGACTTAATGAATAAGATGAAACCGTTATTTATTGAAGGAGCGGTGAATGTTGGCGGTGCAACGAAAGAAATAGCGGAAACTTTTTGGAGTCAGTTGCTTGATTTTGCGAACTATTGTTTTAATAAGAGTCATGCGGCGTGTTATGCTTTGGTGGCGTATTGGACAGCATACTTGAAGACTTATTATCCAGAGGCATTTATGGCGGCACTGATGACGGCAGATATGCGCTGGACGGATCGTTTGGCGATTGAGATGACGGAATGTAAGCACATGGGTATCCAAGTGCTTGGACCAGATATTAATGAATCGTATCCAGATTTTGCGACGGTGGGTAAAACGAAGACGATTCGTTTTGGTTTAGCGGCGATTAAGGGTATGGGCAAAGCTTTGGCGGAAGAAGTGGTTGACGAACGCGATAAGGGTGGGAAGTTCAAATCGGTTTGCGATTTTGCGAAACGAGTGTCGGGGCAGAAGTTTAATAAAAAGAGCTGGGAATCGGTAATCAAGACGGGCGGTTTCGATTGCTTCGGTGATCGTTCGGATTTATTGTTTAACTTGGATAAGATTCAGGCTTATGGCAATAAGATGCAAAAAGATGCGGCGAATGGCCAAACGGATTTATTTGGTGCAATGGGGGCGGTGGCAGAGGTGCCGGAAGTAGAGATTCAGCCAGCACCAACGAAATATTCCGATAAAGAGCAGCTGATGTGGGAACGCGATTTGATGGGGCTATATATTTCGGCGCACCCGCTAGACAAGTATGATACCTATTTTGAAGAGCAAACGATGCCGATTAACGAGATTAAACCAAATCTAGATGGAGCGAATGTGATTGTGGGTGGAATTATCACAAACGTACGTTCGCTAGTAACGAAGAGTGGTTCAAAAATGGCCTTTGTGAAGATAGAAGACAAGATGTCCGAGATAGAGGTGATTGTTTTTCCGAAAACTTATGAGGAAGTGGGAGCGAAGTTAGTACAAGATGCTGTTGTAAAAATTACTGGAAAGGTAAACGCGTCAGATAGGGATGGCAACAAGACGGATGAAGCGAAGATAAATGCCGAAGCGGTAGATATTATTACGGATGAAGAATTGGAAAACTATGAGTCGACGGGAGCAAAATTGAAGGCACCGACAAAAGGGGTTTCACATAAACCGCGTGGCAAGGTGGCGGCAACAAATGTTGACGGCGGTCATGGTGGCGGAGGTTTTCGCAAGGGAAGTAGTAGACCGGTGACGCATTTTAAAACGAGCGAAAGCGATGTGAATGCGCAGCCAATGAAACCGAAAAAGGTCTTCGTGAGAGTAATGGATCCGTCGAACAAAGAGGCGTTGATTGGATTAAAGCAGAGCTGCGCGGTGTATCCGGGTTTATCGGAAGTGATTTTAGTAATTGGTGAAGAAAAGAAAGCGATGCGGATGCCATTCCGCTGTGAGCCAGAGGAAGCTTTGGTTGATGAATTAACGAAAATATTCGGTGAAGAAGGTGTGGTAGTAAAGTGAACAAAAAATACCCCCTTGAAAGGGGGTATTTTTAAATGATTTTTTTATAGAAACGATTACCATCGGATGGTTTCTTGTTGTAGATATTGTCATAAATACTGCGGTGACCGATTTTATTAGCAGCTTTGACAATCTCGTTAATATCATCGGTAATTTTGTATATTTTACGATCGGCTGAATTAATGGTTTTGAGAGATTTTTGCATTTTAGTTTCAAACCAGCGATCGAGCGGTTTCCAGAATGATTTGCCAACTAGAAAAATTGGCATTTTTGGCATTTTTCCTTCTTGCATGAGGATTTGAATTTCGGAATATTCATCGAGTGTACCAAAGCCACCAGGGAAAAAGACGTAAACTTTTGAACACATAGTAAGCATAACCTTACGCGCAAAGAAGTAGCGGAACTCCATTTGGTCGGTTACGTAGGGATTGATATGTTGTTCGTGTGCGAGTTGAATATTGAGACCAATACTGCGACCACCGGCTTCGTAGGCGCCACGGTTGGCGGCTTCCATGATGCTTGGTCCGCCGCCGGTAATGACTGGATGACCGTTTTGGGCGAGTTTATAGCCTAATTCACGGGCAAGTTTGCACCATTTGCTTGTTTGCGGAATGCGAGCTGAGCCGAAGATGGTTACACCTTGAGAAAAAGTACGAATTTTAGAAAGGCCACGTTCAAGATCTTTAGCATAACGCAAGGAACGTTCGACATCCTCTTGGTTAAGCTCTCCTTCGGCAATAGCTTCAAGCCATTTAGTAACAGCGTCATCCATGTCTAACGTACCTCCTGAATGGGCATATCGTGTAGTTTGGCGCGCTTATTAAGAATGCCAGTTTTACTACCAATTTTTTGAACAACTGAAGTAGAGTTGGCAGAGGCAAAGATGAGGGATTCCTTAAAACTGCGCCCATCGGCGTAGGCGGCGAGGAAGCCGGAGCCAAAAGAATCGCCGGCCCCAGTAGCGTCTTTGATTGGGACATCTTCGTAAAGACCAATGCGATATGTTTCGTTACCGTCGGTAGCGATAGCGCCTTGATTGCCGTCGGTTACGATGGCGGCAGGTACGTAATTTGAGAGGCGAGCGATAATTTCAGCAAGGATATTACCGTCGACAATTTGTTTAGCCTCTTTTCTATTCATAATGAGGACGTCGACGTCGGAGAGGAGGCCGAGTAGTTTGCGTTGATGCTGAAGTTCGAGATTGCCGGGATTGAACATGATTTTAATACCCATCAAGTGAGCTTTGGTAAAGAATTGATCGAGCATATTCATATTGCCACGCATTGTTGTGACATAGAGCCAGTCGGGATGGATAGTATCGAGATCGTCGGGGCTAATAGCGTCAAATTTTGCAGAGGCACCACGGCAAGTAAGAATGGTGCGCTCGCCGTTTGGGGCGAGTAGAATAACTGAGTAACCAGTATGGTCATTTGGGATGTATGTTACGTAACTATTATCGATACCTTCGTCATCGAAGGAGGCGAGAATGGCGGCTCCGGCTGGGTCGTTGGAGATGCAGCCAATAAAAATAGATTCATGACCATAGCGCGCAAAAGTTGTAGCGGCATTAGAGGCGCCGCCGCCAGTGCTGAATTGAACTTTATCGATGTCAATTTTGGCGCCGAGCTCGATTTGATTGAAAAAACCGCGTTTATTAGTGCCAAAATCGTCATGGTCGACGAGATACACGTCTTGTAGAGCGGCGCCAACGCTTACAATGCGAGCCATTAAATTGGATCCTCCTTTTCTGTTTCTTTGTTTAGTTCTTCAAATACTTTGGCGGAGTCTTCAGCTTTGCTGAGAGCACTGCCGACGTTAATGACAGAAATGCCAATATGAGCGAGCTGACGGGCATTTTCGAGGTTGGCTCCGCCATCCCAGCCAATTTCAATGCTGCTATGAATGTCTTGAATTAGTGCAACTTTTTCTCCGAGTAGTAAATCGGCAGTACCGCCATATTTGCCAAGTTCACCGGAGAAGATAAGAGCATGGTCGGCGGCGTTTAAAATAGCTTTAATGCTACCTGGATAAACGCTGCGGACGATAGCGACGCCAACTTTGATGCCGTTTTGCTTGAGCGTGTCAAAGATAGGCAAGAGGTCGTCGTGTGCTTCGGCGTGGAAAATGACTAAATTTGGATGTAGTTTGAGCAGATTGTCTAGATGTTCTGCTGGTTCGGAAGTAATCATGTGAATATCAATCGTCCAACCTTTTGGCCACCAGATGGCGGTTTCGTCGATGGTTTTATTAGGAGCAAGGGTGCCATCGGAAATATCGACATGAACGCGCTTAGCAAAAGGATAGTACCTTTCAACTAGTTGTTTGTACTCGATTGGCGATGATGTGAGAATGGTTGGGGCGATTGTTGTGATTGCCATATTAATCCTCGTCTAGTTTTAGGTTTCGGCGTTGATATTTGGGGTGACGAATCGGCTCGCCATGGACGAAACTCTCGATGATTTCTATGTGACGATTTTGATCCTGATCGGCGGATAGGCAGAGGATGTTAGCATCATTGTGACTGCGGGTTTCAAGCGCATCTGCGGATGAGTGACAAATGGCGGCACGAATACCTTTAAAACGGTTGGCTTGCATAGCGACGCCTTGTGCGGAACCGCAGATTAAGATACCGAAAGTGTCTGGTTCGTGTGCATTTAAGACGGCACGTGCGACTTGTTTTGCGTAATCATTATAATCGTCCTCGGCATCAAAATCGTGAGGACCAAAATCGGTATGTGGGATAGATTTAGTTTCTAGCCAGTTTACAATATGATTCTTGAGTTTAAAGCCGCGATGGTCGGCGCCGAGGAATATATACATGATCTTACTCTTGACTCATTTTGCCGAGGTCGACGCTTAGTTCGACAAGGCGGTTACTGTAGCCCCATTCGTTGTCGTACCAAGCAACAACTTTGATAAGGTTGCCGCCAATAACGTCGGTGAGTTTAAGATCTACGATAGATGAATGTGAATTACCGCGATAATCGACGGATACGAGTTCTTCTTCGGTGGCATCAAGAATACCTTGATAATATGGGTCGGCGGCAGCTTTTTTAAACATCTCGTTGATTTCTTCGACAGTAGTGTCGCGCTTTGTGACGGCGGTAATATCTGAAAGGGAAACTACTGGGGTTGGGACGCGAACGGAAAGACCATTAAACTTGCCTTTAAGTGAAGGAATGGTAAGGGCGGCAGCTTTACTGGCACCAGTGGTGGTTGGAACGATATTTTCGGCAGCAGAACGTGCTTCGCGAATATCCTTAGCTGGAGCGTCTTGAAGCTTTTGGCTGGCAGTATAGCTATGGACGGTAGTCATCATAGCTTTTTCGATGCCGATATTATCTTCGAGAACTTTCATGACTGGTGCAATACAGTTTGTAGTGCAGGACGCATTGGAGATGATTTGGTCGTCTGCAGTGACATCATCTTCATTTACACCAAGTACGATGGTTTTTGCGCCTTCGCCTTTGGCTGGAGCGGAGATAACTACTTTTTTGGCGCCGGCATCAATATGTGCGCGGGCGGCTGCTGGGTCAGTGAAGAAGCCAGTACATTCAATAACGACATCAATGTTCATTTCTTTCCAAGGGAGATTAGCTGGTTCCTTTTCAGAAAGAACGCGGATATGTTTGCCGTCGACTATAATATCTTCGCCATCGGCGCTAACATCTTTTGAATAGATACCGTAGTTGGAATCGTACTTTAGTAGATGCGCCAAGGTTGGAGCGTCGGTGAGGTCGTTAATAGCAACGATTTCAGCGTCGTTGCGGTCAAAAGCAATTTTGAACGCATTACGACCAATACGCCCAAAGCCGTTGATGGCAATTTTTACCATGTCTATAGTTCTCCTAATGATTATTAGATGGTACTTATGCTTATTATAACATATGAACTGTGGTATGATAAGGTAAAACGAAAGGAGTAAAATGGCTGATTTTAATCAGGTTTTAGAGCCAGGTGATTACAAGAAGGGTGAGATTAATGTTGTAATTGAAATCCCAACTGGTAGCAATCATAAAATTGAATGGGATCGTAAGCGCGCATGTTTTATGCTCGATCGCATTGAGCCGATGGCGTTTGCAAAACCTTGCAATTACGGTTTTATTCCGCAAACACTTGACGAGGATGGTGACGAGCTCGACGTACTCGTAATTACCGATCAGCCACTTACTACCGGCATCTATGTAAAGGCTCGTGTTCTTGGCGTGATGAAGTTTGTCGATGATGGGGAAGTTGATGACAAGATTATTGCAGTAGTCGATGATGATCGCAACAATGGTGACCGCATTAAGACTTTGGAAGATTTGCCAAAGCGCACGATTGAACAACTTGAATTCCACTTTAATCACTACAAAGATTTGAAGAAGCCGGGCACTACTGAAGTGAAAGGTTTCTATGGTCTCGATGAGGCGATTAAGGTTATCGAGGACGCTACGAAGAGATTCTAAATAAAAAACGGCTTGGGGAGCCGTTTTTTGGCGCAAAGGAAAACCCCGAATGCTTGGGGCTGGGTTGATGGTTGCATTTAGTTGATTATGTCTTTGCGATGCGGCGCCTAAGTTTTTTTGATATACTGGGGTTATAGAAAAAATTTAAGGAGGTTTTTTACCTATGGGTTTTCTAAAAGCTTTCGGTGGGGCCTTGAGTGGTTCATTTGCCAATCAATGGCTTGAATACATGGCACCGCCAGCAAATATGACCGATCATACCTTGATTGCACGTGCTGTTCCAGTTACAAAGGCTGGTAGCGAAAATAATGACGGCGAAGAGAATGCTAACGTTATTTCTAACGGTAGCAAGTTCTTAGTTCCTGAAGGTACTTGTTTAATTACGGTAGAAAACGGCGGTATTACAGGCGTTATTTCTGATCCGGGCGGTTATACTTATACAACCGAAAACAATCCTGAAGCTAAGAGTATGTTCTCTGGTGACGGTTTCTTTGCATCAACCTTTGGTCAAAGCTGGAACCAGTTCAAGTTTGGTGGTCAACCTGGTAATCAACAGTTTGCTTTCTATGTAAACTTGAAGGATATTCTTGGTCTCCGTTACGGTACTCAGAACCCAATTCGTTATAAGGATGCTAACTATGCAAATACGATGCTTGCCGTAACGAGCAATGGTACCTACACTTTGAAGGTTGTAGATCCAATCTTGATGATTAAGAATTTGATTCCTGCCGATGTTATTTCTGGTCAGGGTCGTGCCGTCTTTGATCTTGGAGAAGGTGATGGCGGTGTAGAGGATGGTCTCTTTGCTGGCTTTATCGGCTCCTTAGCGGCTGCACTTTCTGCATATACTAAGGGAGGTAAGTCCATTGACGATATTCAAGGTGGTACAGTTGAATTTGCAAAGAACATGAACGAAGCCGTTGAGGCTAACTACCAATGGGGTACTAAGTACGGTCTCGAAATCGTCAACGTACAGCCAATGGGTCTCGATTGGGACGAACAATCTGTCGAGCTTATCAACAAGTTCAACACTGGCAACCTCATGCAGGGCGGCGTTGGTGCTGCATATGCACAGACTCAAATTGCCGAAGGTTTCAATGCTGCTGGTAATAATGGTGGCGCCGGAAACATGATGGGCATGGGCATGGGCGTCGGTATGATGGGTGGTATGGCTGGCGTAACCCAGCCAATGGGCACAAACCCAGTAACCGCTCAGCAAAATGCTGCGGCCGCTGCGGGTGCCGCTGCTGCTGCGCAACCAGCTCCAGCTCCGGAAGCAAAAGCAGAAGAAAAGCCAGCCGAAGGAGAACCGGCTAAAGACGATAAAGCTGAAAAGGCAGAATAGTTTTAGCTAATGGTGGCAAAGTCCAAGGATGGATTGCATCGCTGTCCGCATTGCGGCTCCAGCGATGTGTCCCTGGACACCAAAGAGGGGAAATTAAAGTGTAATTATTGTAAGACGCTTTTTGAAGCGAAGAGCGATAATGCGCTGGGTGGTGTCGAGGGGATGAAAGGCGAAACTCGCGGTGAAGGTGCGGAAGATATTATTCCGGGCGAAGACATCGTGAAAACTTTTCGTTGCCCATCTTGTGGGGCAGAGGTTGTTATTAATACGGAAGAAAGTACGAGTGCTTCGTGCCATTGGTGTAAGCACGTTTTTTCGGTTAATGAGAAGATTTCAA
This sequence comes from uncultured Candidatus Saccharibacteria bacterium, assembly GCA_946406315.1. Taxonomy (GTDB): domain Bacteria; phylum Patescibacteriota; class Saccharimonadia; order Saccharimonadales; family Saccharimonadaceae; genus UBA2834. Next base: position 31,551 of record CAMJKD010000004.1, read on the forward strand.
ATGGTGCAGTACCGGATTTAGTGTTGCCTTTTAAAATAACCAAAGAAGAAGCCGAAAAGAAGATTAAAGCTTGCTTTAAAGAAAATGAAATTTCGGTAGATGCAGATTTTGCGTCGCAATTCAACGCGAGCGATACGCGTGGTGTGTATTTTCCGTATTTGATTGTTGATGTAAATGGCCATCTTACGATGCGCGGTCAAGGTGAGATTGGTAATGGAAGCAAATCATATAACGGCGCAGAAATCTATGATCTTACGCGTGAGTTTGATATTTTAGTTGATGACTTAACAGTTGAATCTTCGGCTAAAAGATTAAACCAAGATACCTGCATTAATTCGAATAATATTATTAATGCGATTTTGCCGTACGATACGGAAAATGCTGTAGCGTGGGATGCAAATTATTTAAGGGGCTTCGCAAGCGAGAAGCGCAATACAAATGTAGATAATTTGAAGGAAATTGTTGCGCTACAAACTGGCGACATAGCACGTAACCGTGCAAAGACTGAAACCGCAGCACAATACGATCGTGGTATTCGTTGGGACAAAGAACACTTAGGAATAAAAGGTACGAAGTGGAAGGCGGCATATTTGCCAGTATGGTTATATAGTTATAAACGTCCGGCCGAAACGAGTGACGAGAGAATATACTATATTGCTTTGAATGGACGAACGGGAGAAATTGCAGCTTGCTTGCCGGACAAGAAGTTAATAAAGAAGACTGAGGGAAAGAAGGTTAGGAAGCCGTCAAGGGTGATATTGACGGTAGTGTTGGCAACGGTGATAGCTTTCTTTACGATGGTAATATTTGGTTTGTTTGTTTTGGCGGTGCTAGCAATGATTTGGGGCTTATATATTATGCCAATCTGGGCGATAGTGTATTATGCTAATTCAAAAAAACGATTACAGTTAACTGGCGGAGCGCAACAGGGTGGATTATTGATTAATCAAAACGGGCGACATCATCATGAGACGGAGACGGTGGCAGAGATTAAGAATCTTGAGAAGACTGATACCTATGTGAGGTCGGTTGAATATACTTATGGCGCAACGATTGTGGGAAAGAATGACGACAGGGTGATTGGCGCTTTATCGACGGGGAGAAGCGAGATGCTCGATAGTGAACGTGGTCGTTTTCAGATGGGGCGCAATTATACAAATAGCGGCATGAGCGCTGCGGCGATGAGCTATCGGCGTAGGCAGCAAAAATCGTCATTAGTTGAGATTATCTGGATTGTTGTTTTTGTGCTATTTATGTTGATAGCCTTGATGGGCGGTGACGGCGGCGGTAGTGGTAGTGGTAGTGGTAGTGGTAGCGGCAGCGATTCTTCGGATAGTAGCTGGGACTCGGGTTCGAGTTGGGATTCTGGTGGTAGTTGGGATTCGGGATCGAGTTTCGATTCTGGCGGTGGATTTGATTATAGTTATGATTATTAGAAAGGAGCGACAAGGATGGCAATAGATAACAAAAAGAACGGAATGAATCGTTGTCCGCACTGCGGCTCAACAGATACGACGCTGGATGTGAAAACAGGGAATTTGAAATGTAATTTTTGTCGCTCACAGTTTAAGGGGAACAAGGTCAATGCTTATGGCGGTATTGAGGGTTTAAAGGGCGATGTGATAGGTGCGGGTGCGGGCGATATTATTCCTGACGAGAAGGTTATCCTAACTCTAAAATGTCCAGCTTGCGGTGCGGAAGTGGTGATTAATACAGATGAAGTAACGAGCGCGCGTTGTCATTGGTGTCGACATAATTTGTCGGTAAATGAGAAGATGCCGAATGGCGCAGTACCGGATTTGGTTTTACCATTTAAAACCGAGAAGAAATTTGCAGAAGGCAAGATTGATGAGTTCGTAAATAAGCGTAAGTTTTTTGCGCATCCAGTTTTTACGAAAGAATTTTCATCTGAAAATGTGATGGGCGTATATCTGCCATATATGATAGTAGATGTAAATGCACACGCATCGCTTTCTGGCGAGGCGGAGCATTTAGTAAAGCGTTATACGGTAGGAAGTGGCAATAGTAGGAAGACATATTATGATGCGGATGCTTATAATGTGTCACGTGATTTCGATTTGATGATTGATGATTTGACAATAGAATCTTCTTCGGACAAGTTGAGGCAAGACTTAAAAGTTAATACGAATAATGTAATCAATTCAATCATGCCGTTTGACACGGATAACTGCGTCGAATGGAACCCGAGTTATCTGAGAGGATACGCAAGCGAGAAGCGTGATACGAATGTAGATATATTAAAACCAGCAGTGGAAATGCAGTCTAAGGATATTGCGCGTTATCAGGCAAGGCAAACGATGGAGTTTTATGATCGCGGTGCTAGATGGGAAAAGGAATCGTTAGAGATTAAGGGTACGAGCTGGAAGGCGGCATACTTACCAGTGTGGCTGTATAGCTATTATCAGCAAGATAAACAACTTATGCATTATGTAGCCGTGAATGCGCGAACGGGGGAGACGATGGGGTCGGTGCCAATAAATAAAACTCGTTTAATGATCGTGTCGGCGATAGTTGAGGTGCTAGGGATTGTATTGGGCTGGTTCTGGTTTAGATTCTGGATTGGCGTTGATATGGATGACGATAATCCGGCTTTATGGGGCGCATTAGGCTTTACGCCTGGTTTTATTTTCTATTGGGTGCAGACAAATCGTTACAGAAATATGAGTGCGCGACATATGCACGAGAAAGACACGAAGTCGGACGCAAAGAATATGAAGAAAATTGATGAACTGAAAGAGCATCGTAAACGTTTGCGACAATCGAGAATACAGGGCGAGAATGGCAATTCAGTGCAAGGTGTTTTGGCGAAGAACGGTGCGAAGATGATGGGTGAAAAAATGGCAAATTATATCGGAATTGGTCGTATGTTCGGCTCGACTGTCGATCAGACGCCGATTGGGCAGGCGACAATAGAAGGTGCGAAGGTGAAGAATAAGGTTGCGGGTACGATTTGGACGATAGTTATTGTCGCATTTATTTTATTGTTATTAATTATAGTATTGAGTTGATGTCGGAGATATCGGGGGTGTTATACTAGAGATATGAAATTATACAACACCCTCAGTCGAAATATTGAAGAATTTAAACCGATTGATGCGGAAAGGGTAAAAGTTTATACTTGCGGACCAACGGTCTATAGTTTTGCGCACGTGGGGAATTTTACTAGTTATATTTACTGGGATCTTTTGGTGCGAACTTTGGCTTTGAATGGCTATAAGGTTGAACGCGTGTTAAATATTACCGATGTTGGGCATTTGACTTCCGATGCTGATGAGGGCGAAGACAAGATGGAAAAAGGCGCCAAACGTGAGGGCAAGACGGTTTGGGAAGTGGCAGAGATGTATACGAATGACTATCTGAAAAACTTTCGCGCTTTGAACATGGTGGAGCCATCGCGAATTTGCCGAGCGACGGATTTTATTAAAGAAGACATGGCTTTAGTGGATGTACTAGAGGAAAAAGGTTATTTGTATGATACGACGGATGGTTTGTATTTTGATACTTCGAAGTTTCCGACCTATGCGGATTTTGCGCATTTGGACTTGGATCATTTGAAAGCAGGAGCGCGGGTAGATTTTAATTCCGAAAAGAAGAATGTGTCAGATTTTGCGGTATGGAAGTGGATTCGTGATGATGAAGATCATGCGATGCAATGGGAATATAGAGGCAGAATGGGTTATCCGGGTTGGCATCTTGAGTGCGCGACGATTATCCACGAAAAACTAGGTGAGCCGATTGATATTCATTGTGGTGGCGTTGATCATATTCCGGTTCATCATACGAATGAGATTGCTGAGATTGAGGCGGCCTACGGTAAGAAGATGGCGAACTATTGGTTGCATAATAACTTTATTACTATTGATGGGGAAAAGATTTCGAAGTCGATTGGTAATGTTTACTATTTTGAGGACTTGAAAGAGCGTGGTTATTCGCATATGGATTATAAGATGTGGGTATTGCAAGGCCATTTTCAGAGCGAGCGTAATTTTTCGTTTAATGATTTGAATGCGGCGAAGCAACGACTATTGAATTATCGGAATTTTGCGGCTTTGCGTTGGCAAAAAGATGCTACAGATTTGAACAGTGTGCGTGATGCAGTTATGAGGCAATTAAATAACAATATGAATTCGGCGGGGGCGTTTGCTGAGATAGATAAAGCTATTAATGTAAATGTTCCAGATGAAGAATTTGTGAAATTTTTGGATGATGCCTTTGGTCTAGGGATTCTTGATTCAACGCCAGACATTTCGGATGATTTAAAAGAAAAGATTACGGAACGTGCAAAAGCGAAGAATGAACGCGACTTCGTGAAGGCGGATACCTTACGCGACGAAATTGCGAGGGAGGGGATTGTGTTATTAGATAGCGTCGACGGTTCAATTTGGCAATATATAAAATAATAAAAAAGGGCAAAGATGTCAAAAAACGAAAAGGATGCAGAGATGATTTTATCGGCGAAGGCCTGTAAGATTACTTGTAAAATATTGAGTATTTTCGCTAAGATTGGTGAAGTGCTTTTAACTGTTGCTGCCGTTTGCGCAGTGGTTGCTGGGGTGTTTATTTGCGTAAAGCAGAGTGAGATCAACATTAATGAAATGGTTAATTCTGCTAAGAATGAGTTAAATACGGAAGCATTCGTGTCGATTTCAGGTTCTGGGGTGGAATACTTTTTAAATAAGAGCCATAATGAACAGATAGCTATTGTCTTGGTTGTTCTTGTTGTTGGCGCAGTAGCTTTATACTTTACTGCTATGATGTTAAGAAATATTCATCGTATCTTTAAGAATTTAGATTGCGGCAAAACGCCTTTTATGGTGGAGAATGTAGTTATTATCCAAAATATTGCAAAATGGCTATTTGCCTCGTTGATTCTTTTAGATGTAGCGTCAATGGTTTTGTCGCTTGTATTGAGCGGACAGACAATTAGTGTAAATATCTCATTAGGTCATTACGCACTGGGTTTTGTATTATTGGTATTGGCGGTAGTATTCCGACACGGTTGCGAACTGGAGAAGGAGAAATAAGATGTAAAAATGCCCCTCGTATGGAGGGGTGTTTTTTGTGGGTTAATTATTCGCAATAAGTTTTGACTTATCTTTAGGTCTTTTTAAGTCGCTGCCGTTGATTTTGCCGTCGTCCATAAGGTCGTTGCTATATTCTTCGATGAGGACGCGTATACATCCGGCAATTGGGATTGAGATGATGGCGCCGAGAAGACCAAAAGTATAAATGCCGATGGTGACTGCAGAAAGGACGGCAAGAGCAGGAAGGTTCATGCCTTTGCCCTGGATCTTTGGCGAGATGATATTGGATTCGATTTGTAGATAAACGATGGTGTAGATAAAGAAAGTTATGCCGGCGCCGATTTGGCTGAATCCTAGCAGAAGCGCAACGAGAGTGCCACCTATAAAGGAGCCAAACATTGGAATTAAACTAAAGACGCCAGTAATAAGACCAAATGGAAGGGCGAGGCTGGGATTGAGACCGAAGATGAGACTGAGAATAAAAACGGCGGTCATAGTAAAACAGGCATTGACGAGTGCGACAATTATGGCACTTGAGACGTAGGTACTGATAGTTTGCGAGAGACGGTAAACGACGTGTTCGGCTTTTTTTGCACCGTTTCCTTTAAAATTGCTCCAGATTTTTTTATTAATTCCTGGACCTTCGGTGAGCATAAAGAAGGCTAAAACGAGGGTTAGGATAATAGTGGCAATAGCGCTACCGAGTGCGGCAACGGAGTTAGTTAATGTCGAGCCAACGTTGTCTAATTTAACAAAGTTTTGAGAAAATTCTCTAATTTTTCCAATTGCTTCCTCGCGGAAATTATTGATACGCAAGGTTTCGCCGATATTATCAATAAAAGTGAGATTATTAGTGGCGCCATCAACGATGTTTGGAAGGTTTTTAGCAAATTTTGCGGTTTCGGAAATGATAGTAGGCACAACTATGGCGATGAATGCGCAGATAAAGCCGACGACTACGAGGTACGCGAGTGCAATTGGGAGCTTATGAGTTTTATTTTTATTAGGAAATAGATTTGCGATACGGCTAATTAAAGGCTTAATGGCGAGCGCAAAGAAAAGGGCGTAGCCAATTATCAGTAGGCCTTTTCTTGCCGCAAATAAAAGATAACCCGCCGCAAGGAAACCGATTATGACAAGCCAGAAGCGAATGAATGTTTTAGTGTCGATCTGAACTTTAGTTGTAGTGCTCATGAAGTTATTATAGCATTCCAAAAAGCATTAGCGCTACTTAGAGAGTTCAGCGCCTTTGCAACATTTGCATAGGAGCCATTCTTAAAGTTGTATGTATTCTAGCATAGTTGTAATAGATTAGGTATTCTTGAATGCTCTTAGTAACTTCAGGCAGCGTTCTTGCGGTATATGGACCAATAGATTCTTCTCGCATTGTTCGGTTAAATCGCTCAATATGCGCATTATCATTAGGCTGACGCACTCTCGTGTGTCGGATTGGAATACGATGCTTTGCGAGAATATCTTTGAAGCGTTGTCCAAATTCTCGACCGTTGTCGCACTGGACCATCTTAAAACTAAAGCCAAACTCTTTTTGAGCTGCAAGCACGGCATTCGCCGTGCTTGTTTGGCTGTATGAGTATCCTATGCGAGAATAGGCTAGCCTTGTATTCACATCAATAATATTCGTAATATATAGGTGCTTTCCGCCGAAGTGGTTCATTAGGAAAACCGTATCCACTTCAACTAGATCGCCTGGAGACTCTGCTTTTGGTCTCCTCGGGTTATGCTTAGCCCAATACTTCTTACCATAAAGTCTAACTCTCTGTAATTTGTATCTTCGAACAATCCTTCGGACACTCGAAAAACTAACTTCAAGATTCTCATTCTGAAGCGTTAGCCAAACTACGTAGTTGCTTCGACCAAGCTCGAGCTTGGTCTCGACGATGTGTGCCACAAGGCGCTCGTCTAGAGCGTTCGGATGCACCTTAGGAGCAGAAGATAGGGTTGGCACTAGCCATTTGAGGCTAGACAAACGAAAAGTGGCGCCCTGAAGCCTACGCGGCCTTCCGTAGTTATTGAAGTCTGGATAGTTATTTAGCTCGCGCCACTTTTTTATCCAACGATAGATTGTACTCCTATTTCTTCCGTAGCGTCTCGCAACTTGCGAAACGCTACGATGCTCAAAGAAAATCTCTTTTAGCGCTTTTTCGCGTTGTTTTTCGATTGCTTTATCTATACAATATGCCATAGGTAGTTTCCTGTTTAGGTTTTTGAGGAACTTTAAGTATGAAACTACCTATTTTTGTTGGCAAGTACTGTCAACTATTTTGTTGCAAAGGTCCTGGACCCTAACGGCGCTATTGACAAAATAAGCGTTTCGTGCTATAATGGGATTGTAAGCTTGTTATAGATGAGCTTAAGTGATGAGTAGTTTTTGGATTGGAAGGGGGTGCACTACCGTGGCATTCAGCAGAACTACCGAGACGGGTGCAGTTTGCACCTATATCATCGATGAGGATGGTTGCGCGTCATACAGCGACACGGAGGGTCACCAATTTGAGGGGGCTGTTAATGTCGATGTCCTTTGCGCAATTTGTGAGTTAGGAGCAATGACATACGAAACGTATTTGGAAATCATTGCTCTTGTAGCGTAAGAAACTATTTCGGCCGGTATCTTTTCGTTAAGATTAGTACCGGTCTTTTTCTTGTCTAGTGTTGGTAGTATTTTTGCATGAAATCTACCATGTAATCTTCGAAAGTATCATTTAGGATACTTGCGCGGATTTGATCGCAGATTTTGACGACAAAATGTTCATTGTGGATGCTGGCGAGAGTCTTGCCGGTAATTTCGTCGACTTTGTAGAGGTGATGGAGATAGGCAGCGGTGTAATTTTTACAGCAATAGCAGTCGCAGGTGGGGTCGAGTGGTTTGAACATCTCGCGATATTTGGCATTGCGTATATTAATGCGACCGTATGGCGTATAGAGGGCGCCGTTGCGGGCTTGGCGCGTGGGGGCGACGCAATCGAAAGTGTCGCAACCGTATTTAACGCCAATAAAGAGATCACGCGGTTCGGAGCCCATACCAAGGAGGTGGCGCGGTTTGTTGTTCGGGATAATTTCGTTGGTGAGTTTGATAATGTTGGCGGTTTCAGGGGTTTCAGTGGTATAGAGGGAACCAATGCCGTAACCGTCAACGGGTTGTTTAGCCATAAGTTCGGCAGATTCGCGGCGAAGATCTTCAAAGAGACCGCCCTGGACGACAGCATAAAGATATTGTTCTGGTTTGCCGGCTTTTTTAGCAGCCTTAGCGAGGCGTTGATGTTCGGCGATATTGCGAGGGAGCCAGTTATGGGTGCGAATCATGGCTTTTTTGACGAGTTCTTTGTCGTTCGAATCGATGGCCTGATCAAAGGCCATGTGAATGTCGGCGCTGATTTGCCATTGGGCTTGCATGGAGATTTCGGGATTCATGCGAATTTTGTCGCCGTTGATATGTGACTTGAAGGTGACGCCATTGTGGTCGATTTTGGCGTCAGTGAGAGAAAGCATTTGGAAGCCGCCTGAGTCGGTAAAAGTTGGACCGCGCCAACTGGTAAATTCGGCGAGGCCGCCAGCTTTTTCAATAAGATTCGGGCCAGGGGCGAGAATAAGATGATAGGCATTAGCGAGGATGCCCTGAGAACCAAGTTCGCGCATCTGGGCGTGAGTGATAGCTTTAACGGAAGCGCGGGTGGCGGCGCCAATGAAAGCTGGGGTCTGAATATCGCCGTGTGGCGTATGGATGACGCCAGCGCGCATGAGTCCCTTTTGCTTGATAATGTCGAACTTTAACATATGAGCATTGAATCTCCGTAACTTAATAGTTTGTAATTATTATCGATAGCGTGTTCGTAAGCGGGCTTGAGGTGGTCCCAGCCGGCAAAAGCAGCGGTAAGCATGAGAACGGTGGATTTTGGGGCATGGAAATTGGTGACTAGAGCATCAATGGCTTGGAACTTGAAACCAGGGTAGATGAATATATCGTCCTCGCCGAAAGTTTTACCGGTTTTAGCCCAAAATTCGAGTGTGCGAGTAACGGTAGTACCAACGGCAATAACGCGATGACCAGAGGCTTTGGCGGCCTCGACTGCTTTAATGGTGTCGTTTGGAATATGAAACCATTCGGAGTGCATATGATGTTCTTCGACCTTATCGCTGCGGATTGGTAAGAAAGTGCCGAGACCGACGTGGAGGGTAAGGTATTTAATTTGGACGCCTTTGGCTTGAAGTTTTTTAATAAGTTCCTTAGTCATGTTGAGGCTGGCGGTAGGCGCAGCGGCTGAGCCAAGTTCTTTAGCCCAGACAGTCTGATAGCGTTCTATATCTTTCTTATCGGCGTCGCGATGGAGATAGGGCGGAAGGGGAACGTTGCCGTAATCGGCAACAATGTCGGTTAGTTCGCGATTAGCGGTGACGGTGGCAGTACCATTGCCGAGAATTTCTTTGATAGTAATGATGTCGTTGGTTTTACTATCGTCGGTGACATTTTTGACAGTGAGCTGATCGCCGGCATGGAGTTTGCCGCGATACATAACATGGTCGATTTCGCCGTCATGTTTTTCAAGGACGACGAGTTCGCGGGGGCGACCGTCTGGCAGTTCAGTAAAAACGCGAGAGCGCATGACGCGGGTATCGTTTAAAACAAGCAGGTCGCCAGGTTCAAGGAAAGAATCAAGGTTGGCATATTTGGAATCAGTGATGTCTCCGGTTTGGCGATTGAGGACGAGTAGGCGAGTAGTACCGCGGACTTTGGGTGGGCGGATTGCGATATTTTCTTCGGGTAAGTTGTAGTTGTAATCGGAAACTAACATATTTTATTATTATATAATTTTTCTTGCGTTTTAGCAAAAATGCAATGCTCGTGTTTTTTTGTTTGTGGTTTTGTATGCAAAATAGAAAGATGTGGGTTTATATTGATGAATCGGGTAATTTAGGGAGTAAAGGAAAATTTTTTTTGCTTGCGGCTGTGATATGTAGCAATGACAAAGTGAAGAAAAAAATTAGAAATATGATACGCTCGGCTAAAGTACGATTTGCTGATGAAGAAAAAGCGTTAGATGAAATACACGCCGTAAATTTAGAGTACGCTCAGCGGCAGGATTTGATTAATAAGATTATTGCGATGGGAAATATATTTTTTGAGGTACTTGTTATTAGGAAAAGCGAGATTACTTTTTCTTTAACGAGAAAAACACGAAACGTAGCATATAATTATTTTGCCGGTTTGTTAGTGGAGCGAATAATTGCGAAATGAAGTGATGATATCTTTGTGACTTTTGATAAGCGCACGACGAGAATTGCGTCAAAAAATTCTTTACTTGAATATTTGATGATAAAAATTCAAATGGAAAAATATGGTTTTCGAAGAGCAATGATTATTCAGGCGGATTCAAAGGAGGTGTATGGTTTGCAAGTGGCGGATTTGATTGCGAATACTATTTATCAAAGATTAGGCGGGAGGAATATGGAATTAGTGAGAAGGTTGGCGGAAAAAAGAATGTTAAATATCAACGTGTTTCCGAGGAACTGTTTTGATGAATATGCCGAATTGTGGTAGGATTGATTTGGGACGTAAGTCTTATGGAGACCGCATTACGCGTAAACGTCGTTGTCCGGCGTAGAACCATGTAGCAGTCCGACAGTGCTCTACGGGGCACTTTTTTGGTGGTTGATGTTTCGTTTAAAAAAGATAGATGAAGGCATGGGCTTTTTCAGTTTTTTAAGCTTTTTTCAGCTTCGCCTCTTAAAATTGATATCATAAGAACATAGGAGAAATATAAATGAGAGTTTTATATGTAGAAGACGAAAAGTTTCTCGCTGAAGCAGTAAAACATAACTTAGAAAAGGAAAAAATTGATTGCGATTTGGCACTCGACGGTGAAGATGGGCTTAATAAAGCCATTGATGAAATATATGACGTCGTGATTCTTGATGTGATGTTGCCGAAGATATCTGGTATTGATATTTTGCGTCGGATGCGGGAGCGCAAAATCTCGACGCCGGTAATTATGCTGTCGGCTTTATCGGAAGTGGAAGACAAAGTGAATGGTTTAGATGCGGGAGCGGATGATTATTTAGCAAAGCCATTCAAGACGGCAGAATTGGTTGCGCGAATTAAAGCTTTAATGCGTCGCCCGGCGGTAATTAAAAGTGAAAAAGTGCGCTACTTGAATTTAATTTATGACGTGAATGAAAAAAGTTTGAATGGTGTGTCTTTGACAGGAAAAGAAGCAGGGATTATTCACGAGTTGATGAAAACGCCAGGCAAGATTGTGAAGAAGGATTTTTTGTTAAATAAAGTATGGGGTGGTGAAGCATTTGGTGAAGATAATTACATAGAAGTATATGTTTCACGTTTGCGCAGAGTGCTAAAGAAGCTTGGTAGTAAGGCGGAGATTAATTCCGTCCGTGGATTAGGTTATAAGATTGTAGAAGCTTGATATGTTTAGAAGATTACGGAATAAATTTATTTTAACCAATATGATTATCACGTCGATAATCTTAGCGATAGCATTTGGTTCGATCTTTGCTGTGACGGTGGTGTCAAATAATAATCGGCCGCCAGAGATGCCGAATCGTATGGGAATTTCGAATGAATGGCGCGATGCGATGAGGGAAGAGATTGAAAAAGACCGGGCGCGAAGAGTAGAAAGGCTAGGCGTTACGTTGATAATGGTGGCAATAATTACGGAATTACTTGTATTTGCGGCGAGCTATTATTATGCGGAGAAATCAATTAAGCCAGTGAAGGATGCCTACGAAAAACAGCGTGAGTTTATTGCAAATGCATCACATGAGCTGAAGACGCCAATTGCGGCGGCGCGAGCGAATTTTGAGGCACTCGACACCTCGGAGCAGCCGTGGACGGATAATGTAGATTCGGAACTTGATCGAGTGGCAAAATTAGTAAATGATTTGTTAATTTTGGCGCGGACGGATGGTAGAACGGTGGTATTGGAGAAAAAAGATGTTGATTTGTCGATAGTTGTACGAAAGCATATGCAATTAATAGAAGCAAGATTGGGCGAGAAAGAGTTGAAAGTCGATGCACCTAAATCAACTAGCGTACGGATAGTGCGGGCGGATTTTGAGCAGATACTGGATATTTTATTAGATAATGCAATTAAATATTCAAAATCAAAGATAGAAGTTGAATTAACGGATAAAATGTTGCGCGTGACGAATGATGGTAAAACGATTTCGGCTGATAAATTGAATAAAGTTTTCGATCGGTTTTATCAGGCCGACAAAACGGCGGAAGGCTCGGGTTTAGGGTTGGCAATTGCGAAAGCGGTAGCGGATCAAAATAGTTGGAAAATACGTGCAGAATCCGACGAAAAGAAGACGAGTTTTATTTTAGAATTTTAAGTTTTCTTTTAAGCTTCGGCGAGATAATGAGGATAACTAGATAAAGATAGAAAGGATTAGAATGTTTAGGAGTATGCTGAAGAGGAGTTTTCTGTCAATCAAGCGGAAACTAGGGCGAACAATCATTTTGACATTGATTTTTTTCATGATGGCAAATTTGGTACTCGCTGCGATTACGATTAAAACTGCCGTGGCAGCACAGATGGATTATGCGAAATCTACTTTGGGCGGCACGGTAACGATTCAGGCCGATATGGATGCGATTCGTGAATCGCAGAAAGAGGAGATGGAGAAGGGCGGCGATCGCAAAGAGATGTTTAAGAATATGGTGCGCCCAGCCGTAACGGTCGAAACAGCAAATAAGATAGCGGAATATTTCGGATTACGTGAAGGACTATTCTTATGAACTGTCGAGCTCGGCAAACTCGGCTGATTTGGATGTGGTAGAATCGAAGAATGAAGGTGCGCCTGGTGGCGGTTTTGGCGATGGGATGTCAGGAATGCCTGGAGGCCGATCGGGCAATTCTTCGGATGACGACTCAAAGCTTGAAGGCGACATTACGATTTCTGGCATTAATGCCTACGCATATATTTCTGGAGTACAAAACGAAACTTTCACGATTAAAGATGGCGAATACTTTGATGAAGACTCGAACGATAAGGCGATGATTTCTTATGAATTTGCAGAGCTGAACTATTTGAAAGTTGGTAGCAAGTTCAAAATTAAAAATATTTATACCGAAAAAGAGATTGAGCTAGAAGTGATTGGCATCTATGATACTTCCGAGGAACGTTCCAATGCGAATGCGATTTATATGAACATTGAAACGGCAGCAAAGTTTCTGGGAAGTGATGATTATAAGGACGGAAAATATAATGTGAGCAATGTAAATTACTACATGAACAATTCCGATAAAGCCGAAGAATTTGTCGAGAAGGTTAATGCTGATTTTAAAGAATTATCTGAGAATAAAATGAAGATGGCGATCGACACGAGCGAATATGATGCAATGTCGGGTTCAATTGAGAGTGTAGGCAGTTTCGCGACGACGATTTTGGTGATTGTAATTGTGGCGGCGATTATTATTGTAACTTTGATTGTAACGATTAACGTAAAAGATCGTCGCTATGAAATGGGTGTGTTGCTTTCGCTTGGTGCACATAAGAGGAATATTATCGGACAGATTGCGACAGAATTGTTAATAGTAGGTACTTTAGGTTTTGTTTTAGCTTCAATTTCGGGAACGTTTTTAGCAAAAGCGATGGGGCAGGGTATTTTAGAGTCGCAGATAACAGCAAGCACGCAACAGTCTGAACGTAATTTCGGTCGTCCGGGTGCGCAGGTGGGCGGTTCGAGTAAGAGTGGCGGTATGCCATCGATGCCGTCGATGTCAGATACGGGCGGTCAAAATATGAAACAGAGGATAACGGCAAGCCGTAATCAAGATATAAAGTTAGATATTAATGCGACGCCGATTGACTTTCTGCTGCTATTTGTGACGGGATATTTAGTAATAATTTTAGCCTTAATATTGCCATCAGTTAACGTGTTGCGTTATCAGCCAAAAGAAATCTTAGCGGGGAAGGAGTAAAAAATGAGTACTTTAAAAGTTGAAGATGTTTCTTATAGCTACGTAAATGCATCAGGTGAGCAGCAGGTTTTGAAGAATGTGAGTGCGGAGTTTAAAGAGGGGAAGATGTATGCGATTGTGGGTGAAAGTGGCTCGAGGAAAACGACTTTCTTATCGCTGATATCGGCTTTAGATAAAATGCAAGAAGGCGATATTAAATATAACAGGAAGAGTTTGCGCAAAATTGGCGGATCAGAGTTCCGCTTGAAATATGTAAACATTGTCTTTCAATCGTACAATTTGATTAAATATATGACTGCGAAAGAGAATGTTGAGGTTGCGATTGATTTTGATAATCGGAAGGTGGATGCTAATACGTATTTGAAACAGGTTGGTTTATCGGAGGAAGAAGGCGGTCGTTTGATTGGAAAACTATCGGGCGGTCAGCAACAACGTGTGGCAATTGCACGCGCAATTGCGTCGAACTCGCCAATTATTGTAGCGGATGAGCCAACGGGTAATTTGGATGAAGACACGGAAGAAAAAATAATTGAACTATTTAAAGATTTGGCGCATAAAGATAAGAAAATTGTGATTATTGTAACGCACAGTAAGAAGGTGGCGGAGCACGCAGACAAGATATTGCGACTTAGGAGAGGGGAACTTAGCTAGTAGATTATTTGCGTAATGAAAAAGCCGTCGGTTGTTGAGACCGGCGGCTGGCTATTAGTATGTTGTAGGAGTGGTATTGTAATTACTGAGTTCGTACACGTGTCCTCTGCCTGTTATGGGATTATATACGAGGCGAATCGTATATTTAGAACCGCGAAGAAGCTTGTACGATGTTTCGGGCGAGACAAGCGTACGGTTGTGGTTGATATAAAAGTCGAGTCGAACGAAATAATTATCTCCCCGCTTGTGGATACTGCTTATTATTCTGCGAATAGTGAACGGAATGAACCGGGCTTGCAGTTTCCACTTCAGATTTGCCTTTTCCAGTATTAAACTGCAGTAATCGTAAGTCGGCTCATCTATAACCTCTGGACGTTCGCCCTTTGCGGTTGCTGAGGCAAAATAGTCTTCTTCGACTTTTTTGGCTCTCTCTATAGCTGCGATGGCCTGATCGAGCTCCTCCTTGGTTGGACCCGTTATGATGGGAACGGTGAAATTATTAACAATCATGCTTTAATTCCCCTCCTTGTTGAAAATGTGCGACGAGTTGCTATTACTATTCTAACATTTTTTAATAAATTGTCAATACTGATGAGGGGTGTATTAGGTGGAGCGTTGTAAAATTAACATAAACGCCAGATATGGTGTATTTTTATGTATTGACTACGCTATATGTAGTGTTTACAATATTTTTTGTAAATATAAAAACGAGGGATTATGAAGAAGATTCTTTACTTTGAACCAAGTGATGCAAAGAAATTTGATTTAGAACGTTTTGCGCAATCATTGAACACTTATGCGAAGATTCCGGTCGATGAAATTAAAGAGGTTTTGAAGCAATTTGATGGATTTGAGAACTTACACGTGAGCCGCTTAGTGGAAGTGGGTACAGCTTTAATTGAGAAGAATAGTAGTGCGGAAGCTGCGAAAAAATATTTTGAAGATCACAATCAATACTTTGGCAGTAAATTTGAGCGTTTGCGTAGAATTACGGGCTATTTAGTCGGTACGTTAGAGCGTTGGAATGATGGCAAAAAGGCAGAAGAGAAAGCGCGCGTCAAACATTCAGTAAACTCTGCGATTGATGACGACGAAAGGGCGGCGCATCTCGAGAAACAAGCATTGGCGCACAATGTTGCTTATGCGAATTCGATTATCGATTAGTGTTTGAAAATTGTCTGAAACTTTACAATTTTATTTCAACATAACCGCTAACAAGTCCCTGACCCATATGCGATGACATTCCGAGTTTTTGTAGGATTTTGTATTGTTCGTATGAAACGGTAGCTTTAGAATCTTTCAAAAAGACATAGAAAAGGTTTTGGTCGCTTTTTAGCGTTGCTATATATTTCTCTGTATTATTTTTAAAATCATTTATGCTAATCTTTTCGGCTTCAACATTTCCATTTATGTCTAGCAGGAATGAATCAATAGAGGCAGTTTCAGCAATATTATTAAGGATTTTGCGATAGACTTCATCTATAGTAAAACCAAAACGGTCTAGGGTTTTTACGTTGTCGAGTTTCTCGCCTGTATTTAGATCTAAGTTGCTAGATATTACTTTACTTATGACGTCTTTTGCTGGATTTTGATAATAATTGATGGAATATGCAGATAATACATTGTTATAGACGCCGTATTCAAACTTTACTGTTCCATCATTGATTCCTGCACTATATGAAGTAGGGTTTGGGACTGTAAATGACGCATCTCCCGTGACCGCGGGTTTAGATGGGGTATTGTTATTGTTATCGGCTATATCATTATCATTCTGCTCATATTCCGTGTAGCAGTTTCGATTTTGATTGTCGATATTTTGATATAGCTCGAAACCGCCAAAAATACAGCTGCAAACGAGAAGAATAACTAATACTGTTATTACTGGTATATGCTTGCATTTGTTTCGTTCGTTAATAATCTGATTTTGTGGGTCCATTCTCTATATTCCTTATTATTTTTATGTTTATTATAGCGCAAATAAACGAATCGATATATTCGCATAGGGAAGTGGTAAATAAAGCGATCGGCGATGCTGGTCTATACGTGAGAAAAAGCTATTATCTCATTTTGAAACATCTATTTTCTGAGACTTGCCTTTTCTAAAGAAATAATAAGGCCTACTTCCGAGAATCTCCACTTTACCGTCATGAACAAAGATTGCATCTTCTTCCGGTATAGCAATTACATCCCCGACCAAATTTGAGTAATTTATAATTGAATCAGTAAAATTACGAAACCTCTTTTCATTTTCATCTTTTGATAGCTCAAGCTTATTATTTGTGTAGTGCGGGAATATAGAAACACCGTCTAAAACATTAAAACCTTTTGTCTCTTTCAAACCCACATTATTTGGATCCATTATAGAAATGCTATTTATGTTATACCCAAATATTACAGCTCCAGCACTCGAACCAAGGATTACGCCGCCACCATCTAAATAATCTATGATTTTCGAAAATATACCGTTATCCTTTAATCCTTTTAACAGTTTATAAGTATTTCCGCCACCAATAAACAAAGCAGAATAATCATTTAATTCTTTTTCAGCCAAATCCTTAAAGCTTCTAACCATCTTTATCCCGGCGAAGGAGACTTGCGATAGCTCTTTTTTTATCCATTCATAACAACTATCATATGAATGAACGTTTTCGTCCATAGCTAAAGGAATATAAAGTAAGGGCTTATTATGATTTATGATCTCGTTTAATTTCTGGTTAGCGTAGTAATTTTGTTCTCCAGAACCACCGCCGCACAATATCAATCTTGCGTTTGTATATCCTTTTGTAGTCTTTAAGGCACACATATCTTCGTTATATATCAAAATATAGTATAATAATATCTAAATTAACAAATGTAACAGGTTGGTTATGAATTTAAAGATTGGAATCTTGAATTATTAAACTAACCTGTCTTAATTGAATAAACCTTCATCCAAAAGCGGAATAATATCGATTGCTGGCTCTTCGTAAGGATGTACTTTTCTTAACACGGAAACAACATTTTTAACTTTCTCTACATCACAGATTACTTCCAGTTTTTCTTCATCAACATATTCTAATTTATTCGTTTCTCCAATATACGGATTTGCTTTTTTGTTTGGCCTAAATGTCCCTATCACCCTACACGAATTGGAACAAAAGTCATAGTTGCCAATCACGCCAGCGCCAGCTTCGCATACAGCATCTCTTACTACAGCAACATCACTGCTTGGTGCCGTTACGCTAATTTTAACTTTTTTAATATCGACTTTCATTTTTTAATCTTACTTTCCCAAATTTTTCTTACAAAACCAAGAGAAAGTGTCGAAAGAGTAAAGCCAATTACTGGTACTAGCGAAGATAGAAAAACATTAGAAACCTGTTGAATTGTAAAACTATAAATCACCACGACAATATAAGTAAGTACGCAAATACAAAATCTACGAGTCCATGAGGTTTCCCATTTTTTATCTAGCTCGACCCGTGCATTACGAGCCTTAATATTTTTAATTTCAGTCTCAATTTTTTCATTATCCATACCTTATATTGTATAATAAATTATGTTATAATATATACCTATAATAATAGATATTGCAGGTTGGTTATGAATTTAAAGATTGGAATCTTGAATTTTTAAACCAACCTGTTTAAATATTCTTTACTCATGTAAATCGTTACTCTTTAATAAATAATAATCACTAGGCAGTATTCTTTTACATTCGCCATCAGGCTCTTTAGCTAACTCCTCGAAGCGACCATTATATTTAGCTTTTATCTTATCTAGAGGAAGAATTCTCTTGTCTTTTAAATAGGTTTCTCCATCTCTCGTAGAATAATATAACATACATACTAATTCATTCTTTTTCTCGCTATCGATGACATTCAGAAGGGTATTATATGCGCGATCAAAGCTACTAGTAACTAAATAATCCTTTATCAAATCATAGTTATTGTTATATTGTTTTGGGTTTTCAGGGTTAGTAGCAAAATCCAAAATATCTTCATTGCCTTCTAATAGCGAGTTAATACAGACATCTAAATTGTTTAAAACAAAATTCTCAATATCTCTTGCTTGTAACATATCAGTCTCGCTCATCTTACTGCGTCCAGAATTTGTCTCGTCGTTTTTGTGAGAAACAAGTTCTAGTTGTTCCTTCATTTCGGACAAAATTACAAAATCCATTAAGCTATTTTTTTCTTCCGAAAGATTGTTTGAGTCCACAGCGATGCAAAATCGGAAAATATCAAAAGGTTTAATCGCTTGGTTATCTACGGTTAAGTATTCCAACTTAGACATCCCGAATGGTTTGTCAGAAGAAATGTCATTCGATGATAAATGAATTTTTTTCTGGATAGTTGATAATTTATGCGATACAGTAACATCAATGCCGAATGGTAGTAAGTTATTATTTTCGTCATTGATAAAAATTGCTGAATCGATGCGATTATTTTGGTCGTCAAATACATTTGCATCTGATGCCGTGACGACAGGCGCATCTTCATACAGAGAAAAAGCTCTTTGTAAAAATATTTCTGGTACTACCTTTTCGGCAACGGCAGAAGCATTTGTCTCGTTCTTTTCTCCAAATTTTATTACTTGGTTTTCAACTCTACTTAAATCGTCTTTCACTTTTTCTTCGGAATAAATACCTTGCTCGCAAAAAAGTCTAGCAACTTTACCAAACTCATTGATAACCCGTTGTTTCTTTTCGGTTAACATGTGATCATTGGTTTGTTCGCCTCTTGCAGACTCGTTACTATCTGGATAATTATTCGCTTCTGCTTTGAAACTACCCTTAATATTTATTCCCATAATAGTTTTAAATAGATAATTATATTATATATCAACCTGGTTAGGATTTATAGTGATGAGCATGCGTGGTCCTAAGTTTTTCTTGTGCCATAATGATACCATGAATAAAATATACTTAGTCCACTGTTGGGATGGAACAAAAGACGATGGATGGTATCCTTGGCTTGAAGAAAAAATAAACAATTCAGACAACAAACTCATTAGGTTTGATATGCCTAATACTGCTAATCCAAAAATCGAAGAATGGGTATCAGAGTTAGACAAACAAGTAGATAATCTGGATGAACGTACGCTCTTTGTTGGCCATAGTATTGGCTGTCAAACAATCATGAGATATCTTGAAAAATGCGATGTAAAAAGAATTGGTGGTTTGTTATTTGTTGCGCCTTGGCTAGATTTACTTCCGGAAGCGACCAGCGACGAAGACTCCCGTAATACTGCTGAGCCTTGGCTAAAAACGTCTATCGACTTTAATAAAGTTAAACACTTCACGGACAACATTACTTGCATTTTTTCTGACGATGATTATTTTGTTTCGTTAAATCAAGAACAAAAATTCAAAGAACTGTTAAATGCTAAAACGATAATCGTAAAAAATAAAGGTCATATCAGCGCAGACGATGGTGTGAATGAATTAAATGAAATTTACGACGCGCTATCAGAACTATTAACAGGGAATAATTAAGCGAAGTAATTTGTATCAGGGTTTCTATCGATTAAGTCGAAAGCCGTTTTCATTTTTTCTGGAGTATTAATGTATATAATTTTATATTTGCCAGAAGTTGTTTCGTTTATATAATCGTGTTTAATTTCAATTACATGTATTTGACCCCAATATAGCCATTTGCCGTCAATATTTTCCACTAAAAAATTTCTAACTGGCGGACGATGAAAAACTCTTATGCCAGGCTTATCTCGAAATTCAAAAATAACATCTTTAAAATCTTCGGCCGTAAATGGCTTCTCGACATGCTCTTCGTATTTTAGTTGAGCAGGGAAACCTTGATCTTTTGATATTTGTAATGTGTCATTTACTTCTATATGGGAACCCATGTAATTCTCTTTTGATTAATTGTATGTCAAAATGTGTTATAATTACATCTATAATAACAGATATACAGGTTGTTTATGAATTTAAAGATAGGAATCTTAAATTTTTAAGCCAACCTACCTAGCAAACGACATTTTCGCCAAAACCCAAATCTCTATATTCTGCACTTGCTTTATCGCAAGCCCCTTTCATCCAACTATCGCTAATTGATTTACCCAAATCAGACAACAATGCATCATGCACTGGTATTACTATCTGAGGCTTAACTCTGTCGACGAAGTCCATAGATTCTGCAATCTTTAACCAAGGCGCCGAAATAGGAACAAACAAAACCTTGGCGCCAACATTAGAATAATCAAAAGAATCGCCGGGATTCACAATACTACCGTTTACCATTACTCCAATATTTTCACACGGTATTTGTCCAGGAATTATTGTAGCGTGATTCTTACCAAAGAAATCCAACTTGAACCCACTAATCTTGCACGTCTCTCCGCCTTTCACGATAATGGGATCCTCAATAAACGAAGCAGCATCGTTAGTCGTTATAATCTTCGCATCAGGATTATTGCGTATTATTCTTTTGATAACTTCAATCTGCAAATGATCACTATGTTTATGCGTAATAATAACAGCAACAACATTATTCAGTCTTGGTATCGTTTTATTGAATTCGACAGGATCGAAGACGATTCTTTTTCCATCTTTTTCAATCACTATGCCAGAATGCTCTAGCTTCGTTATTTCCATAGCTTATATTATATATCAAAATATGTTATAATTTTATCCACAATAACAGATACGCGGGTTGGTTATGAGTTTAAAAATCGGAATCTTGTATTTCTAAACCAATCTATTCCTCTCATCTAATATCTATCCAGAATACAGCCATCGATTATTTAACTAAGAAATTATTCAGTTCGTCATAAAAAGCAGCATTATTAATAATATAATTACAATGTCCCGCTTTTTCCAATATGACTAGTTTTGAATCTTTAATATTACTAGAAATAAATTCGGCCTCATTTATCGGAACTACATCTTTAGCCCCTCCATTAAAAACTAAGGTTGGAACACTGATAATTTTTAACTCTTCCTTAGCCATAGAATGAGACTCGTTCATTAGCTTTTCGAACTTCTCATTATTCTTTTTGCCAGGATACCAAGGCAATTTCTCCATAATTTTGGCATAAGTGGGCTTTTTAATGGTATTATTCCTCGCGACACTGCTGCATAATATTAACTTCGATACGCTTTCTGGATATCTAACAGCTACATTGAGCGCGACTGTTCCTCCTCCACTTAATCCCAATAGGAAAGGCTTATTTATATTTAGCTTTTCAATAAACTCATACACATCCTTTGCGGATTCTTCATATGTCAGCGAACACTTCTTTTCGCTTTTGCCGCAACATCTTCTATCAAAAATATATACCATATACTTATTTTTTAATCTATTTGCGATAATTTTCATCATCCCAGTATTTACACTATTTGGATTCAGCAGAATAATAGGTTTCCCTTCGCCTAGAACTTCGTAATGAATTTTTATTTTATTCACATTTACATACATACCAATACCAACATTATATACCAAAATATGATATAATTATACCCATAATAACAGATAGAAAGGTTGGTTTTGAACTTAAAGATTGGAATCTTGAATTTTTAAACCAACCTAGTTTTTATATTACATTTCCTATTAAAGTTCACTCGTCAAAACCAGAATGAAAAACCACAAAATTCTCTACATGATATAATAATATAAATGCAACGACTCACAAAAAGATTCATAGTCAAAAACATAGATAGCTTAAACTTAAGCAATCCTATCATATACGAAAGATTCTATCTTCCAGACCAAACTGTTATCCAAAGAAAACAAGATGCTTATACAAAAGGAACTCTAACTAGCGTCGGCATCATTAACCAAACTCTAATATCTCAAACAGAATTCGAAAAATTAAAACAATCAGCAAACAATAGTATTACTAGAAAAAGCTATCTATATCTAGATGACAACAGAGTATCTATAAAGGAGTACCAGGGTAACCTTGAAGGGTTTATCCGTGCGGAAGTAGAATTTAAAACTAAAAGCGAAATGGAAGACTACCACAAAGAATCTTGGATGAGGCAAGATATAACCGCAACCCCACTTGCATTTGATAGCCTGTTAAGCGCGCTAAACAAAGATGAGCTTTCAAAAATATTGAAAGAATATAATATAATAACAGATAAGAATTAACGAAAGGTTGGTTATTAATATAAAGATCGGAATCGTAGGTTTGGCAAATGTGGGGAAGAGCACGCTTTTTAATGCCTTGACGAATGCGGGTGCTTTGGCGGCGAATTATCCTTTTGCAACAATTGAGCCGAATACTGGCATTGTTGGCGTTCCAGATGAGCGGATCGGCGTATTGGCAAAGATGTATGAATCCGAAAAGATAGTGCCAGCGACGGTTGAATTTGTTGATATTGCCGGTTTGATTGCTGGCGCCTCTAAGGGGGAGGGGCTAGGCAATAAATTCTTGGCGAATATACGCGAATGCGAAGTGATATGCCATGTCGTAAGAGCATTTGAAGATACAAATGTGACACATATAGCCGGCGGTCCAGATCCGAAGCGAGATATTGATACGGTTGAGACGGAGTTAGCTTTGGCGGATATTGAAACATTGGAGAAATCTCTGCCTAAGATGCAAAAAGAGATGCGCGGCGGCAGTAGAGAAGCAGGGCAGCGAGTTGAGCAGGCGGCAAAAGCGCTTGAGCAATTAGAGAAGGGCATGACGCATATTGAGCCAGTTGACGGGCTGGACTTGTTATCGGCGAAGCCGGTCTTCTTTATGTTTAATATGGACGAAAATGAGCTTGCGGATGAAAAAAAGCGAGCAGAATTGGCTAACTTGGTAGCGCCGCGGAAGTGTGTGTTTGTTAATGCGAAACTTGAATCCGAGATGGTTGATATGGAGCCGGAAGAGAAGAGAGAATTTTTAGAGAGTTATGGAGTAGCCGAAGATGGATTAAGCCAACTAGTGCGTGTAGCCTATGATACTTTAGGGTTGCAAAGTTTTTTGACGGCGGGGAAAAAAGAAACGCGTGCTTGGACGATAAAGAAGGGTGCAACGGCGCCAGAGGCGGCAGGGGTGATTCACACGGATTTTCAGAGAGGTTTTATAGCGGCGTCGATTTGCTCTTATGGCGATTTAGTACGTTTAGGGTCGGAGAAAGCTGTGCGCGAAGCGGGGTTAATGCGAACGGAAGGCAAAGACTACATAATGCAGGACGGCGATGTAGTTGAATTCAAATTTAACGTCTAGATTTTCGTTAGTTTTTATTGCGTTTTAAAAGGCGCTTATGCTAAACTTAGTGTATGAGTCTAGGTTACGGTGTGGGTGATTTCTTCGCACTAGATATTGGTACAGACGCACTAAGAATGGTGCAATTATCTGGCAATGCTCAGCATGGCTTTGTATTGCAGAGGTTTGCATATGTACCAGTGAGCCGATCGATATTGCAAGATGGCAGTGATGCGGGGAAGCGTCGTTTAGGGGAGACAATTCAGAGTGCGGCAGAGCAGGCTGGTATTCGCACAAAGAATATTGCGCTTGGTATGCCGTCGAGCAAAACGTTTACGACAGTAATCGAGGTTCCTACTCAAGACAATAAATCTATGGAAAAGATTATTAAATATCATGCAGATCAATACATTCCGATGCCGATCGATGATGCGAAGGTTGATTTTGTTATCCTCGGTCCAAGTCCAAATGACCCGCAGATAACAGAGGTATTATTGTCTTCTACTTCAATTGCTTATGCTGAGGAGAGAATGGAGAATGTTGAGGCTTTTGGTTTCAATTTGATTGCGCAAGAGCCGGATCCGATTGCGATGTCGCGTTCTTTGACGCCACCAGGCATAAAAGATGCAATTTTGATTATTGATTACGGTGAAGAATCAACAGATTTGTCTATGGTATATGGGGCGCCGCGTTTGGTGCGTATGCTGCCGGGTGGTTTATCTGTTTTAGTGCGCACGGTAGCTAATTCTTTGAATGTAAAGGAAAGCCAGGCTCGCCAATTTATCTTGAAATTTGGTCTTGCTCAGGATAAGCTAGATGGTCAGGTTTTTAAAGCTCTTGATCAGACGCTCGAGAATTTTGCTTCTGAATTAACGAAATCTATACGTTTCTTCCAGACAAAATATCCAAACGTAAATGTTGGAGGAGTTGTCTTGTCTGGTTTTGCTGGTATTATTCCGTTTTTGCCTGAGTATATTGAAGCGAAGACTGGTTTTAAGACAATTCAGGGTAATCCATGGCAAATGGTGAGTGTGTATGATCAACAAAGGCAGGCGTTGTCGCAAGTCTCAGCTGAGTTTGCAGTGGTAATTGGGCTAGCTGAAAGGACGAACAAGAGGTAGGATATGTACGAGATAAGTTTAGTTCCAGATATTAAAGCCCAGCTTCTGAAAAAGCAAAAATTGCGTAATTTGATTATATTCATTTGTATTATTGTTGCTGTTGCGTGTGGCGGGGTTTTACTGATTTTGTCAACAATTGCAGGCGGTCAATCAATACAGATTGGTTTACAGAAGAACGAGATTGACTGTCGAATTGACGGTACGGGTACGAATTGTTCTAGATATAATGATAAAGGTGATCCCGTAATGAAAGTTGAAAACTTAAGTGAGTTGTTAACTATCCAGGATCAGATGAGCAACATCAACGTTTTGAATAATCAGAAAATTAAATTTTCACGTATTTTTGGTATCTTGGATGTAATATTGCCAAATGGTGACGATGTGGTGAAAGTTAACGAGATTACTGGTAATGTTGATGAAAATATTCTTAATGTGACGGCGACTGGTACGTCGAAAAATAACATTGGCTTTAGGGCGCTCGAAGCGTTCAAGAAGACAACGAATAAGACCTATTTTGACTATGGTTCTTATATGAGACCAGACGAAAATGGCGAATATGTCGAAATTCCTTCGTTCTGTATCGACGAAAAAGTAGTTAACGGAAGGCTATATGGCTATTATCTTAAAGGCTCTCCAGGATGCGAAGCTCCTTTAGTTGATACTAAGACGGATGAGAATGTGGAAGATGCTGATAGTTCGGAGGATCAAGGTAATATTCAGGATGAAACAAAGGAGAAAGCGAATACGGTTGAAAGAATTCCTATTTTGAGAAGCTATAAAACTTCGCAGGAGAGGGAAGAATATAAGCTAGGTAAAGATCCGTATGCGAAAAAGACAGAAGAAGGAAATAATGGAAAATATTACTTCCAAAGTCAGTGTCTAGAATATAAGGAAGATGGTTCCTTTGATGAGGAAGCGAGTCGCGCGAAATGTCCGTTAGTTAATGGCGAGAATGGAGTTATAACTAATGAAGCACGCTATGGTAAAGGCGATGGGAACGAGATGGTATTGAATTTTGAAGCAAGAATTGCAGTCGAACCACGAGTGTTCTTATCTAAGCATAAACATATGCAGATAATTGGTCCAGATAGGCAAAACGTAACCGATAGCTATGTGCAGATTCGTAATATGTTTGGTCAAAAGGCGTCAAGCGGAGGTGGCACAAATGAAGAGTAAAGATAATGGAAAAGGCGTATCGATAGCTAAGAGAGCCAAGATTAGCAAGGCTGAGCAGAATATGTTTGTTGCGGTGTGTTTAGCGTCAATCCTGCTAGGTATCACGATTGTAGGCGTTTATCAATTAGTAACGGCGATTCAGTTTAATGGTAAGGTTTTGGCGGAAACTGCCAAAATTAGAGACGATGTTAAGACTTATCAAGATAATATTTCTTCATTAAAGACGAGTATTACGCAGTTGTCTAGTAATGAAAATTTGGAGTCGGTTGGTCGCGAGAATCCTGAATGCGAAGGATATACGGCGCCAAATGCAGAGATAGGAGATGAGAATACGAATGTGGATTTGACGAAAACTCGGACCTGTTCCGCATTGCGTGTGGTGGGCGATGCGTTGCCTTCATTAACTTCAAACAACGACTTTGAAGGTACGCTTAACAGTTTCATTAAGCTGTTAGTTCATGATAATAATGATGTTAATATTGAAACGCTTGGTCTAAATGAGTCCTTGGAATATACCGTGACGGTTGACGAGGAAGGGGATGCTACGGCAGAAGATTCCAATGACGGGTCTGATGATGGATCCGATGGTGATTCGGGAGCGAAAGGGCTAAATATTAAGGTGATGGGCATTTCGATGAATGCAAAAGATAATGCGAATAAGATCAAAAAAATGATGTCTAGCATTGAGGATTCTATTAGGAACTATGATATTCGTAACGTGACAATTTCCTGGTCTGAGCAGGAAGTCGATGAATCTGGACAACTTGAACCTATTATTGACTTAAATGCAACTTATTCGGCTTATTATTCGAGCAGCGTGTCGGTTTATCCAAGGCGCATAACTATCTGTGCGGATGAGCAAAATGCGAAGTGTGCACGAAACAATGCATCAAGCGAGGACGAGGAATGAAAAATACAGATATTGCTTTAGTAGTTTTAATTTCTGCGATTTCAATTCTAGTGTCTTATTGGGTTGGTAGTGTTATTATGGGAAATCCGAACGAAAGAACCGAAACGACGAATTATTTAGAAAGTATATCCGGAGAGCTTCGGACCCCAGATCAGGAGACATTTAATCCGACTATGATTAACCCAACTGAGGAAATTATTATTGGAAGTTGCAACTCCGAAACGCAAGTTGAAGACCCTGAGACTCATCGCTGTATGTCTAAGGAAGAGTATGAAATTAAGAAGAAAGAAGAAGATAAAAATAAACAAAATCAAGATGATGGTCAAAATGAAAGTGATGATTCTGGCGCAGGAAATAGTGATTCGGAGTACTAAATATGCTTCTTAATAAGGAGCTACAGGATAAGATAGTAAGCCTCTTGGTTGAAAGTGGCTTGGTTGATGCTGGTTTGGTTAGGAAGACCTATAATGAGGTCGCGAAGACTGGGCAGCCAGTTTTGGCGGTGTTGCGTAGTAAAAATATTGCTACGGACGATTGTATCCAGCACGCGACGGCCGTTATTCTTGGTATTCCTTATATTGATTTAAGGAATGTACGTTTCGATAAGGATAAATTGCTGAAGATTCCACAAGATGTTGCTCAGCGTTCAAAAGTTGTGCCATTGGACGAGCAGAACGGACAATTAGTTGTAGCGGTTTTGGATAACTCGAATATTCAAAGGATGGATTATTTGTCGACTCTCGTAAAAATGCCGATTCGGACAATGTTGACTTCTGAGGCTGGTGTTCAGAATGCCTTAATGCAATATATGGCAGACTTGAAGGATGTCAATAAAGTAGCGAAGCAAGAGGAGGCGCAAAAAAATGCTTCAGATGCGACAAACGTTCAGACAATTACGCAGGATTCGCCAATTTCGAAGGCGTTGAGCTCGATTCTGGATTACGCCGCGAAGTCGAAAGCGTCGGATATTCACATTGAGCCACTAGAGCATTCACTTATTATTAGGATGCGTATTGATGGCGTTTTGCGCCAGACGATGGAGTTGCCGAAATCGATTGAGGCGGCGTTGGTTTCGCGCATAAAGATTATGGCAAAACTGAAGATTGATGAACATCGTATTCCGCAAGATGGTCAGTTTACGGTAGTAGTAAACGATAATACGATTGATCTTCGTATTGCGACTTCGCCAGTTGTTTGGGGTGAACAAGTGGTAATTCGTCTTTTGGATAAGTCTGGTACTTCTATGGAAGTTGAAAAGATGGGTATGACTGGTCGTGCGTTAGAAGACGTAATGGAGGGTATTAGCCGTCCAAATGGTATGATTTTAACTTCAGGTCCGACTGGCTCAGGTAAGTCGACGACTTTGTATGCTCTGATTAAGAAAATTAAAAACGAAACGATTAATATCGTGACGCTAGAGGATCCGGTTGAATATAAGATGGACGGCGTGAATCAAATTCAGATTAATACCGATGCTGGTTTGACCTTTGCGTCGGGTTTGCGTTCGATTTTGCGTCAAGATCCAGACGTAGTAATGGTGGGCGAGATTCGCGATGGCGAAACGGCGAATTTGGCGGTGCAGGCGGCTTTGACGGGACACTTAGTATTTTCGACGTTGCATACTAACTCGGCCGCTGGTATTATGCCGCGTCTTTTGGATATGGGAATTGAGCCGTTTTTGATTGCTTCAACTTTGAATACAGTGATAGGTCAGCGTTTGGTACGCCGTGTAGCGGAACGTCGTGAAGCATATCAGACAAATGATATGGAAACGAAGATGATTAAAGATATCGTTGGTAATTTATTACCAGCAACGAAAAACGATGTACCAGAAGTAAGCGAGAAACGTGGCTACGGTAATTTACCGCCGCTGGATTCAAGATCTTTTACAATGGTGCGTGGTATTGCTTCGGAAGAAGCGCCGAATGGATACAAAGGCCGGGCTGGTTTATATGAGACAATTTCGGTAGACGAAGACATTCAGAAGTTAATCGTGGCGCACGCGACGTCTGGTGATATTATGCGCGTTGCGAAGATGAAGGGGGCAATTACAATGCGTCAAGATGGCGTATTAAAAGCTTTAACTGGCATTACGACGATTGATGAAGTAAATCGCGTAGCGAGCGATTTGGCATAAAAAAGGCTTTAAAAATATACCCCTGAAGGGTATCTTTTTTATTGTTGGTGCGAGTTGAGAGAGTCGAACTCTCATGTTGAGTTTGGAAAACTCACATAATAACCGTTATATGAAACTCGCAAGTATTGTTATATTTCTTATTATACTACATGGGGTGGGTAAGAGGGTTCGAACCTCCGACCTTCGGTGCCACAAACCGACGCTCTAACCAGCTGAGCTATACCCACCATGTAAAATAGATACACCAAGAATGATTGGCGTATCTAGATTATATCAGATTTAGAGCTGATTGGCAAAAACGATAAGGTAGGCTAAATAACCAAGTCCGGCACCGGCGGCGATGACAAGAATAACAATGAGAGTCCAAAGCCAACCGGAATGTGTCCTTGGTGCTTCAGTAACAGTATGTTTTTTACGTTTGGCGGCAGGAGCTTTGGTTGGGCTTTTTGAACTGTAGACGTTTTTAGTGCTATGAATTGATGAGGCGTTGACTTCTGGAATATTGGAGCCGAGTGGGCGTTTTTCAACTTTAGTATCGGTTAAGAAAGGAGAGCGACCGCCAAGGGAGTAACTATTAGCATCTGGCGCTTCGACTTTTCTAGGTACGGTTTTAGGTTGCAACTTTGGAGCTTCTTTTGGTGTAGCTTCTACGATGCGCTCGCGTTTTTGTTGAATCTTAGCGGCGATGCTTTCGCGGTTTGTAGTTGGTTGGGTGACATGAGCTGAAGGCTTTGCGATGGGGCGTTGTGGTATGGTTGGGCGAGCGGCTGGGCGTGGATTGGCTGCGGGTTTAGCGACAGCCTTCTTAACTGGTAGAGGTTGAGTAATAACGCGTTTATTATTGCTACGTGGAGCAAAGTCCATGATACGACCGTGATTCTGCGGACGCGTGGCGGGACGATGAGCGACGGTCTTGACAGCAGAATTGGTAGTTGGACGGGCAACAGGACGAGCGGTCGGCTTGACCGGTTGGGCCTGCATGGCTTCGTTAACGGCTTTATCTAATTCTGCATAATCAATATTGTCATTACTCATGATTTCATCCCCTTAGCTATTTCTACGATAGCACAGAATGAATCTGCTATCAAACTGGCACCTCCGATGAGGAGGCCATCGATACCTTCAATAGAAAGATAGCCACCGGCACTGAGGTGATCGACAGAACCGCCATATAAGACGGGGATGCTTTCGCCAACACCTTTACCGTAGACTTTTGAGATATGTTTACGAACTAGAGCTTGAGCTTCGTCGATGTCGGCCGGCTTGGCGGCGTGAGCATTCTTATTGCTAGAGATAGCCCAGACTGGTTCGTAAGCGATAATAAGTTTAGAGATGTCTTCTTTGCTGACTTCGTGGAGGCCGTTTGCAAGCTGGCTATAGATAGCGGCAGCAGTTTCACCGTCGCGACGTTCCATAGCGGTTTCGCCGATACAAAGGATAGGGATGAGGTTATTACGTAGTGCGGCGGCAACCTTGTTGGCAATATCTTCTTCGGATTCATTAAAGATATAGCGGCGTTCAGAATGGCCAATGATGGCATAATCGACAAAACCACGTAGCTGCGAGACGGAAGTTTCGCCAGTGAAAGCGCCGTAATCGCGCCAGTAGAAATTTTGCGCGGCGAGCTTAAATTGACGACGATTTATCTGGAGAGAAAGTGGCTGCAGTGAAACGGTAGAAGGGGCCAGAATAACTTGGACATTGCGAGAAGGTTTAATGCGACCCTCGAGGCGATGTAAATAAAGGCTGGCTTCACCTGGGGTGAAGTTCATTTTCCAGTTAGCAATAATATAAGTTTTCCTGGTACTAGTCATACTTCCATTTTACCATAAGCGGGTAAAGATGACACTAGACTTTGTAATCTGGCATGCCATACGAAATCCAGCCGAAGAGGAAGAAGAGGACGTTGAAGATATAAGGGAAGATAAGAATAGTACTAGCAAGTGGAAAGCTAAAGATGAGCATAGCAAGCACAGTAGACCAAATGATGAGCGTGAGGCCTAGTTCAACCATGTGGATAGGAGACTTGAGATGTTTGGCAATATTGGCTATGGCGGTGCGAATAGTGGCATTATACTTTTTAGCGAGGTAACAAAGGGCGATGATGGTGGCGGTAATGATGGTGCCCGTGATAAACCAAGATGCAATCTGATTTTGGGAAATTACAGCCACAAATGAATGGGACGCTTCGGATGAAGTGGGTGTGACTGATGATGTGGTTTCGGCGACATCGCTAATTGTGCTTGAGCCGTCTTTGGATGCGAAGGAGTTGATAGTTAATAATGCACAAATGCCAATGCCGAGAATGAAACCGGCAAAAAGAGTAATCCTACCGAGAAAACGGCAGAGTCGCCCAAAATAGTTGGTGTTTTTCATACTTTTATTTTAGCATGAGCTATTTAATGAGACCAAGAATACCGCGTAGCGCATAAGCGGTGTCTTCATGGCTACGTACGGTAATGGTGTCGATGCCCATTTCGACAACAGGGTAATCGTTGCCGCCAGGTTGAGTCATATCACCGAAGTAAAGAATATCTTGTTTATTGACTTTGAGTTCTTCCATGAGATGAGTCATACCGAAGACTTTGTTCATGCCAGGAGTAATGGCATTAATAGAGGTAGTACCGCCAATTTCATAGTCGAATTCCGGTGCGAGCTCTTTGCAGCGCTTAACGATGGCTTCGCGCTTTTTACAATCTGGATCCCAAGCGTATTTTTCTTTAGTGCCAGCCTTTTGGCCGAGAGCAGAGAAGGTGACTTGGCTGAGACGATTCTCGATAATTTCGTCGCCATCTTGGAGTTTATCTTCTTCCCAATAGCCGAGTTCTTTAGCGGCTTTTTCGATAGCTTCGCTGATTTTTTGAACTTGTTCGTCGGTAAGAGGGTAGTTGTAAACTTGGTCCCAATCTTTCTTTTTGGCGTCATAACGGTAATACTGAGTGCCTTGGGCAACAAAGAGGTGGAGATGTTCTAATTGTTCTGGCTTGGCGTCTTTAAGTTGATCGACAATTTGGATGAGGAATTGATCAAATTTTTGGCCTGAGATTGGGCAAATTTCGAAATGATCAAGACATTGAGTGAGGAGATCGGCGATTTCGTCTGGGATAGGGGTTTTGGCAACATTAAGGGTTTGGTCTACGTCGAATGCTAAAACTTTCTTCATGATTTACTCCTGGTTATATGTAGATATATTATAGCAATAAAGCATGAAAAAGGCTCCCTCCATCATCCTTGCGGACGATTTTGGGAGCCAGCTTCAGACGTTATTAACGGGGTGCGATCAGTATTTGGCTCAGAAGGGCTTGCGCGTCAGACGCGCTTGCCCTTCTCCCAGGAGGCCGGCGACTTGTCGCCGAGGAGGTTCTCGTATACTTCGCGGAAGAGATTGATTCCTGCGATGTTGCTGGGGCTCAGAGAAGCCGGAGCGGGAGCGGGCGTTCTGCCAGCCGGAGCAGGAGTGCTGCCACCAGCAGGAGTTCCAGCCGGAGTGCCAGCCGGAGTACCAGCAGTGCCACCAGCAGGAGTTCCAGCCGGAGTGCCAGCCGGAGTACCAGCAGTGCCACCAGCAGGAGTTCCAGACGGAGTACCAGCGGGAGCCGGAGCGGCGCCAGGCGTGGCTGTGGTTGCGTGCTGCGTCCAGCTCAGAATCGCAGCGCGGGTGCCAGCCTTGAGGGCAGCGTTAAGCTTTTCCTTCTTGGGCGGCTGAATGATGCAGCCGCCGTTAGCGCACCCGGATCCGAATGATACAGTATCCTTTTTGCCGCTGTAGCGGGCGGCGTCAAGACCGGAAAGCCATCCGTCCACCTCTGTCATCAGGGCATTGCGAGCGTTGTCACTCATCGGGTTCTTGCCAGGAACGATGTGGATGCGCTCGTCGCTTTCACGGCGCATGAAGATCACCGCGTTCTCGTTCCGGTTGTGGATGTCGGCGATAATGTCGTCGACGTTAGGGTTGCGAGGAAGACCGTAGTAGACCTTGGTGCCGTCTGCCTTGAAATAGCAGACTGAGGTGGGTTTGTTAAACGTGAGCTTGAACATCGTCGTCATGGTATATACCTCCATATCGGTATGTAGATTGCCTATCTCGGAATTGAGTATAGGTTTGCCGGCTTTACTACTTTAGCCAAGCATTAAACGCACCATATTAACGGAGGTGATGCGTTCGATGCTTGACTAAAGAGTAAGCATAGAGGTATAGACTCTCAAATACTGATTTATAACGTCTATCAATATGCTTACGCCGCTTTCGTAGCGTATGGCTTAATTGTAGCATACTTTATTAAAAAAGTCAATAGTTATTATATATTTATGCTTATTTTACAAGGAAGAAAAAGGCCCCGTAAGACCAGAGGTGATACGGGGCTGTGAAAGGGGGATGCGGGTTATTACTGCTTCTTAAACGGGGTGGGCTTGAAGTGTCGCGGTCCCTTCGGCTTATAATATGTGGTGCTGGTCTTGGCGTTTCGAGAAGGAGAGCCGAGTTTCACTTTTCAGACGGCTCGGGGTTGTCAATGCGACGCAGCATATGTGCTGCCATATAGAGCTGATTGCTCGTTGAGTTGTCGACGTGGCCTTTCTGGTGCACGTAGTTGAAAGCTTTGATGATTTCCTGGCGATCTTTCGTCGGGTAGTCGACCTTTTTGGTGATTTCGAGAATTTCGAACAGAGAATTGCTTAATGCTATTTCGCTGTGAGGCAAATCGACGATGTTGTGGCACATGGCTACGAATGTATCGATGTCTGCGGCGCGACCCGTAGCGGGGTCGATTGCGATGGTAGCTTTGAAGCGCGCCATTTCGGCGTTGCGTTTGTTAAGCTCGTGGCGACTATCCGCGTAGGCGGGGCAACCAATCAGGGAAGTAACCTTAACGGTCTCTCCGATGCGTTCGCATTCGTGCTCGGCTAATTTAGTAGCGTAATTATCCATATAGTATCCTCCTATGAAGGTGCATAAGTGAACTTTGCGCATAAAAATACGCAAAAATGTTGTTACATTTTTATTATGGCATAGTTTTACAGAAAAGTCAATAAGACTAATGTTTTAGCGGATGAGGGCGAACTTGTTTTTGCCTTTTTTGATGAGACTAGTTTTATCGATGGATTGGTCTTCGGTGGTTTTTACGCCGTTAACGGAAATGGCGTTACTGGAGATAAGCTTGCGAGCTTCGCCCTTGCTGGAAGCAAGGCCAGTCTCGGCAAGAATATCGACAAGTTTGGTGCCAGTTTTGGCGGTAGGGAAGCTCTTAGCTAAGAGATCGAGGTCGGAATCGTCGAGATCGGTGATTTTGGTGTCGCCAAAGAGAAAGGTGGTGATTTTTTCAGCTTGTTTGGCGGCATCTTCGCCGTGAACAACTTTGGTAACTTCCTGAGCAAGGCGTTTTTGACCAGTACGGGCGCCTGGATTCTTGGCGTGTTCGGCGAGAATTTGTTCGAGTTCTTCTGGTATGACGAAGGTGAAGTACTTGAAGTAATCTTCGAGAGCTTCGTCGGATTGGTTGAGCCAGAATTGGTAGAAATCGAAGATAGAGGTCTTTTCAGCATCGAGCCAGACGGCGTTACCTTCGGATTTTCCGAATTTGCGACCGGTAACTTTATCAATAATGAGTGGGCAAGAGTAACAATCGGCTTCGCGGTTTTCGAGGCGTTTGATGAGATGGATGCCGCTGGTGCAGTTACCGAATTGGTCGGCGCCGCAGAGCTGAAGATTGACGTTGTGTTCGCGGAAGAGGTGGAGAAAATCGTAGCCCTGGATGAGGGTGTAGCTAAACTCGGCATAGCTGATGCCGGAGCCGCCTTCGCCGATGCGTTTTTGGACGAATTGACGGTCGAGTAGCTGAGTCATGCTGAAAGCTTTGCCGATTTCGCGGAGGAAAGGTAGGAATTTAACGTCTTTGAACCAGTCGTAGTTGTCTACGAGCTGAGTACCCTCTGGCGAATGGGTAACCTTGATGATTTGCTTAGCGAGAGCGGCCTTGTTTTTCTCGATTTCGTCGAGACCTTTAAGGTCGCGCTCGACGGTATCCTTTGGGTCGCCGATTTGGCCAGTAGCACCGCCAACGAGATAGTAAGGAGTATAACCGTGGCGAACGAAGCATGCGCACATCATAAGAGCAGCGAGGTGGCCGATATGAAGAGAATCGGCACTTGGGTCGGTGCCCCAATAGAAATTACGCGGAGCTTTGTCTAAGTCTGATATCTGGTCCAGTGTGTGCTCGGCAACAAAACCGCGCCACTGGAGTTCTTCGGATAATTTCATGAATACTCCTTATGTTTGTTGTTATCTCTGTTAATTATAACATTTTACAAGGTGGTGGGCAAAGACGCCTATGATGTATTGGAATAAAAAATAGGACAGTCACCCTGTACATTGTAATACTGGGCCCGTCCCTAAGATTATTTTATTATTAATTTTTATGTAGGTCAATCATGCTCCTATTTTGGTGGGCAAAGACGCCTATGATGTAATAGTCGTGTAGAGCATAACTCTAGAAACTACGCTCGATGTGTTTGGTTCGTCACTATTTAGCTAGCGACGATTTTTTGAATTTCGAAAATCGAATTCCAAACTCTACACTTACGCCTAGGATGGTAATCTGTACACTCATGCAAAGACTTTCTCTGGAGTCTCTAGCTATCTAGAACTGCCACTCATTGAAGCCCCAGCGAGCTGAGTTTCAATGGTCATAATTGCTGAATATTCAAAGGATAACACGGGTCCTCTATAAAAGATACCGACATAAAATGATTACAGAAAGCATAAGTTTAATATTCTTTACACAAACACCGCAAAAACAGATATAATAAAGGCGGAACTTACAATTTAACAATATATCGCGTTTTAGCTGACGTATTTTCGCGTTGCAAAAACTTTGATTGCAGCTCCCGTAGGAGTCGGTCTTATAGTTTTTGCCTAAAACGCGAAATTGTAGGTTCCAGCCGGCAACTCGGGGGCTGCAATTTTTATTAAATTGCTGTGCCAAAAATTTATCAAACATAAGAGTAATTGGAACCTACGATTATGAGCAGCCTCATTGAACTGCTACCAAAGGTAGTCAGTGAGGGGCGCAGAGAAGCAAATAGAATTTTGGACGGACTTTCTGCTGCGTCCCGTATTACTTTACAAACTAATGAACTTATTCAGCCGCACAAGGACCGCAGTCAAGCAGAAATCCTCAACGACGATATCGAATATGTTGACGATTGGAAGAATCGCCTAGTCTATGGCGATAATTTACTAGTCATGCAGGCACTTTTGGCTGGCGACCCAGCTTCGGGCTTACCTAGCATGCGCGGCAAAATTGATTTGATTTATATCGATCCGCCATATGACAGCAAGGCGGATTACCGTACAAAAATAGAACTCCCAGGCGCAAATATTGATAGCAAGCCAACCGTCCTTGAACAGTTTGCTTATGCTGACACTTGGAGTGCAAACATCGATGGCGAAGACGTAAAAGGCACGGCTGCTTATTTGAAGTATATGTATCCAAGGTTGGTTTTAATGAGGGAGCTATTGAGCGAGCAGGGGCAGTTTTATTTCCATGTGGATTGGCATATTGGTCATTATGTAAAAGTTTTACTGGATGACATCTTTGGGAAAGAAAATTTTAGAAATGAAATAGTTTGGGGATACAAGAGCGGTTCTTATCCAGACACTGATTTTGCTAGAAAACATGACGTTATATATAGGTATTCAAAAAGTGAAAAATGGTTCTTTAATTTGGTTCCAGGCGTAATCAAGGTTTTATCTGAAAATAGTAAATCTAGATATAACAGAACCGATGACGATGGACGACGATACGCTGAGGTTAAATCTGGTGGTAAGTGGCGTAGATATTATTTAGACGAGGCAATTCATCCGCTTGAAGATTGGTGGGGCGATATTCCTATGCTTAAGGCAAATTATGAAGAAAATTTAAATTACGGAACTCAAAAGCCCGAAGCGCTCCTGGAGCGTATTATAAAATCCAGCTCAAATCCAAATTCTATTGTTGCCGATTTCTTTGGTGGTTCCGGCACTACTGCTGCCGTCGCGGAAAAACTCGGTCGCAAGTGGATCACTTCCGACATTGGTAAGCCTGCCACTATGATTATGCGCAAACGCTTCATCGATAATGATGCTGGTGAATTTTTATATCAATCCGTTGGTGATTACCAACGCGAGCAAATGAGTACCAATTTCGGTACACGTTTTCGTGTTGGTGATTTAAATCAAATTGTCATTAACTTGTATGGTGCCGTTCCATTCCGCGAAGAAGATAATCCGCGCCGCAATTTAGGTAAAATTCCTCGCACGAAACGTCTGGTCTATGTCGCTTCGCCGTCTGAATTAGTCTCCGCAAACACCATTAAGCGCGCGCTTGATGAAATGAATACTTTCCAGGGTGGCTGGGATAAAGTTGCATTACTCGGCTGGAACTTCCGTAGCGACTTAGGCGCATACCTGGATACTTTAGATGAATATAAGAACGGCACATTGACGATTGAGATTATTCCGCCAGACTTACTGGATCAGCTAAAGAGCAAAACTACATTTAAGAAACTTAGTGACCAAGTTGCGGTCGATCCAGATGGTACAATTCACACGCCAGTTCGCTTCTCATCACTCCAGTATCTCACTATTAAAGACCCAATCGTAAACGGTAACGAAATTACCGTAGAGCTAGATAACTACGTCATTCTTTCATCGGATTCTTTGCCACTCGATTCCAAGAATAAAGAAAAAATGAATGAAGTTATCGCTCGCGATCCGCTTGCGTTGATTGAATATTGGTCTATCGATGCTGACTTTGACGGTAACGTCTTCCGCAGTACTTGGCAGGATTATCGCCAAAATACTGATAACGATAGCGACTCGCTACATGTTGTAAACAAAGTTACACTTCCGCTTAATAACACGACTGGTCTTATTGCCATTAGAGCAGTAGACGTCTTTGGCTTTGAAAGTGAAGTGGTTGAGGAGATTAATAAGTATGGAAATTGACGAACAAAAACGCTACAAAAATCCTCCACTCGCTTTTGCGAAAGCCGTAACGGAACGCGCCAAGGCGGCCTGGGAAGACGGCAGCTTTATGGAATCGGTTACGCCAACTACGCGCGCATTGCTAACTTATTGGTTTGACGATGCCTATGTAGATATGCGTGACTTGAATTTTCATATTGGGCAACGTAATGCCATCATGAATATTATTTATATTCATGAGGTACTCAAAAAAGATAAAGTCGTTGATGTCTATAACGAAATCGCTCCGCAGCTCCTATTAGAACGTGGCGGCACGAAGTTAAGTGAACTCGGAGATGATATTTATTCGTTCCCAAAGTATTGTGTCAAAATGGCAACTGGCACTGGTAAAACTTGGGTACTTGAAGCCTTAATGATTTGGCAATACTTAAACGCCAAACATAACGAAGAAGGAAACTATACTAAGAATTTCCTCGTTGTCGCTCCTGGCTTAATTGTCTATGAACGTTTGCTTGATGCGTTCCTCGGCAAAATGAACGATGATGGTCAAACTCGCAATTTCGAAACTTGCGACATTAAGAAATTCGAGAACCTATTTCTGCCGGAAGAATACCGTAATGAATTTTACGGTTTTTTGCAAAGTAGCGTAGCCGCCAAAACTGAAATTGGCAGTAAAGTTACAGGTGACGGTTTGATTGCTATTACGAACTTTCACTTACTTATGGGTGCGGATGAGCAGGAAGACGAACCGGGCATTGATGACGGCTGGCGCTTGCCGGTTGCTCCCGGCATCACGGTGGGGAATAGCTTAGATTCGTTAGACAATTCGCTCTGTGGCAAAAAGGAGCTCGAATTCCTACATAATCTACCAGACCTTATGATGATTAATGATGAGGCACATCATATCCACGACAACATGAAAGGTGGTGAAAAGGAAGAGGTTGAATGGCAAAAATCTTTGCGTTATATCGCTGAAGGTAAGGCTAACCGTGCTATGCAATTAGATTTTTCCGCTACGCCATACAATCAGAAGGGCAAAGAAAAAGTTTATTTCCCGCACATTGTCGTAGACTTTGATTTAACCGACGCGATTCGCCGTGGTCTAGTAAAAACTTTGATGCTTTCTGAACGCAAGGAATTAGCCACGGAAGCATTAGATTTTAAAGCCGTGCGCAATGATCGCGGTGAGGTTGTGGATTTGTCTGATGGTCAACGCCAAATGTTGCGCGCAGGCCTCTCAAAACTAAATAAACTCGAAACTGAATTTGCAGATGTCGACCCTGAAAAACGTCCAAAAATGATGGTGGTCTGCGAAGATACGAATGTCGTTCCGCTTGTTGCGAATTTCTTAAAACTTGAAGGTTTGAGTGAAGAAGAATTTATCGAAATACACAGTAATAAAAAAGGCGAAGTTGGCGAAGAAGAATGGAATAATCTTCG
Organism: uncultured Candidatus Saccharibacteria bacterium; assembly: GCA_946406315.1. Classification (GTDB taxonomy): domain Bacteria; phylum Patescibacteriota; class Saccharimonadia; order Saccharimonadales; family Saccharimonadaceae; genus UBA2834. The sequence goes on from CAMJKD010000004.1 coordinate 71,091, forward strand.
CAATAAATTATTCGCACTCGACCGCCACGAGAATCCGCGCGTAGTCATTTCTGTCTTGATGCTTCGTGAAGGTTTTGATGTTAATAATATCTGCGTTATCGTTCCATTGCGTAGTACAACTTCCGGAATTCTTCTGGAGCAAACAATCGGCCGCGGTCTGCGTTTAATGTGGCGTGGTAATAAAGAAATTGATGAGTTAAAGAACGAGAATCGCCGCGCGATTATGGTCGAACATAAGCCTGCGACTAATTATTTCGACGTTTTATCGATTGTCGAGCATCCAGCTTTTCGCGATTTCTATGACGAACTCGTCAACGGTGGATTAATGGGCATTGAAGAAGAGGAAGATGACTTGGGCGGTGACGATAAGATTAAGGGAGACTTAATTCCAGTCGGTTTAAAAGAAAATTATATGGACTATGATTTTCGTTTGCCACTCATCATTAACGAAGCTGAGTCAGTTATGAAAACTCCATCGATGGATATTACGAAGCTTAAGCCATTTGGCATGAAATATGAGACATTGATTAAAATGATTCCGGAGCGTGAACAATGGATCGATCAGGAAGTTTTGAGCGGCGTAAAAGCAGGATTTTTTGAAGTAACATCGGGAGTTTTTCGATCGACAAGTTACAACGATTATCTTAGTCGTATTACGAATCATATCGTAGAAAAACTAAATACCGCAGATAGTATGGGGCGTAGTCGTAAGGCGCTTGATTTTCCGATTTTGTCTATAAATAATGCCCAGATTGCTGCGATAATTGATAAATATATTCGTAAACAGCTATTTGGGCAAGAAATTAATCCGGCCGAAGGAAAAAACTGGAAGGCGCTCCTTATTTCTGAAGTAATGAACCATATTATCGGTCAAATAACTTCTGCTATTGTTGCCGCACAAGAGGAAGCCGAAAGCATTGGTGAAACGAATGTCGTATTCACGCCTTTCTCAAGCGTAGATAAAATAACCGTTCGTGAAAAGTTTAGTATCGAACTTGCAAAGTGTATTTATGAAAAATGTCCTTTTCCGAGTAATAAAGGTCAGTTCGAACATGATTTTATGGAATTCTGCGACAAGGATGGCGAAGTAGATGCGTTATGTAAAGTAATTGAGAACCGTCATACTTTTGCTCGTTTTCGTTATGTGCGTGAAGATGGAATGCCGGCAGAATATATTCCAGATTTTGCAGTACGTATTGGTAGCGATAATTACTTAGTTGAGACTAAATCTCAAGATCAAATATCTCATCAAAACGTGATTCGCAAAAAGCGTGCGGCACTTCGTTGGGTAGAGCGCATTAATGATTTACCGCTTGGAAAACGAGAAGACATTACTTGGCATTATGTTCTACTCGGCGACGCAACATTTTATGAATGGAAACGTAAGAATATGACGATTCGCGAATTGCTAGAATTTTCAGAGGTTCGTAATAATGAAGAACTGACTTTTACGGGAAAACTATTGTAGGATATGTGATATGCAAATACCCGAAAATGTAGCAGAGCGAGTTAGGGAAAATTCAATCAATAGCATAGTCGATAAATATAAAAATATTACCGACATTAAATGTGATGAGTATAAGCAGCTATGCGCTGCTTATAGGCGTGCTATGGATGATAAGGATAAAGAATTAGCCGATCGGTTGTATGAGCTAATGTATAGTATCCAAAAGAAAAAGAAGCCTAGAGCGTCTAATAATTTACCGAGTAGACGTAATTCCTGGAACTACGTTAAAGGCTTGGGTAGGCATAAAATATTTTCCGCAAAGGATATTGCTTTTAAGTTTGATGTTTCAATTGCGGAAGCGGAGCAAATGATAAAAGATGCCGTTGAATTTAGATTAATATATAAGGATGGTCCAACTACTTATCGAATGCGAAATATCAAAAAGATAGTTAGTCAGGATGTTTCTGCTTATTTAAACAATGAGCGTAGGCGAGCAATCGGTAATAAAGAAAAAGGCCGTCTGAGTAATGTGGAGAAGAATTATCAAAAGCTGCTTGAAGCTTCGAAGAAAAGTAGTGCTGAAATTGCAAAGGATATAGATGCATTATATATAAAGCGGGAAAATCTAAAACGACGGCGTGAGAATGAGATAATTGCGAGTGGAAGAAAAACAAAAAAGCCAAATTGGAAAAAAGATGGTCGAAAAATGCAAAATACTAAACCGATGAAGAGGTATGAGACGATTAGTGGTGGTAATTCATTTAAAAAAGAAAGCGTTGATCCAGATGAAAAAGACAAAACAAAACGACGAAATCTTCAACTGGGAACCATGAAACATTTTATAGATTTTTATGGTCTTGATGGCTAATTAGAACGTTCAATTCGCGATGGTAGCTTGAAACGTGAGCATGAGAAGTATGATGATATATAATGAGGGCATAATGGGAGGAGGAATATGGCTCTGAAAGAAACATTGCAAAAAACTGGCGAATTGAACAAAAAATATGATTACTACAAGGCGCTAGGCTACTCCGATGAGGCGGCGAGTGTTTTGGCTTGTTTTACTTATGGCGATTTCGTGATTGCGAAATTTGCGACGGAATTAGGCAGTGAAGATATTCTAAAGAAAGTATACGAATTTGTAGGTGATGATAATATTGAAGATGCTGTAAGGAAGATTCGCGAAAAGTATATTCCAGTTGTTGAAGATGATATGGTTTATAGTGCCAGACCACTTAGGGGGAGGGTTTTTAGACGTGCAAGTGCAGCGTCCGCGGGAGTGTCGGAGGAGATGGCGTTACAGGCGGATGCCATGATGGACGGAGCGGCGCCTGCCGGAATAAGTATGGCGAAAATGGGTGCGCCAGTAGTGGGCGGTTTGGCAGAGCTTAAACAGCTAGCCGAAGATATTTCCTCTGATAGTTATGAGCAGATTGAAGAAAAGGATGCAAAAGGTGTATTCACGGCGCCAACTTCAACTTTTAGGATGACAACTACGACCGCCTCGATGGGTGTAGTGATGAATCAGATTCGCAACGAGCGCAAGGTTGATATGTCGCAAGTGCGGATTGAAGAAGTGCTGAATTACTTTGATTACGATGCGAAGGCGCCAGAAGAAGACGTTTTTGCAATTGAAACGGAAATCTTGGATAAGAATGAACAAAAGAAATTATTCTACATCAATGCGCAGGCGAAGCATGAAGTAAAAGAGCATCAGAACATTATTTTATTGCTTGACGTTTCGGGTAGCATGATGGGTAATGCTGAGGTGGTACAGATGGCAATTGCGACGATTGTAAGCAAGTTGAAAGTTGGAGATATCTTCAGCCTAGTAACTTATAGTTCGAAAGACGAAACCGTGATGAAGAATTATGCGATTCGGAATGAGTCGGATAAAGAATACATTATGGGTCGAATTATGCAGATTGAGATCTCGGGCTATACGGACGGTTCGGCCGGTATCGAGACGGCGTACGAGATTGGCAAAAAGAATTATGACAAAGATTGGAACAATCAAGTCATTTTGATTACGGATGGCGATTTGAACTTCGGTATTACGGAAAAAGGTGGATTAAAAGATTTGATTGAAGAGAAGAAAAAAGAGAACTTGTTCTTGTCGGTAATTGGCACTGGTCTGTGGAACTATAAAGACGATAAATTGGAAGTTTTGAGTAAGCATGGGAATGGTACTTATTGTGTAATTAATAGCTTGGAAGATGTAGATGAGTCGATTAACAAGCATTATGAAAGTCTGACGAATATTGTGGCGAAAGACGTGAAGGCGCAGGTAGAATTTAATCCTAAGTATGTTAAAGAGTATCGCTTGCTTGGATACGAAAACCGCGAATTGAATCATGAGGATTTTGCGAACGATAAGGTGACTTCAGAGCCGTATGGTAGTGGTGGGCATGGCGTTGCGTTATATGAGTTGATGATGAATGATGGGGCGGCGGTGGATAATGGCTTGAAATATCAGACAGCAACGGTGAACGATTCAGATGAATTATGTACGGTTAAAATACGCTACAAGGAGCCATTAGCAGATAAGAGCCATGAAATCGAACGGGCGGTAAAAATGGCTAAGACAGAGACGAAGAACGTAAAGCTGGCATATTTACTGTATTGCGTGTCGGAAAAGCTACGTGGATCAGATAAATTAGATGAGGATGACGAAAAATATCTCAAAGAAGCAATTGCGAAGAATGGCAATGAACAGTTGATGGAACTGAATGGCGATAAGCTCAAAAGCTTTATTGAGGCGTATACTAGTGATTCTTTTATTGATGCCTAGCGGTGAGTAGAAGCCTAATATGGTAAAATAAAGGACATGGAAGGGCGGGCCCATCGTTCAACGGATAGGACATACCCCCTCTAAGGGTACAATGCTGGTTCGATTCCAGCTGGGCCTACCATATTCACTAAAATTCGCCTTTGGGCGATTTTTTAGTTTTTGAAGCTGATGTATTGATGTTTAACATCTGGCTTGCGGGCAAGAAGTTCGTTATTGGTAAGCTCGAGTGAAGCGATATTGATAGGATAGATGCCATTGATAAAAGTAATAGGCTTAGCGCTGGCTTGGACGGTAGAGACGGCGCCGAGAGTAATAATCTTGTCATAGGGGCTACGAATTTTAGCGCGAGCGCCGTGTGGGAATAGTTTTTTGCCAGGGGCAACAATACCACGATCGGAGCGCCAAAAATCATTAATTACTGGCGGAACGAGACCATCGTGCATATGACCAGATATAAAATAGTCAAATTCATATAATTTTGCAGCGACTTCTGAATCAGAGAGATAAACGGGGGAATGGACGAGGGCAATTTTGACCTTATGTTTTGGCAACCCTGAGATTAATTGCTGGTCGAGGGCGTCGATATCGGCAAGCATAATGTCGAGGTCTTCGCTACCAGGGTGAAGTAGGGTGGTGCCACGTTTTTCGTCGCGATCGAATTGGAAGTATTCTGGCGATTGAGTAAAACCGAAGATATAGACGTTTTTGTCTTCGTAAGATTGATTATCGAGAAGTTCGACGTTATCGATAGCGTTAATGTTTTCGATGAAATGTTGGCTTTTTTCGGCATACCAATGGCGTTTTTTAGAGAAAATATTGTTATGATCAGGGTTTTTGCGGTAAAAATCGTGATTGCCAAAGCTAATGAGAGTAGGGGCAACTTTGCCAAGTTGTGCTAGCCAACTAGTAAGTCGCTTAAGGTCGGAAGGGTTCTCAACGTAATCAAGTGAATCGACGAGATCGCCGGCGATAAGGATATAATCAGAGGCTTTTTCGCGTGCCTGTTCGGTAATAGCACGAAGCTTAGCGGAGCTCACTTTGGGGCTAAAATGAATGTCGCTAATGAGGAAAAATTTGAGCTCATGTTTGACGTTTGCGTTATAGAAGCGATAGCGGGAATAATAAAAGCATTTCATTAGAGATATTATAGCATTGTGATACGTTTGTGCCTGATTGTATTACTAATACGCTATATATAGCGTAATTTGCAAGTATTAGGACACTAAAATTGGAAAAATCAGGAGTTGAAGACTGTGTTGAAATTGCTTATGCTAAAAGTGTATATTTAACGGTGGGCTAGTTAAGGAGGTGCCCAATGAAAACAAAAACGAAATATATATTTGTAACAGGGGGCGTGATTTCTGGTGTCGGTAAGGGAATCATGGCGGCAAGTATCGGCGCGATTTTAAAGGCGAAGGGTCTCAAAGTTTCGATGCAGAAATGTGACCCTTATTTTAATGTTGATGCTGGCCTATTAAATCCGCGCGAGCATGGTGAATGCTTCGTGACGCACGATGGTGCGGAAACCGATCTCGATTTGGGGCATTATGAGAGGTTCCTCGATGAAGAGATGACTGGTGATTCGATTTGGACATCGGGCAAGTTGTACAAGAAATTGATTGACGCAGAACGGGCGGGGAAATTTGGTGGTAAGACCGTGCAGTTAGTTCCGCACGTGACCGGTTTGGTGCAACAAACATTTTTGGATAACGCTAAGCATTTTGGTTCGGACGTGCATATTGTAGAAATTGGCGGTACGATTGGGGATCTTGAGGGCTCACATTTCGTAGAGGCGATTCGAGAATTTGGTACCAAAGTTGGGCGCGAGAACTGTCTATATGTTCATGTCTGCTATGTGCCATGGTTGTCAACGTCGCAGGAATTTAAGACCAAGCCGGCGCAAAACTCACTACGCGATTTGCGTGAGTTCGGCATTATTCCAGATATGGTAGTAGCGCGCATGGACGTTGATAAGGTGATAAAGGCACCGCACGTGGCGGCAAAATTAGCAACCTTCTGCGCCGTGCGTGAAGATGCGGTTGTATTGATGCCGGACGCAAAATCGGTTTACGAAGTGCCGCTTAATGCAGTAAAAGGCGGCGTGTTGGCGCCGCTAGAGCGTTTTATCGATCATGGCGATCCAGATATGTCGCAGTGGGAAGAGCTAGTTGAAAACATTGAATCGAACCCGCGCAAAGAAACCAAGATTGGCTTAGTAGCGAAGTATATCGACAATACGGACACTTATTTATCGGTAACGGAAGCCTTAAAGGCGGCGGCGTGGAAAGTTGGAGTGAAGTTGGATACAGTTTGGATCGATGCGGAGAAAGCAACAGACGAAGATTTTGCGGCTGTGGATGGAATCGTAGTGCCGGGTGGATTTGGTATTCGAGGTGTTGAAGGTAAGATTGCGGCTGGCAAGTACTGCCTAGAGCATAACAAGCCATATCTTGGCCTCTGTTTGGGTCTACAGACGGCAGTAATTGCGGCGGCGCGTCGAGGGGGTATTAAAAAAGCGAACTCCGAAGAGTTCGATGCGCCGGCTAATGCGAACGTAGTATATATCATGGAAGGTCAGAAGGGTAAGGAAAGCACAGGTGGCACAATGCGACTTGGCGATTATCCAGCAAAGCTTGTAAAAGGTAGCAAGGTGGCAGAATTATATGGCGTAGACAAAGTAATTGAGCGTCATCGCCATCGCTACGAGGTGAACCAGAAGTTTTTGAAGGAAATTGAGAAGGGTGGATTGGTAGTTTCTGGTACTTCGCCAGATGGCAAATTGGTAGAGTTTGTCGAGGCGCCGGATTGCGATTTCTTTGTAGCGACACAGGCGCATCCAGAATTTAAGAGTAGACCATATCGGGCGCATCCGTTATTTGAAGGACTAATGCGCGCGGCGAGTAAATAATCTGCGAATAATTTTAGACATTGAATAAACATCCACCGGCTTAGCCGGTGGTTTTTCTTGTGCGGGCATAGCCCTCTATTCTTAGCAACGCGTAGAACGCGTAAGTTAGCCCGTCAATTGCTAGCTGTTATGTTATTTTTTCTTGAAAACTAAATCGTTACCGAGAACTAACTGTTCGCCGAGCATATCTTCTTTCAATTGATTCTGAATATATTCAGCAATTCGGCTCGTATTCTTTCCTACAGTATCTACATAATATCCTCTGCACCAAAACTCCCTATTGCGATATTTGTATTTTAATTCGCCGAATTGCTCGTACAGCATTGTACTACTTTTACCTTTCAGGTAGCCCATGAAACTAGACACAGACAACTTTGGCGGTATCTCTACCAACATATGTACATGGTCAGGACAAGTCTCAGCCTCAAGAATAGTTACACCTTTCCATTCGCAAAGCTGTCTTAATATTTTGCCTATTACTACTTTTTTCTTATGGAAGAATACTCTTCTTCTGTATTTTGGAGCGAATACTATATGATATTTGCAATTCCATTTCGTGTGACTTAAACTATTGATGTCATTGATAGGCATAAAAACTCCTTTTTTGTTTATGTGAATAGCTGACGGGCTACAAAACTAGCATAACAAAAAGGAGTTTTTATGCGTTCATCGGTAAACCTATACAGAACCACTGGCCTAGCCAGTGGTTTTACGCTACAAAAAGGGCGGTCAGTTATACTGGCCGCCCATGCTCCCTTTTTGGGAGCTTGTGGTGGTGCCCTGGTGGCATCAGGGCTGGGGTCTTTTGCCATTTAGCCGGCTAGACACCGATTAGGAGGTGATCAAAGGGGTTTTACTCCCCAATGATGCTAATGTTAAAACGCAGCGGTCTCAGCGGGTGCTGCGTCGACATCGTCCTCCTCATCGTATTCGTCGTCGGCGTCATATATTTCTTCATCGATTGCCGGCGACTTGTGCGGAGCACGAGTCGTTTTGGTACGCTTCAGCCGATCGGCGGCCTTGGCGTTCTGTTTGAGCTCGTTCAGAATCGTCTGCAGGCTGCGGCGATTGATGTTCTCAATACCGAGCTTACGCAGCTTCGCGATCGTGTCGTTGAGGGCGTTCTGAGCTTTGCCTGAAATCTTATCGGCGTGCTCGGCGCGCTCTGCGATTTCGATGTAATCCTGAACAAGTTTAATGTTGTCGAAGACGATGGCCCTTTCCCTGAGCCCAGTCTGGTGCCTCGGATCGAGGCCGCGAGCGGTCAGCATGCGGCGCAGCGAGACGAGCTCTTTCTGCTCGGATTCGTTGCGGCTAGACATGTTGGAGAGTTCCAGGAACCTTTCTACCTTCTTCAAAATCTTCATAATGGTGTCCTCCAGATTGTAAAGAGCCGAGGGGAATTCTTCCCCTTATAGGTAATTCGGGTCCGTCAATGCGGGGTTATCCCACCGTTATAACGGACGACTAGCAACCGTCGGCTACGTTATTTTGCTTAGCGGATTAAAAACCTTTCCTACGCGGAATAGCTAAATCTGCAAAATACACAGCTCAACGGCTACCTATACTATATCAAATATTAGACAGTTTGTCAAGCATTAATTTGAAACAGGGGTGAGATGATGGTAAAATATGGCTATTATGGATAATCTAAAGGCACAAATCAAAGGAGTTATCAACGATTTATACGGCGTTGATGATGTCGTGGTTGATTTCGCGGATGTACCGAGCGATATTGAGGGCGACTATTCGACGAATGTGGCGATGCGTTTGGCGCGTCAGGTCGGTAAAGCTCCCCGTACGATTGCTGAAGAGATTATCGCGAGACTTGAGGGCGGAGATTTTAAGTTTTCAATAGCAGGTCCTGGTTTTATTAATGTGGCTGTATCTGGAAAAGCTTTACAGAAACAATTGACTGATGCTTGGACGGATCATTATGGCGATAATGAATCTGGAAAGGGCAAGGTTGCCTTAGATGAGTATCCGAGTACAAATATGGCTAAGCCTTATTCGGTCGGCCATTTGCGTCCTGGCACACAGGGGTGGGCAGCAAAGAAGGTTCTAGAAGCGAATGGCTGGAAAGTGATTACTGATAACCATCTCGGTGATGTAGGCACGCCGTTTGGGATTTGGGCGACTGGTTTTAAGCGTTCCGGGATAGATTTTGATAAGGTGACGGTTTATGATCTAGGTAATATTTACATTCAGATGAAGGCCGATCTAAAAGCCGAAGAAAAGGCCGGAAAACATGAATTGGCCGATGAGGCGCAAGAGTGGTTAAAGAAACTGGAAAATAAAGATCCAGAAGCGGTTAAGATGTCGAAGCATTTTAATCAGATATCGATTAATCATATGCATGAGGTGATGTCGCGCTTAGGAATTTCGACTGAATATGAGATGGGTGAAAGTCAGTTTGTGGAATCCGGAAAGAAAGCGGTCGAGAAATATGTTGCTGAGGGTATTTTTAAACGCAATGAAGACGGTTCGGTGATTTGTCGATTGGATGAATTCGGCATAGATGTACCGATGTTGATGCTGAAAAGTAACGGCACGGCGCTCTATGCGACGACTGATTTAGGCTGCATGCTATACCGCGTAGAGCATTTTAATCCGGATTTGATTATTATCAATACTGGCATGGAGCAAAATTTTTATTTTGAGCAACTCTTTGCGATGGCGAAAAAGATTGGCTTAACGGTGCAGAATTACCATCTGAATTTTGGGATGATTGATCAGATTGGGCCAGATGGCAAGCGCGAGAAGATGTCATCGCGTAAAGGTGTGGTACTAATGGAAGAACTGCTGAATGATGCCGAGAAGCGGGTGCGTGAGAATTTTGGTGCTGACATTTCTGATGAGGATATTGCGAAGATTGCAGTGGGGGCAATTAAGTTCTCGGATTTTGTAGCCGACCGCAAGACGGGGATTTTGTATGACCCAGATAAGATTTTTGCCTTGACGGGACAATCGGGACCGTTTTGTCAGTATGCCTGTGTGCGAATGCGGAGAATTTTGGAGAAAAATGCCGATTTTACAGCTGTTGATTTTGCCGATTACGATTTTGAGGCAGAGAAAGATATTTTGCGTTTGCTGTTGGCGTTTCCGGCAATTGTAGCGGCGATGCCGGATGGTTTCCTGATGCATAAGATTGCTGGTTTTGCCTTTGAATTGGCACAAGAATTGAATAGATACTACGAAAAAACGCCAATTTCGTCCGCTTCGGACGTTGAGCGCTCGGCGCGTTTGTGGATGATTGCCCGTGCGGATTTCGTGCTAGCAAGAGCGTTAGATTTATTAGGGATTGAGATTCCTGCAAAGATGTAAGCATAAGCGTGCTATTGACTTTTTAGCAAAAGTGTGATAAAATACAAGGGTGTCGATAGATGATAATATTTATCGAGGTACTTTAAGTGATACGAACAAAATATGACCCATAAAGCTCCAATCTTAGAGTTAGCTTTCTGTACTGCGTAGTACCAGTGTGGAAAGCTAGCTCGAAGGGATCTGCGGAGCTCCCTGGAGAGGATAGCGGAAAATTCAGTCACAGCTGCCCTCATCTAGGGGTAAGCGGAAACGGAGGTTTTTATGTGTAGGGTTAGCGTTAGTACTAACGGCAACGTTCTCGTCGTAGATGGCGAGAGCTACACCTGCGAAAGCAGGGAGCAGGCAGAAGGTTTGTGCGAGGCAATGTCGCGCGGCGGATTCCATATCGATGATGAAGCTTACGCTGCAAGTGTTATTGCAAAGAAACCGAAGCCTGACAAGGACAGCGTGAAGGTGGTAGGACTGGCAAAAAAGCGTTATCGCGACCATTTTGCGGCGAGCCCGCAGGAGGAAGCGGAATGTCTGACATGTCTCAACGACATCCTTTTGGCGGAAACCGAAGAGGAGCGTGACGAGGCTATCAAGTTTTACTCCGAAGGTACATATCCAGGCCTGGCGACGATGGCTTTCAGGGCAATCGAAGGATTGCGTAAGAGCGGCAACGTCAATGAGACGGCCGAACTTATCAGCGGTCTGAGCGACCATCTGCCTGAAGTCTTCAGCATCATGCAACGCATCTACACTGCGTAGCATACGAAGACCTGAGTGTTCGTTTCACACTATGGGACCTGCGGCTTTCGAGCCAAAGGTCCCTCTTTCTTTTTTAGAGGAATTAAAACCGGTGAAGATCGGATTTTTTTAAGCAAGAAAAATCCCCCCGCTTGCGGAATGCAATATTGCGGGGGTGTATTTGGGATTTAGGAAACGGGACAAGCTTTACGCAGTGCGCGGTTGCGCATGCGATTAGGTCTGGAGCAGATGGCTGCCAGAAAGGTTTGTTCAGCTTCGGTAGATCGATACTTACCAAAGTGAGAGTCGTTAGGGATTGTATCGACGCTCTTCTCCTTAAGCAGCAGATCCTTCGGACCCAATACAGTATTGAGTGCTCCGAATGCGTACATGCAGTATGCCAACATCTGTAGAGCAATATCTTTATCGCCGTGGCTATTGTGCCAACCGCCGATAATGGTGCCAGTTCGGCATTCGCATGCTATGAGTGAAGCATAATTGCTGGCATCAGGGTAGACGACGCACTTATTAGTCCTGTGAACTTGCTTAGGAGCTGAAGACGCAAAGTCGTTCAGCAAGGTATTTAGCTCGTTTCCAGCAACTTCGTCGGCTATCTCCGGAGTAGAATTACTATTTTCTCCCTGGAGCATACCGTAGAACAAAGTAGTGACTTCGCCGTCGCGCTCGATCAGACGAAAATCATAAACATCTGTACTGTGACTACGAAGTTTGGTGAAAAAACTGTCGATGACGTAATTTTCTACGATCAGATATCCTCTAATTGAGGGAATTAGGCTTACATTTTTGATGTCGCTGAAGTTATAGATTCTTCCTCTCTGCTTCATGGGAAAATTCCCCCTTTCTTTCTTTCCTATGATCTTTTAAAGAGCTTTGTATTGTTAATTAATTACGCAAAAAACTTGAGCGCAATAGTTTGCGTATATAGATTTTAGCATACTTTTGCTAATTTGTCAATAATCAACAGATGTGATATAGTTAGGGTAAGTTAAAAGAGGAATAGTATGGCTGAAACAAAAGCTAAAACAAAAGAACTAGCGAAAGCTGGCTTAGGCAAAGTTAAGGGCATGGGCGGGGGTTTTATTGCTTTTATTAAAGAGCAGAATGTAGTAAGTTTGGCGATTGGCTTGGTGCTTGGTACAGCGGCAAGTGCGCTAGTTAATTCTTTAATCAATAACATCATTATGCCACCACTTGGCTTTTTGCTCGGTAGTGCGGATGGCATTCGTGGGCTAGAGCTCGTGATGGGTACGACTCCGACTGGCGAAACGGCGATATTGCGCTATGGGCAATTTATCAACGATTTAATTAACTTCCTAGTTTTGGCATTTGTTGTTTACTTTGTCGTTAAGGCTTTGAAGCTCGATATTAAGAAATAATCGATGACAAAAACTGCCGAAAAAGCAAGCCTGCTGTGGGTGGATTTGGAGATGACGGGGTTGTCGCCGGAAGAGGATAGGATCCTTGAGGTGGCGGCGATTGCGACGGATTGGAATTTTAAAGAATTTGATACCTATACTGCAGCAGTTAAATGTGATGAAAAATTAATGCGCGAGCGGATGGTGGGGGAATTTTGGGAAAAGAATCGCGAGTCTTTTGACGCTTTGATGGCGCAGAATATTGACGGAAAAGCGCCAGAGATTGTTGAGAAAGAATTACTAAAGTTTATTAAGAAGAACTTTAGTGGTACGGTGTATCTGGCAGGCAATTCAATCCATCAGGATCGCAAGTTTATCGAGCGAGAATGGCCAAAATTGAATGCGAAATTGCATTATCGGATGCTTGATGTGAGTGCGTGGAAAATATTCTTTGAGAATGCGCTGCATAGGAGTTTTGCAAAGCCAGAGAATCATCGTGCGCTTGACGATATTCGGGGAAGTATTGAGGAGCTGAAATGGTATCGGAAGATGATATCGTAAAATATGCGCTTGGATTTGAAGGCGTAGCGGAGCGCCGCGATGGTGGTTTAAGAATATTTACCAGAGGCGAGAAGATTTTTTTGGTAATTGAAGCCGACACTGATCCATTAAGGATTGAGACGCGTTGTGATTATAAGTTAAGTAAAACTTTACAGGGACGCTATGAAAGCGTAATGGAGAGTCGCGCCTTGGGGCGGAATGGTATTGAGATGATTTGTAGCGGACAGCTAAGCGATGAAGAGATTAAAGATTTGATTCGACATAGCTTTGAAATATCTAGATAAAGCGTAGAGTAAAAAAATATCTCCTTTAGGGGAGATATTTTTTGTTGAATTACTCAAGCGTGCTATTGAAATCGCGGAATCTCTCGTAAAGTTTGTCGAGTTCGCTAATGGATTGTTCAAGGATGGCTGGGAGAGATTTGTTCTTAGTCTTTTTGAGAATTTGCTGTTCGAGAGTCTCGAGCTGCATGATTTGATTGGCGGTTAAACTAGAATAATATGAGTCCATTTGACCGTTGACGGACGCTTCCTCGAGACGATGCATATAAGAGTTGAAAGATGTAGTTTCTTCGTTTTTGACGTCTTTGGAAATATCGGTGCTATTAACGTTGAGACTGTTCCAAACTGGGGAAAGTCTGTTAGCGGTATTAGTGAGAGATGTTTCGAGTTGGTTAGCGTAAGCGGCTAGATCGGAAGAGTTGATAAACGTTGAATATTGTTTGTATGGACCTTTAGTACCACATAATTGAGTAATACGCAGATAGAGACGCTCATAGGATTGTGTAAGTTTATCGTTAGTGTTATTGAACATAACGGCAACTACAATAAGAGTAACTAGCATAATTGCGCCGGCAATCAGTAACTTAATCATCAACGGGCTAAGTAATGGTCTGCTATTCGTCGCGTTCTTGCCTTTAACGGCGATTTGATCAAGATATGCTTTATTGTCCATATGCTCATTATAGCATAAACGAGATTAGATATATGTCTAATTCTATTCAAGGGGTCGTATATCTGTTAGATGAATGATATAATTTTGATATGGAGGATGCGAAAGAAGAAATTCGAGCGCGGTTAGCAGTAGAGGATGTGGTTGGACAATACATCGAGCTACAACGTGCTGGGAGGAATTTTAAAGGGCATTCACCTTGGGGGACAGATCGGACGCCGAGTTTTATGGTTTCGCCAGATAAGGGTATTTGGCATGATTTTTCGAGTAATAAAGGTGGCGATATTTTTACGTTTGTGATGGAGATGGAGGGCTGCACTTTTCGCGAGGCTTTAGAGAAGTTGGCGCGGCAAGCGGGAGTAGAACTAAAGCGTTATTCTTCGGATGACCGAAAGCAAGCGGCGCACAAGCAGAGATTGCGCGACTGTCTAGAACTGGCAACGAAGTATTTTCAGTTTTGTTTGACGAAAAATAAGACGGTTATGCAGTATGTGTTCTATAAGCGGAATTTGAATAAAAAGACGGTTGAGAATTTTCGGATTGGCTATGCACCAAAATCGGGGCGAGCATTAGTAGATTTTCTGAAAAAGCGTGGTTTTACGGCAAAAGAGATGGAAGATGCTGGTCTTGTAAATCGATTTGGTGGGGATTTGTTTAAGGGTCGGATGATGGTACCGTTGATGGACGTGTCTGGAAGTGTAATTGGTTTTACGGGGCGGATTATTGAGCAAGATGACAAATCGCCTAAATACCTTAATACGCCAGAAACGATTCTCTATAACAAGGGGCGGCATATCTTTGGACTTTCGCAGGCGAAGGATGCAATTCGGCGAACGGATTTCGTTGTGGTAGTAGAGGGGAATATGGACGTGATTTCATCACATCAGGCGGGCGTGAATCAGGCGGTAGCGACGGCGGGGACGGCAATGACGGAGATGCACTTGAAGAGTTTTGCGCGTTTAACAAAAGATATTCGTTTAGCTTATGATGGCGATGAGGCAGGGGTGAGAGCGGCGGAAAGAGCGATTTCGATGGCCTCGAAATTTGGTATTTATTTGTCTGTGGTCGATGATTATCATGGTTGCAAAGATGCGGATGAGTTAATCCAGAAAGATCCGAAATTATGGCAGGAGGCAGTGCAGAATTATCGACCGGCTTTGGAATGGTTATTAGAGAAATATGTAGCGAAATATAACTTAAAGACTGAAAAGGGTTTTCAGGAATATACGACTGAAGCAAAACGTTTGATTGAACAGATTGATCCGACTGATACGGTGTTGCGCGAAAAATATGAACGAATTGTGTCGGAACGCTTGGGGATTTCTTTGGAGGCATTTCGGGCAAAGAAAGTGGTGCAGCCAGAAAAAAAGAAGCTAAAAAAGACTAACGTTGTAAAAAATACAACGGTTGTAAGTAGAGTTGAAAAGAATTTGGCGGCTTTGGCGCAATCTGGCAAAGTAGATTTAGGCGATTTTGAGGTCAAAAAATATGACAACGACGAGCTGAGTTTTATTTTTGACGAGCGATATGGGAAATGGAATGATGCAGATTTGCAGCGTGAGGCGTTGGATTTAATGCAGAAAGCGAAGGCGGAGCGATTAGATGTAGAGCGCAAAGAGCTGGAGCGAATGATACGCCAGGCTGAAGAAAATGGAGATGAAAAATTGGAGGGTGAACTAATGCAGAAATTGAGCAAGATGTTGCGTCAAAAATAGAACTGTGATATAAAAATATCAAATCAGCTGGACAGCGGACTTATTTTGTTAGTAGTCCATCCAGGAGAAGTATAAGATTGATCAAGAATATACAAAAACTTCTAAACACAAAAACTTGCAAAAGCATGGGGCTTTTGTGTGTTAATTAACGAGGAAGGACATGGACGAAGACGACAAAGATTTACGCTTAGATGACGAACTCGATGAGCCTACGCTGGACGAGATGGGTGAGGAAAGCGAAGAAGATCTCAATATTGACTTAGAATCGGCGACTTACGATGAAGTAGCGGACGATTCAGTAAAATTATATTTGCGTGAAATTGGTAAAATTCCACTTTTGACTTCGGAGGAAGAATTTGAATTAGCGCAGAAAATCATTAACGGCACCGAGAAAGAGAAGAAAAAGGCTAAAGATAAGATGGCGGAGTCGAATATGCGTTTGGTGGTATCGATCGCAAAGCGTTATTCGGGCCGCGGTTTGGATTTTCTCGATTTGATTCAGGAAGGTAATACTGGTCTGCTGCGGGCGGTTGAGAAGTTTGATCCGGACAAAGGCTTTAAGTTTTCGACCTATGCGACATGGTGGATTCGTCAGGCAATTACGCGTGCGATTGCTGACCAGGCACGTACGATTCGGATTCCAGTACACATGGTAGAAACGATTAATAAAGTTTTGCGTACGCAACGTCGTTTGACGCAAGAATTGAATCGTGAGCCAACGACTGAAGAAATCGCCAAAGCGATGGGGATGGAGCCGGAGAAAATTGAGTACGTAATGAAGATTAAGCAAGATATTGCTTCGCTTGACGCTTCGGTTGGTCGTGATGGTGAAGATGATGACTCTTCCTTGGGTGATTTTATTGAGGACGAAGATCGTGTATCGCCAGAAGATTCGGCGGCAACGCAGCTTTTGAAAGAGCAAATTGCTTCAATTTTGCAGACTTTGACTGATCGTGAGCAGAAGATTATTAAAATGCGCTTTGGCATTGGTGGTGGTAAAAGTCATACTCTAGAAGAGGTTGGTGCGGAGTTTTCGGTAACGCGTGAGCGTATTCGTCAGATTGAGGCCAAAGCCCTAACGAAATTACGCAAGAATAAAGATACAAAGAAATTACACGAATATTTAAAGTAGCAATAATGAAAAGACGGGCGAGAGGGGCTGTTTTTCGTGAGTGAGGTAATTAAAGAGGCTTATGCTAAGATAAGAATATGAGTGAAGAAAAAAGTACACAAAAGGGCAAGCAATCAAGACGAAATACGAAGCTGAGTTCTGGCGCGAAATTGGCTATAATAGTAGCTATTTGCCTGGTCGTTTTTGTATGCGTTCTGGCGATTACTTACGGAATTAGAAAAGCCGAGCAAGAAAGGGAAGAGCGGGAGTCGCCGCAAACAATAGAGGGGCCAGATGGTCCGTGCGGCATGCCGTGTGTTAAAGCGGAAAAGCCGATGATTTATTTGTATCCAGAGAAGAAAACTGAGGTGATGATAAAGTTGGGCAATCCGCAGAATTTAACAATCACTTATCCTAAGTACGATACTGGTTGGAGAGTTACAGCCGAGCCGGGCGGTAAACTATTAGGACAAGATGGGCGTGAGTATTATGGTTTGTACTGGGAAGGTAAGAGTGCGTCTTATCATGAAAACGATGAAGGTTTCGTAGTAAAAGGTGAAGATACGGCGCATTTTTTAGAAGATAAACTAGCTATTTTGGGTTTAACAGAGCGAGAGGCGGAAGAGTTTATTGTTTATTGGCTGCCAAAGATGGAACATAACGAATATAATTACATACGTTTTGCGACAGATTCGGAAATTGCTTTGAATATGCCGATGGAGGTAACCCCTAAGCCAGATACGATGATTAGAATTATGATGCTCACAAAGAAATTGGAAGAGCCGAAAAAAATAAGAGAACAACAGTTGAAGTCGGCTGAGCGTAAAGGGTTTACGGTAGTTGAGTGGGGTGGCGTAGATTTGGGGTTACAAAGTATAAAATAGATTTGATTTTTGCACTAAACATAAGTACAATGATGTTATGGAACAAAGTGGGCAGGTGAATAATACCGTTCCGGCGGCAGGAGCTCCAGGTTTATCGCCGTCGATAGTACAGACTTCGATTTCGAATGCTGATATTCGTATCGAGAGTCTCTTGGAGGAGTGCGTCAGAACGAAGGCGAGCGACTTGCATTTGCAAGTGGGTTTGCCGCCAATTCTGCGTATTGATGGCGCCTTGCAGCCAGTTTCTGGTTATGGAAACTTGGATGAACCGACCGTCGAACGCTTAGTTTTTGCAACTCTTGAAGAAGATCAGAAACAGATTTTAATTAAAGATAAAGAATTTGATTACTCGTTTTCTTTTGGTGATTTAGGGCGTTTTCGCGTAAATGCCTTCCATGAGAAGGGTAACATAGCGGGTGCTTTTCGTTTAATTCCGAACGAGATTCAGTCGATAAATGAACTTGGTATGCCATCGGTGGTGACGAGCTTTGCGGATTTTCCACGTGGCTTAGTTTTGGTGACTGGTCCAACTGGTTCAGGCAAGTCTACGACGCTTGCGGCTTTGGTAGATAAGATTAACCGTGAAAAGTCTGTTCATATTATTACAATTGAGGATCCAATTGAGTTTACGCACAAATCTTTGCGTTCTGTAGTGGTACAGCGTGAAGTTCACTATGATACTTATTCGTTTTCGGCAGCATTACGTTCGGCATTGCGCGAGGATCCGGATGTAGTATTGATCGGTGAGATGCGTGATTTAGAGACGATTTCGGCGGCGATTACGATTGCGGAGACTGGCCACTTAGTGTTTGCGACTTTGCATACGAACTCTGCTTCTCAGAGTATCGATCGTATGATTGACGTATTTCCGCCACATCAACAGCCGCAAGTGCGTTCGCAGTTGGCAAATATTTTACAGGCGATTTGTGCGCAGCGCTTAATTCCGGCTATCGGTGGCGGTCGTGTCGTGGCGGCAGAGATTTTAATTGCAAATCCAGCAGTGCGTTCAGTTATTCGTGAAGGTAAGACGCATCAGCTCGATACGATTATTCAGACCGGTGCTGATCAAGGTATGCAGACGATGGACCGTACTTTGGTTAAGCTGATTCAGACTGGTGTAATCACTTACGACAGTGCGCGCGAATATGCAGTTGATTTACAAGAGTTTGAGAGGTTAGCTAGAGGATGAAACGCTTTACCTACAAGGCGAAGGAGATTGGAACTGGTAAGATTATTAAGGGTACCATTCAGGCTGAAACTGAGCGTGTGGCAGGAAAGTTGCTGGTGGATCGCGGCTATGTACCGGAGAGTTTGAAGGAGGAGGGGACTGGTCTTGCTAGTAAGCTTAATAGGGTTACATCGAAAGATCGTATTAATTTTACGCGTCAGTTTGCAACGCTTGTAGGGGCAGGGCTTCCGATTGCGCAGTCATTGAGGACGGTATCGGAGCAAACCAGTAATAAGGCAATGAAAGCTATTATCGAGGAGATTTTAGCCGATGTTGAGGCTGGTCGTTCTTTGAGTGCGGCTTTCGGTAAACATCCTGACGTGTTTGATAAAGTGTATTTGTCCTTAATTAAGGCGGGCGAGACTTCCGGCACGCTAGATCAGAGTTTGCGACGTATTGCTGAGCAGGAAGAAAAAGACCAGAAAATGATTGGTAAGATTAAAAGCGCGATGACGATGCCTTTGATTACGCTATTTGTTATTATTGTAGTTTTTATCTATATGATGCTTGAGGTGGTTCCACACGTGGAGTCGCTTTATCATGATTTGCATGAAGAATTGCCTACTTTGACATTGATAATGGTTGGTATCAAGGATTTCTTAATTGGCTATTGGTGGTTGATGTTGATTATTATTGGCGGTATTGCTGTGGGTTTATTCCAATTTTTCAAGACAGAGCTTGGTGTAAGGGTTTCGGCAATTATAAAGTTAAATGTACCGATATTTAACGGTTTGTTTAGGATTTTATATATGGCGCGTTTTTCGCGTATTTCGCAGATTTTATTAAGTACAGGTGTAGCTGTGTTAGATACGATGCATATTGCGGGCGAATCGACGGCGAACGTGGTTGTGCAAGAAAAGGTTGAAGCAGCGGCGGAGAAAGTCCAAGCTGGCAAGACGCTTTCGGATTCTTTGAAAGATCAAGATTATATTATGCCGCTTGTGTATCAGATGGCGGCGATTGGCGAACAATCTGGTAAGATGGATGAAATGCTCGGCAAGGCGGCGCAGGTATTTGAAGATGAGCTTGATGAGAAGATTGCGACGATTTCTGCGATGATTGAGCCGTTGATGATGATTATGCTTGCGGTTGTGGCGGGTCTTTTGGTTGGCGGCGTGCTGTTCCCGATCTACTCGCTCGTCAACTCGATTGGGTAGAAAAAATGGCAAAAGATGTTATTGTAAAATTATGCTTGATTTTACCTTAATCTTTTTGTATAGTTAAGTTAAATGCAGTTTTGCAATTGGCGATAACAGAGTGGGTATCTCTGTAGCCAAAGGGCAATTGCTGATTGCAAAAATAAAAAAGGAGCAAAAAAATGACAAACAAAAATAAAAAAGGCTTTACGATCATCGAGGTGGTCTTGGTGCTTGCAATTGCGGGTCTTATTTTCTTGATGGTCTTCATTGCGCTTCCTGCTATGCAGCGTTCACAGCGTAATACGCAGCGCGCAAACGATATGTCTCGTTTCTTGACCGCCGTTAATCAATATCAATCAAACAACAGTGGTAAGATACCATTCTCGACGGATGATACTGGCAACTGGGCGTACGATAATCAGTTCGTTAAGCGTTATATTGATAATACTTGTACCGCTTCTGCAGCTCCAAGCTGTTCTGGTGGCGAATTTAAGGATCCAGATGGTACTAACTATAGCTTCGTACAAAAGGGTAGTGGTACCGTTACTAACGTTGCTCCTACTGTTGCTAATGGCGCAGTTGATCATAAGATTTATGTCGTTCTTAAAGCTATGTGCGATGGTGTCGAGAATCAATCTAAGACTTCTCCTGGTAAACGCGATATAGCTCTCTTCTACAACATGGAAGGTGGTTCGGTCCGTTGCTTCGACAATCAATAATAACTGTAATATAAGTGAAGCCTAATAAAGGAGCCCCTGCGAAGGGGCTTCTTTTCTGTGTTAATATAATAGATATGAAAAGCGTTGGCGTAATGATAGTTTTGTTTGTGTTGGGCGCTGCGCTAGGGTCTTTTGCGTGCTGTCAAGTTTGGCGGATGCGTAAGAAAGATAAAACAAAGTGGTCGCATTGTATGAATTGTAAGTATCGCTTGCGTTGGTACGATAATATTCCGATTATAAGTTGGTTATTGTTAGGCGGAAAATGTCGAAAGTGCCGTAAGCCGATTGGCTGGATGGAGTTTTTGGCTGAAGTTGGATTAGGGGGTGCTTTTGTGCTAAGTTTTGCATGTTGGCCTTGGCGGAATGAATTGATGAACTTAGAATTTGCGGCTTGCCTGAAATACGGGTTGTTTTTGGTGAATTTGGTGATTTGGTCGGTTTTATTAATGTATGATGTGAGGTGGAGAGAATTGCCGGTGGTTTTGATGGCGGTTGCGGCTGTTATTTCTTTGATGCATTTAGGGGTTGACGTTTTTATGATTTACGGTTTGGGCGGAGAAGTTGATTGGTTGAGCATTGCGGGTGCTTTGATGATTTTGCCTGGTTTCTATTATCTAATGTATCGCATTAGTAAAGAGAAGTGGGTAGGGGGTGGCGACTGGATTTTATGCCTATCGCTCGCAATTATGTTGGGTAATTTTTGGTTAGCAATGTTTGCATTATTTGCGGCAAATATTATTGGTAGTGTTTTTTCATTGCCGTTATTGATGAAGAAAAAAGGCATAAAAAAGGCGGTGCCATTTGGTCCATTTTTAATACTGGGTTTTTTGGTAGTATTTTTCCTACAGGCGCAAATATTAAGTTTGGTGGCGATTTAAAATGTATGTAGCGGATTTAATCAACGATTTTCTAGAATCGCTAGAGGTTGAGAACGGACGCTCGCGTTATACAACGCGTAACTACGAGTTATATCTGGCGCGATTGATTGAATTTAGCGAGGAATCAAATCCGGAGGATGATTTAAGACCATCTAATATAACGCCGGAATGGTTGAGAAAGTATCGGTTATGGCTGAATCGTTATCGGACGGAGCGAGGAAAAGGCTTATCTGTGATGACGCAGAATTATCACTTGATTGCGCTAAGGGGATTTTTGAAGTATTTAGCAAAACGGGGAATTAAATCATTAGATCCGGTACTAGTAGAATTACCACGAACGCATCGGGCGCAAGTGACGTTTTTGCATGTGGACGAAATCGATAGGATTTTGGCTGAGATTCCGTTGGATACTGAAGATGGACTGCGTGATCGGGCAATCTTTGAATTATTGTTTTCGACGGGGCTGCGCGTGTCGGAACTGACGAATTTGAATCGTGATCATGTAAATTTGGAGCGGCGAGAATTTATGGTACGCGGAAAAGGACAAAAAGATCGACCGGTATTTGTGTCGCAATCGGCAGCGGACGCAGTACGAGATTATTTAGACGAGCGAAAAGACCATTTGCCGGCATTATTTTTGAATAATTCACGGAACCAGCCCGCTGCAGGAACGAGTGGCGATTATCGACGCCTATCGCCCCGAAGTATTGAGCGCATTATTAACAAATATGTGCGAGCGGCGGGTATTACGAAGCACGTGACGCCACATACGTTAAGGCACTCATTCGCAACGGATTTGTTGATGAACGGGGCGGATTTACGTTCGGTGCAGTCGCTGTTGGGGCATTCAAACATTTCTACGACGCAGATTTATACGCACGTGACAGATCCGCATTTGCGCGAGATACACGAAAAGTTCCATAGTGACGTGGAAAGATAATAACTCCTTGGTGGGCTTCTTTTGTTATATAATGAAAAAAAGGGAGAAAGTATGACAGGAAAGAAAGAAGCCAAAAAGAAAATCGGTAAAGCAGTAGAGAAAGTTGCGGCGGGAAAAAACGTAACAGCGGCGAATATTGGTCTGACAAAAGAAAATAACCCAAATGGATTAGTACAAAGGACTTTGATTGTATTCAAGCCAGATGCAGTACAGCGTGGTATTGTTGGTGAGATTTTAAGTCGCTTTGAGCGCGTTGGTTTAAAGATTGTTGGTGCTAAGATGGTAAACCCAGACAAAGACCATTACTACCAGCACTATGAGGGTATTTCAAAAATGATTTCGCGTCGTGGTCAGAAGACCTTTGATATTACTTTGAAATTTATGACTTCTGGTCCAGTAATTGCAATGGTACTCGAAGGCGTAGAGGCGGTGCCGTTGGTACGTAAAATGGTCGGCTCAACCGAACCGATGGCGGCTGACATGGGTACGATTCGAGGTGATTATGCGCACATTTCTTTCGGCTATGCCGATGCGCACGATGAGGCGGTACCTAACTTAATTCATGCTTCTGGTAATCCAGAGGAGGCTGAAGCTGAGGTGTCTTACTGGTTTAAGCCGGAAGAAATTCAAATGTATCATACTCTGAGTGAGAAATTTACGCGCTAATAATAAGGAAAAATAGAGATGAGGAAAATGGGCGGGGAGCGTACGGGGGTAACATACGAAGAGAATCCACAGCAAATAGCTGAGGCGGAGGCGAAATTGCAGCAAAAAGCTGAGGCGGAGTTGCAGGAGGTATTCAGGAGTTTTGAGGGAGAAGACGACGACCGGAGAGGGATTGTCCCCGCTTATGAGGCGATGGGGCTTGGCGATATGACGCCAATACCGCACGTAATTTTCGATGAATTACTCAATAATCGTATCTTGATGAGCTATGACTGTGCGGAACGTATGGATATAATGCTTGATGTTACACGAGAAAAAGGAGTCGAAGTACCGTTTGTGTTAATTGGCGAGCAGGCGAAAAAAACAAACTATGTAATGTTTAATGAATTCTATTCGGTGAAAAACAACTCTGGCTTGACGTGGAACGAATGTGATTTTAAAAAGGTGACGGATGCTAATGTAGGTTTGGTCGGTAGCTTCAAAAAAAGGATAGAGGCTGTAGCTAAAATGCATGACGGCAGTCGTGCGATTATATGTTTTGGACATACGCATCCGGAGGATCGATCAATTTATTATGGCACCTATAGCAGGGGTGACTTGAGAAATTTGATTCAGTACGATGATAGCATTGCTAAAGTTAAGAGAGAGATGAAGGATGATGATAATATTTCTGCTGAAGTTAAGAGAGAGATGGAGGATAATGGTCCGCAAACTTTAAGTTGTGTGATTGCGGCGAATGGTGATATGGATTTTATGTTTTATGATCACGATGATAGGAACTTCTATAAGTTTACGAATGTGCTGAGAATGACTGATGATGGTAGCAAAGAAATGCTGCAGAATTATACATTTAAAACTCCACTGCCGCGACAATATAGATAGTGCGTGAATGTGTTAAAATATAGGTGCTGGCCCAGTAGCTCAATGGATAGAGCAGCTCCGTCCTAAGGAGAAGGTTGTGCGTTCGACTCGCTCCTGGGCTACCAGCATGAGTACGTGTGCTTATGATAAAATATAGGTATGGCGACTACTTTTGAAGGGCAACGTGCAAATGAAGAAATTGTTTATGTTTTTCGGAGACATATTCTGACCTCGATTAAAGGTCTCTTTTTCTTGATTTTTATGGCTGTGATAGGGTTTCTCCCGCAGTTGATGTGGTCAGACAATCAGATGATGGTCTTTGTGTGGATGGGGGCAGTCATAGTAGGTTTGTTGGGGATGGGCTATAGCTATTTGCTATGGTATTTTAGTTTTTATGTCGTGACTAATCAGAGGCTAAGACAGACGAGGCAAAAAGGTTTATTTAAGAAGACGGTAGTAGATTTGAGTCTGGAGAATATTCAAAGTACGTCTTTTGGTGTGCCTGGGCTGTTTGGATCGATGTTTGACTACGGAACAATTTTAATCCAGACTGGAGCAGGGGACTTAGTTCTAAGCATGGTGAGTCACCCCGAAAAAGTGTATAATGAAATAGAAAATGCGCGTCATGACGCGCAACTACAAGAATAGATATGGGTAAAATTAGAGAAAAAGTTAAAGCACGTCGTGCAAAGAAGAAAAATCTTAATATCACGCAGCAGAATCTCGAAGAGAGCCGTGATGAGATTTTAAGCAAGGGTAAAAAGTTTAAATATCCTTTTCAATACGCGAAGCATCGTGTAGTTATTTATACTATCGGTATTGCGATTGTGGCTTTTGCGTCTTTTATTGGCGTAGGCTGGTATCAGTTATATAAGGCTCAGAATACTGGTGAAGTAATGTTTCGTTTTACGAAAGTATTAAGATTGCCAGTAGCGGAGATTGATGGTCATAGTGTACTTTATAGCGATTATCTGATGCTTTATCGTGGCAGCATTACGTCGATAGAGCGTCAACAGGGTAAAATGGATGATTCGAACGAGGAAGTGAAGAGTCGAAAGTCATTTTATAAGCGTCAGGCCTTGAATGATGCCGAGATGTATACTTATGTGTTGGAGGAATTAAAAAATCGCAATTTGACAGTATCAGCGAGTGAAATTGATGAAGTCATAGATAGTCATAAGAGCATCAATGGTGAAAAACGAAGCGATGAGGCTTTTGAAGGTATTGTGAGGGAAAATTTTGGATTAAGTATGTCGGAATATCGCCGATTGGTGATGTTCTCATTAGCTAAGAAGAAGCTTTCTGTGGAGATTGATGAAGAAGCAAATAAAGCGGCAGATCAGGTAGAGGAGACTCTACGGGCAAATAACAATGATTTTGCAAAAGCAGTAGATGCGCTAAAGAACAATGATTTAATTAGCTATGAGCCGGCTAGTAATGCGGTTGAAGCTTCAAATTTAGACGGTGGTCGCGCTGAGATGGCGATGAAATTGGAGAAGAAGGGCGATGTATCGGAACGCTTTGTCTCGAAGAATGGTGATGGTTATTACTATGTGCGTTTGGTATCGAAAGAAGATGGCAAAGTAAGTTACGAGACGATTGCAGTCCGTTTTTCTAAAGTGGACGCTAATGTCCAAAAGCTACGTGACGAGGGGAAAGTTCAAGAAAAAATTGAAATACAGGTCGAAGAAAGCGATGGTGAAACTTCGACTGAAAGTCCGGACGCTAAGTGAGAAAATGATACATAGCAATACTGGCGGCAACGGCGAGGTTTAGGCTGTCAACCATTGGTGTTTGAGGGATAAAAACGGTAGTAGAAATATCTGCGAATGAGTCTGGCAATCCGGTGGCTTCGTTGCCAAAGATTAGGGCGAAATAGTTATTATTAGGTTTTATATCTGCCAGGGTTTTACTGTGTTGGTTGAGCATAAAAGAGTAGAGGGCGCGTTTATTATTGTCGAGTTGTCCGTAAGATGACAGATAGGCTTTGAAAGACGGGAAAGTTTCGATGTTGAGGTGAAAAATTGCGCCCATAGAAGCGCGAATAGTTTTTGGGTCAAGATGGTCGACGGCTGGCGTAATGATAGCAATGTTTGTATAGCCAAAGGCGAGTGCGGTGCGCATGATAGTGCCGAGATTACCGGAGTCGGAAGGATTGACGAGTATGACGTGAGGTGCCTCTGATGTGCTGCTAAGTTTAGTGGAAGGTTTTTTGAATTCGGCAATAATGAAGCAATTGTCTTTAGCGCCGAGAACGTTGAAAGCTTTAGTAGATTCTATGATGGGGATGTGCTCCTGTCTGAGTTTGGAGAGTATTTTTTTCAGATCGTCGCCATGTTTGATTTCGGGGCGGAGGAAGACGCGCGTTATAGCATTAGTGTGTGTTTTAAGTAATTCAAAAACCAGCGTAGCGCCAAGAGCGTAGGAAAAAGCGGAAGTATGCTTATAGCGGGAAAGCTTCATATATGTATAATTATACCACAAAATGCGTATTTATGCAAGTGCTATGATGTGGCAATACTAGTAGCGTGGTAGGGCCTCAGTGGAATCGTCTATGGTACGAAAAGAGCCAGTAATTTGATAACTTATATTGTCAGTACGAACGATAGTGTATGTCCAGGTAGATACAGTCTTATCGTTATTACACTCGCCACCCTCTGTGAGAAAGATGTGGTAAGGGCTATTCTCGAGAGCGCAATAAGCGGCGAAGTCGGTTATTTTTGCCTCTTCCATTTGAGCGTCAAGTTTGGCCTGATCGAATAGATAGCTGTAGGTTGTGTCGCAGAGGTAGCTATCGGCATTGGTCATTTTTTTAACTGAGAAATCTGCGCGGCAGTAAAAACGGTCGATACGGATTTTTTCATAATTTGGCGTCTCGGCTTTTTTGCTAGTGTTGAGATGATTACTGAATGCGACGGTGATATTCTGAACGATATTGCGTAGTTGGAGAGAATCGAAATAGACAGCGTTACTGTTCTTGCTAATCTTTTCGGAATCTTTTACTAGATAATCGCCTTTAATTTTGAATACTTCTTCATTACTAAGGGTAATAGTGTTGTCTTTTACGGTATAGGTGCCAGGTTCGGTACTTGGTTGCAGTTTTTGGCGATCCGTAGAAGGTTCGCGGTAGTAGGAATATTCATATTTTGAGTCGCTAGTGAAGGTAATGTATTCATCATAACCGGAGTTAGTAGTAAAAGTGCGTCCAGTAAGCGCATCTTTGAGAATATCTTCGGGCGAATTGTCAGGAATTTCTACTTTAGAAAGCGGAGTGGAGAGCGGAACGGCGATATTGCCGACGGTGGTTACTTCTGGTGCTTTTTTAGTTAAATTGAGAACTAGTATGACGCCGAGAGCTAGTGACAGTAAAGCAAATATTATTGCGAAAAATAGGCTAATATGGGATTTTTTCTTTGGTACGGAAGGGACGGGAGCTTGCTGATAGCCGTTTGGCATTGATTGCGGTTGAATGGGTGGGGTTGGCTGTGGAGCTGGTTGCATATTATTTGGTTGCATAGTTAGTTATATTTTAACATAAACGGAATGGGAGGGGGTAGGCTTATAAGTATGAAAAGATAGCTTCTTTTAGCATCTAACTATTATTATACTAATTAATCTGTTGTAAAATATAAACATATGCGTAAATGTGGCTTTTTTCTTGTTGTAGTATTCTTTTTTGCCATACAAGCGACGCCAGTTTTTGCAATAAGAACCAATGAAGAAGTGTTGCGAGAGCTAAAGCTTGATTCTAAATCTTTGCTTTTGATTGATATTGATCACCAGAAGACTTTATTGACAAAAGATGCTGAACGAGAGCTTCCTGTGGCGTCGCTGACTAAGATTATGACGGCTTTAGTAACGCTTGAAAAGCGTCAGCTTGATGAAAAAGTGACTATTACGCGTGATATGGTAAGCAATCTTGGTGATTACGTGGCAATTGGTTTGAAGGAGGGGCAGCAAGTATCGGTGGAAGATTTATTGTATGCGACTTTGCTTCCTTCTGCGGGGGATGCGGCACAGGCTTTAGCGATTTCTACGGGTGGTTCAATTGATGGATTTGCCGATATGATGAATAAGAAAGCGGTTGAGCTAAAACTGAAAAATACGCATTTTAGTAATCCGGTCGGCATGAATGAGAATAATTATTCTACGGCGGCGGATTTTGCAGTGATTTTGCAGGCGGCTTTGAAAAATAAGACGTTTAAGACTATCTTTCAGTCTTATGAATATAAATTAAAAACGGTGAGCTTAACGGTCGAGAAGACATTCTCAAAACGAGCATTAATACTTGGCGGTAAGACTGGCTATACGCAGTTGGCGGGGCGTTGTTTGGCGAGTGATACGTATTTAAATGGTGTAAATTATGTCTTAATTACACTAGGTGCGAATCCAGATTCGTTAAATCATATAAAAGACACGGAAAAGATTTATCAATATGTGAAAGATACATATATTGAGCAAGAGATTCTAAAGGAAGATGATCTTATTCGGACGATGACAGTGACGGACAGCGATCAAAAAACGCTCGATTTGAAGGCGGAAAAGGGGGTGAAAGTAGTTCTAAATAAAGAATTGAGTCGCGAGGATTTAACCTATAAATATGAAGGCATAGAGGAAATAACACCCGAAGTCGAGTTGGGATCAAAATTGGGCGTTTTCTCAATTTATAACGGTGACGAAAAGTTATATGAAACTAATGTTTATTTGCGAGATGAGATTGAGTTTTACGATTACCCAATGATTATTGCGGGCTTTATTGGTCTTGGGATTCTCGGAGTGGGAATTGTGCTGGGGATAATAATGATTGCGCGAAAAATTATCGCTAGATGATATTTATAAAAAAGAGTCGGAAACCGACTCTGACTCTCATATGGTGCGGGTGGAGAGAGTCGAACTCTCGTCTTATCCTTGGGAAGGATACATAATAGCCGTTATACGACACCCGCGTTGGTTTTATTTTAGCACATAATGTGATGTTTTAGTCTGATATTATAGATATATGACAAAGCATAAAAAGAAAACGATAATAACGGTTATTGTAGCTGCGTTTGTATTTTTTATTGGATTAGTTGTTGCGGTTTTGATAATCAATAGTAATAATTCTAACGGCGGTTCTGATGACGATGTGCGAAATGGGAATATTACTAGTTTTTCTTTTAGTAGAGGCTATGGTTTAGGCGGAGCGGTTGGATATACGATTGCGCGAAAAGATAATAATAAGGCTTCTTTGAAGTACGAATACTTTGGGTTTAACAGTGATGAAGATAGCAATTTCGAAAAAGATATAGATGCGGAATATCTTGATGAGCTGGCGGATATTATAAAAGAGGAAAATATTGTAAAGTGGGACGGTTTCGACAAAAGTGATGATGGCGTACTGGACGGTTCGGGCTTTTCTTTAAAGATTAAATATGATGATGGTAAGGAAATTAATGCTCATGGCTACATGAAGTTCCCGGATAATTACAATGAAGCTGAAAATAGATTAGATGCCTTTTTAGAGAAACTTAAAGACGTATAAAAAAGATCTCCTGAAAGGGAGATTTTTTATGGCGGGCCCGACGCGACTCGAACGCGCGACCTCCTCCGTGACAGGGAGGCGCTCTAACCAGCTGAGCTACGAGCCCTTGTGTGCATAAGTATATACGAAAATATGTTAATTTGCAAGCGTTTTCTCTGATTACCGTCAATGTTTCGTAAAAATGTCACCCCTTTTGTTCCATGAAAAGTTTTGTAAATGAAAGATTGACTTACGTGTTTGTTGTCAGGGTAACATTTTAATAAAACGATCTACTATGACATTATTGCGAGACAACAATAAGTTGCGGTATGAAGCTTGTGCTTTTTACGCATATGCATTATTGTAGTATTAGTACCATTT